>JAEYON010000112.1 GCA_023411645.1 Bacillota bacterium | reverse complement strand
GCGGCTATAAAAGCGGGATCGCTATAATTTGGCCAATAAGCTACCAGATCCACACCGTCGGGATTTACAAGCGGTACTATGTATATACTGGTGAGATTGAACAGCTCCCGTATGTTGTAGCCGAGAATACTGGTTCCGGTAGAATAAGCCTTTGCGTAATTTTGTATGAACTCCATCACAAGAGGTGTTGTGATAGACTCATTTGCATGATGAGACGAATTATAGAATACTTCTCTTGTTCCTCGGCCAAGCCTTACATAATATAGTTCCCTGCCCATTACGCTTCTGCCGATTGAACCTGTTTCCAGGAAGGGAAATCTGGCCTTAAGTCCTTCTATTTGAAGCTGTACTATTTCATATGTCGGTGCTATGTCCATTGTGACCACATCAATACCATAGGGCACGATAAGCCTTTGGCCTATGTTAATTCTATCAGGGTCGATGCCCGGGTTTGCTGTCACAATGGCATTGACAGTAGTATAGTAGGCTCTTGCAATAGAATAAAGGGTGTCGCCTGCCTGGACCGTATAGGTATCATAACCTCTGAGAAGTCTTTCAAGAATGCGCCAGGTTGCCGGTCCTACAATGCCGTCCGCTGCCAGTCCGTTGTTGCTTTGAAAGGCGACCACGGCTTGATAGGTTCTGTTGCCGAATACCCCGTCGACCGGACCTGCATTATAGCCTATTCTGTTAAGTAAGCTTTGAACGACTCTGACGTCCGGACCTTCCGAGCCTATTGACAGTGTTTGCATGGTATCACTTCCAGTTGCCTTAATTTTATCCCCGCACAGGAGAAATAAGCCTTTAATAGTATATTAGCCTGTTGTGATAAACGTGCGAAGCGCAATGTGTAAATTCTTGATATTTCTAAATAAATGATATACAATTAAGGGATACCGAGAATGATTATTATTTAACAAAGTCTTTGCCGGTTGCGGCGAGTACTTAATTTGAGGGATGTATGGGAAATACAGACAATAGGGCTATTCCGCAGCAAAATTCTAAGCTTCTGACAACTTTGCTGGAAGTATCCAATCTTGTCTCCACCACAATGGAGATAAGGCCTCTGCTTGAAGCTATTTTGGATAAACTCAGGACAATTATAAAATATGAAAATGCAAAAATATTTATCGTGACCGACGAGCAGGTGCGGATCATCGCGCACAGATCTCTGCTGGAGTCCGGTCAGGAGGATTCGTTTCCGTTGCCAGTCAGTATTGACCTGTTGCATGACAAAAAGCCGGTGATTATTGCTGATATTTGTTCGGATGAGGAGCCGGCCATTTCCTTCAGAAAGAGTATGGAACGGTATATGGACACCGTGTATAAGGGTGTTCGTTGCTGGATGGGATTGCCGATGGTCTCCAAAGACAAAGTAATTGGTGTACTTACGATAGATCATCATGAGCCGGGTTTTTACAAGCCATATCATATAGAATTTGGTACGGCGTTTGCCAATCAGGCCGCCATAGAATACGAAAATGCTAAGTTTTATGAGGATGAGAAAAAAAGGCTGCAGGAGAATGAACAAAGAAGATTTGTGGCGGAGAGTCTAAGGGATATACTTAGATCACTGAATTCCAACAAACAACTGGATGAGATTCTTGATTTAATTATCCATGAAGCTGCGAGATTGTTGCATACGGATTATGCAGCCCTGTTCAGAATGGATATGGAAGAAAAAACACTTGCACTGGAGGCGGCATGCGGATTTCCCGAGTACATAAAGAAAAATGTGACCATAAGCGTGGAGACAAGTATGCTTGGGAAAGCTTTTATGGAACGCAGACCAATAGTGAGCACAGATCTTTCGCAGGCAGATCAGATGGCGCATTTGCATCCGATGCTTGATAAGCATTTTGAGTGGATTCGGACCAACTGCTGCGGCATGATGGCAGTACCGCTCATCTGTAAGGAGGAGGTTTACGGTGGCATAGCGCTTTATTTTAAAAAAGATGAAGGACAGTCGGAACATAACATCTCAAAAGAGAAAATCGAGCTGGCCATGACTTTTGCGGATCAAGCTGCATTGGCAATTGACAATACCAGACTCCGGAAGCAAGCGGAGGAAATGGCGGTTGCTGCTGAAAGGAACCGGCTTGCCAGAGATCTCCATGATGCGGTCACTCAGACACTTTTTTCCGCCAGTCTTATAGCCGAAGTGGTACCGAGGATATTAGAGAAGAATAAAGAAGAAGGATTAAAGAGGATAGAAGAGATCAGACAACTGACACGTGGAGCTTTGGCTGAAATGAGAACGCTGCTGTTTGAGCTGAGACCGGCCACATTGGTTGAGGCGCCGCTGGAGGATCTGCTCAGGCAGTTGTCGGAAGCGGTTACGGGACGTGCAAGAATACCGGTCGCACTTAATATAAATGGCAATACATCGCTGCCGCTGGAAGCTAAAATAGCTTTTTATCGTATCGCTCAGGAGGCGTTGAACAACATTTCGAAACACTCAGGAGCAAAGAACGTCTGTGTTGAGTTCAGATCAAATGAAGATAAGCATTTGGCTATTGTTGTAGCCGGACTACGCATAACAGACGACGGACGGGGATTTGACCCGGATGCTGTTACCTCTCAGCACTTTGGACTTAGTATCATGCGGGAGAGAGCGGCGGCAATCGGAGCAAATCTGAGCGTCAGATCCCAACCCGGAGAAGGTACCGCTATTGAACTGGAGTGGGTGGGAGGTAAGCGAACGCAATGGAATATAGAAATGAGGGATAAAAGTGAGTGAGGGAAAGATAAAAATACTGATCGTAGACGATCATAAGGTGGTCAGAAGCGGACTAGGAGCATTTTTACAGATTTTTGACGATTTTGAGCTGGTCGGAGAGGCGTCTAACGGGAAGGAAGCCGTTGATGTATGTGCAGCAGCAGAGCCGGATGTTGTTCTAATGGACCTTGTGATGCCGGAGATGGATGGCGCGCAGGCAACAAAGATCATCCGGGAGCGTTTCCCTGACACGCAGGTCATTGTTCTTACCAGCTTTAAGGAGGACAACCTGATTGAGAATGCTCTGCAAGCAGGAGCCATAGGTTATCTGTTAAAAAATGTATCGGCCGATGAACTTGCCGACGCGATCCGATCTGTCAATAATGGACGTCCCACACTGGCTCCTGAAGCGACGCAAGCACTAATCAATGCCACAGGTCGAAAGCATGCTCAGGACTTTGAATTGACACCCAGGGAAAAGGAAGTTCTCAGCTCTATGATCGATGGCCTGAGTAACCCTGAAATTGCTCATAAGCTTTTCCTCAGCAGATCTACAGTTAAGTTTCATGTCAGCAGTATTCTGTCGAAGCTGGGGGTGTCCGGAAGAACGGAAGCGGTTGCTCTTGCAATACAGAAGAAGCTGGTATAAGTAAGGACACAGAAGGATGGTTCCAAAGATAAGAGTCATATTGCTTGTCTCAGCAGAACCATCCCACTTGTTAGTAGAACAATCGCAAACCTCATTTTTTGCCTAAAATACGCTGCAGTATACGCTGCAGGAAAGATTTCTTGGAAGCAGGAACGGTATTTTGGCTCTGCAAAACCGGCTTTGTTTGTTCGGTCCTAGGAGCGGAACGTGGAGACCTGCTTTGTCTGTCATATGTTGAAGTACGCTGAGGTCTGCTCGTCGGATCAGAGCGCTTGTTGATGTTCTGAGGTCTGCTCGTCTGCTCAGTGCGCTTGTCGCTATGCTGAGTTCTACCTGTCTGCTCTGCGCGCTTGCCGCTATGCTGAGTTCTGCCTGTCTGCTCAGCGCGTTTGCCGTTGTTCTGAGGTCTGCCCGTTTTATCAGTTCGCTTGCCGCTAGGCTGAGGTCTGTTTTGCCTTGGCGTCCCTGTCTGTGATCGGGTTACCTTCAATGTATTTGCTTCTATCCATTTTTCAGCCTCGGCCATTCGTTTATTGTACTCATATTCGGTTGGAAGCTCTGCTTCGGCAATCATGGCGCCTATATGCTCTTCAATTTCGTAGAGGCTCATGATATCGTCGGTTGTGACTAATGTGATGGCACGGCCGGGGTTTCCTGCTCTTCCGGTACGGCCGATCCTGTGAACATAACTGTCCTTTTCTACCGGGACATCATAATTGATAACCAGTGATAAGCCATCGATATCAATACCGCGGGCGGCGACGTCCGTAGCCACCAGCAGATGAAATTCCTTCTGCTTGAACTTCTCCATTGTCTTCATTCGCATTCCCTGAGGAATATCTCCGTGCAGCGCATGGGACGCATATCCCTTTCGGGTTAGAAAGCTATGAACTCTGTCAACTGCGAGCCGCGTATTGCAAAAGATCATGCAGCTTTCCGGCTGTTCCATCAGAAGCAGGCGGTTCAACTGGAGATTCTTTTCCCTGTGGTCCACGCGATAATATACCTGCTCAATAATATCCACCGTCATTGTCTGTGATTCTATTTCAATGGTGACTGGATTCTTCATATGATTGCTGCAAATTCTTCGGATTTCGGCAGGTATTGTCGCTGAAAAAAGCAGTGTAATCCTATCCTTCGGCAAGGTTTTTATGATTTTCATCACCTGATCGTAAAAGCCCATATCCAGCATTCTATCAGCCTCATCAAGAACGAGGAAACGAATATTTTTAGTCGTCAGGTTTCCATGACTGATGTGATCAAATACACGTCCTGGCGTCCCTGTAACAACAGAAACACCTTTTTTGAGAGCCGCAATCTCAGTATTCATATTATGCTGTCCATATACCGCCGTTGTTTTGTGGTCAAGGTGCTTCGACATCTGCTTTAGATCATTGTCCACCTGGACGGCGAGCTCTCGTGTAGGTTCAAGGATCAGGCCTTGCGGACCCGGCGCTCCCGGATCTGTCATTTGAAGGATGGAAACGCCAAAAACAGCGGTTTTGCCGCTGCCAGTCTTAGACATAACGATAAGATCTTCTTTCTTTAAGATATGGGGGATTGCTCTGCTCTGCACCTCTGTCGGCATCTCAAAGCCCATATCTTTCAACGCATTTAAAATTGGGAGCGAAATACCCAGATCATTAAAACTACTTTCCATTGTAATCTTCTTTCATGTTATTATGGATTTGTTTGAAAAACAAAATAATACTCATCTCACATTATAACATTAGCAGTAAGTTTGTACTATACTTTGATTCTGAAATACGATTGACGCTAAGTGCTCATTATGTTATTGTGGGTAAGGAAATGTTAACTATTCATAAATTCAAGCGGCAGCTATGAGATATTCAGGCAGCAGCTTCGTACAATTTTTGCAGTAACTATTTAAATATAGAGGTGCAACCGTGAACAGAGTCGGATTTGATAATGAAAAGTACTTACATCTGCAATCTAAAAAAATCCTTGAACGGATCGCCTATTTTGGGGGGAAGTTGTATCTGGAGTTCGGCGGGAAGCTTTTTGACGACTACCATGCTTCAAGAGTCCTGCCCGGATTCAAGCCGGACAGTAAGGTAAAAATGCTGCTGGAACTGAAGGATGAAGCTGAGATCGTTATTATTATCAACGCCGACGATATAGAAAAGAACAAGCGCAGAGGAGACCTTGGCATTACATACGACTTGGATGTGCTGCGCTTGATTGATGCTTTCCGTGAAATTGGCCTGTATGTGGGAAGCGTTGTCATTACTCATTACAACTCGCAGATCACAGCCGACCTTTTCCAGAAAAGGCTGGAGAATCTTGGCATAAAGGTATACAGACATTATATGATCCCGGATTATCCAGCCGATATTCAGCTTATCGTAAGTGATGATGGATACGGCAAAAACGATTACATTGAAACTACCAGATCTCTTGTTATTGTTACTGCTCCGGGACCGGGCAGCGGTAAAATGGCTACTTGTCTTTCACAGCTTTATCATGAGCATAAACGTGGGATTAAGGCGGGGTATGCAAAATTTGAAACCTTTCCGATCTGGAATTTGCCGTTAAAACATCCTGTTAACCTTGCATACGAAGCTGCCACAACGGATTTGAATGATGTGAACATGATCGACAACTTCCATCTGGAAGCGTACGGAGAAACCACAGTCAACTATAACAGAGACATTGAAATATTTCCGGTGTTAAATGCTATTTTTGAAAGAATATCGGGGGAGTCCCCCTATAGAAGCCCGACGGATATGGGCGTAAACATGGCAGGATATTGTATAACTGATGATGAGTGCGTTAGCAGAGCGTCGGAACAGGAGATAATCCGTCGTTATTACAATACCCGCTGCTCACAGAGGCAGGGCATGGCTGATAAAGCCGAAGTATACAGGCTGGAGCTATTGATGGGCCAACTGGGCATCTCTCCAAAGGATCGTCCTATTGTAGATACGGCAATCAAACGTGCCGAGGCTACCGGTGGTCCTGCTGTCGCACTTCAATTACAGGACGGCCGTATTGTTACCGGCAAGACGACACCTTTGCTGGGGGCTTCCGCCGCGCTTGTATTAAATGCATTGAAGGAATTGGGCGGGATTCGCCATGAGATGCATCTGATTTCCCCGATTATCATTGAGCCTATACAGGCCTTGAAGGTAAAGCACATGGGCAATCACAATCCACGCCTGCATACGGACGAGATCCTGATTGCCCTGTCGATTTGCGCTGCGACTAATCCCACCGCTGCACTTGCTATACAGCAACTGGCGAAGCTGCGCGGCTGTGAGGCGCATTCCACGGTGATTCTGTCCCGCGTTGACGAAAATGTCTTTCAGAAGCTTGGAATTAATATCACCTGCGAGCCACAGTACCAGACAAAGAGGCTATATCATAAATAAAGGGTGCACTGCATAACAGCTTATGTAAAAAGGGGCGGAACAATTAATCTATCCCTTGTCTATTGCGTCCTTCAGGTTGAGGTCGCCTCGTTCGGCCAGATCCGACACGATCTTTTCGAACATTTCTTTGTCGATCCTGTATTTCAGCCGGTAAACGATATAGCCTGCCGCGATGACAATCAGAGGGAAAATAAGCATTGACAGCTTCATTGTGAGTAATCCCGCATCCGTCACGTCGTCAGGTGTTGCTGCGGAATTGATGCCGGAAATAATCAGGGTGGCTCCAACAATACCACTTGCGATCGCTCCGCCAATTTTGTTTATAAAGGGCTGAATAGAAAACGTTATACTCTCATTGCGCCGGCCCAACTTCCACTGACCGTACTCTACTGTGTCTGTTAGGAACATCAGCATCAGAAGCTGGATAAAGGCTTCACCGATGAAAATCAACACACCTGCAATACCAATAACAAGCATATTCATAGGAGCAAAAAAGAAGACGATATAACCGAGAACGATTAAAACCGTTGAAAAGCCGTAAAGCATCTTGCGACTGTATCTTTTGGAGAAAAGCGGGAAGCAGGTCAGTGCAAGCAGCTGGGATACGCCTAATATTCCGGCGAATATCGAGTACATCCCTTCATCTTTGTAAGCATACTTAAAATAATAGACACCGAACGTAGTCGTTGTGGAGTATCCTATCATAAATAGCGCCATTGAGATGGCGGTAAATAAAAGCTGGTCGTTTTTAAAAATGACTGAAAACATTTCTTTCAGGGTAGTATGCTCTTCTTTTTTATACAAGCTTCGGTTCTCCTTCACCCCAAAGAGGGTAAAGCATAAAAATGCCCATGTGATGATCACGATGCCTGCCGCTAATATAAACCAGGCTTTTTTATCACCGCCGAGGGCTCCTGTGACAGGAAGGATGCCTACAACAACAATATACATACCCACATTAGCGCAGATTCGAGCGAAGGAGCCAGTCTTTTCGCGTTCCTTCTGATCTATGGTCAGAGAAGGAAGCATGGACCAGTAGGCAATATCGTTGGCGCCATATATAAAATCCCAAAGAAGGTAGAGAATCGTGAAGGTAATGATATAAGCTGCGCCCCTGAATCCGAAATCAGTAAAAATCAGCACGGTTAGAATCCCGCCCAGCAAGCCGCCAATAGCAATCCATGGTTTGAATTTGCCAAAGCGGGTTTGCGTATTGTCCACCAGATAGCCCATAATAGGGTCATTGACGGCATCAAATACTCGCAATACAGTGAGCACGCCTGTCATCCACCACATGGTAGAATCAGGAAGATCAAGAATTTCCGTTAAATAGACAAGCAGGTACATGCTTACCAGAGAATAGAGCATATCCCTGCCGACTGTACCCAGGCCAAAGGTGTAGCGGTTGCGCTTCGAAGCATCTTTCATCGGTTAACCTCCCTCATTTTCTTCATATTTGTCTTACCTGTCTCTATTGCATTTCTTCAATAAGGTACAAATTTGATCCAAAGTCCCCCAGAAGGCGTGTCCGTCTATTATACCATGTGCCCATAAATTGGTTGTTGAGCAGGACCCCACTCATAAACATGTCACCATATCCCTCATATGACTCTATGCAGTCGGTCATACTGTAATGCCTGTTAGCCGTACGCAGAAGCAGGCCTCCCGGATTCGGCGCAAAAGGGAGAATATGCTTGACCAACCCGCCGAAGCGTTTGATAAAAAGGCTTTGAGGGAAAGTCTTCAAACAATAGCGGACTTCGGGCTTCAGCCCGGTCAGGGGCAAAAAATCAGCACTATCACTGGCATATGAAATTGTCTGGAAAAAGCCTGCTATGGACTTGCTGCCATCCCGTTCGACACACTGCCAATGCACCTTGTTGTCCTTGAGTGCAGAAAGCCGGTAGAACCGCCCAAATTGGAAGGTCTTGCGGTGCAGCTTGTAAAATGCGATTTGCTTTTTTATTTCACGTTTTTCCACGGGAGATAGGTATTTTAGATCAAGTTCATAGCCAAGGCAGCCGAAGGAAGCAACATTAAAACGAGTCGGCAGCGGCGTGTCCCGTAATGTCTGCTGGTGTGGCGCGCTGGACACATGGGCCCCCATGGTTGACAACGGGTATAGATATGATAAACTGCCTTGGATTTTAAGCCGCTCTGCCGGGTCTGTATTGTCAGAAGCCCAGATCTGTGGAGAATAGCAGAGCATTCCCAGGTCAAAGCGGTTTCCGCCGCTCGAACAGCTTTCCAGCAGGATATGAGGCCTGGGTGAAAATATTCTGTTGAGTATTTCATAAAGCCCCAAAATGTAACGATGAAAAAATTCGCCCTGATCACATACAAAGGGAGAAAATGCGTCGCTGATATGACGGTTCATGTCCCACTTTACATATGAAATATCAGTCTCATCTAAAATACGGCTAACCGACGATACTATATAGTCGCGGACCTCAGGTCTGCAAAGATCAAGTACCAGCTGATTGCGTCCAAGCGTAGGCTTTTTACCTGGCGTCTGTACTGCATATTCGGGATGGGAACGATAAAGGTCGCTGTCCGGGTTCACCATTTCGGGCTCAAACCAGAGGCCAAATTGCATTCCCAGCCTTCGAATCCGTTTTGCTAAATGAGAAAGGCCACCCGGAAGCTTTTTTCTGTTGACAGTATAATCACCAAGACCTGCAGTATCACTGTCGCGTTTGCCAAACCATCCATCGTCCAATACAAACAATTCAATACCCAGGCGCGCAGCACGGCGTGCAAGCCTTAGCAGACTGCCCTGGGTGAACTTAAAAAAATGCGCTTCCCAATTGTTTAGCAGGATCGGACGCTCCCTGTTTTTCCAATCACCCCTAACAATATGATTGTTTATGAAATCGTGAAAATTGTGACTTATTCCGTTCATTCCTTCGTCGCTGAAGGTCATGACCGCCTCCGGTGTCTCAAAATGCTCATCTTCCTTTAGTGTCCATTCGAAGCAATGCGGATTGATACCGAGCAAGACCCGGACGATCTGATGATTGCTCATTTCAGCAGCGCCATAGTGGTTACCGCTGTATACCAAATTAAAGCCGTATACATACCCATGCTGATCCGTGGCGTTCTTTTCGGTCAGCAGAAACCCCGGATTATGGCGGTTGCTGCTGGCGCCTGTGGTTGAAGAGTTGATATAAAGCCCGTATTTCAATGCGCGGACATGCCTGTGGGCTTCCTTTATCCATGCACCGTCAAAGGTTACCAGGTTAAAGCCCCGGTCGGGAAGATCAACCATCATGCTCATCATGCGTCTGATAACCAGAGGGTTTTTATTCCGGTTTTTCAGAACAGCCCTCCGAGTAATGACGTTTGCCTTTTCGTAGACTGTATAATACAGGAGCAGTTCAACACGGTTGGATTCGTCCTCCAACAGCAACTCCAGCGTCTGACAGTCTTCCTCATCTGCGTATGAGGATGGGAGAGAGTCCATTGGAACATTTCCTGAAATGATGCGGTAGGAGCGATAAAGGAAATCACAAGTAAAAGTTCCGTCAGGCATTTTCAGCTCTGCAGGGGAATGTCTGTAATCACCGCGGCCAATACCGGACCACTCCAGACAGATATTGTCCAGGCAATAGTAGGGGTCAGACTGATCATAACACACGCTGCTGCCAATTGCAGCGGTACGCTTGAGTGTAAGCGCATCCACAGGCTGATCAATAAGTCTGGGGCCGTAATGGATGTGCTCCAGATGAGCAAAAGGGGTGATGCGGAACCAGTAGCTTGTGTTCTGTGTTGTCAGACGAAATACGTCATCTTTGAAGTCGATCATCTATCGTGTCACGCCTCCTCTCAGTTTCGTGAGTTTTTATCCCATCTCAGAATCAAAGCCTCATAGGGATTAAGAAGGCCGTCAAAGGCCTCTCGTTCATAATTTGAAAGGATTAAGCTCATACTGCGTACGTCCTGTGTGAAGCTTTCACTGAGATTTATTGAAACCTTTTGCATGTTGCCGGAGAAGTTCAGCGCAATGATGAGATTCTCGCTGTTTAGCTCGCGCTTGTATATGAAAAGATGCTTTTTTATAATGACAGGCTCAAAAGAGCCATATTTGAGCACCTCACTGCCCGCCCGCAGAGAGATCATGGTTTTATAAAAGCTTCGGACGGAGTCGGGGTCGTTTATCTGAGAGGCTATATTGATGCGGCCATAATTCCGGTTAATGCCAAGCCACGGCACACCTGTGGTAAAACCGGCATTCGGGCTGTCATTCCACTGCACAGGAGTTCTTGCATTATCTCTGGAACTGGCCTTGATCATCCTCCAGCGAAGGCCGGGCGGAAAATGCAGGCGTTTAGCCAGCTGATAAATATTGTGGGATTCCACATCCTGAATCTGGTCCATTCCTTTAAAGTCAAAGTTGGTCATTCCAATCTCCTGACCCTGGTATATAAAGGGAGTACCCCTGAGTGTCAGCAGCAGGGTACACAGCAGCTTGGCTGATTGCGCCCAATTGCGGCTGTCGTCTCCGAAGCGGGAGACGCTCCTTGGCTGATCGTGGTTTTCAAGATAATTGGCATTCCAGGCCAAAGCTTTTTGCCATTTTGCAATAGCTGCTGCAAACCGCCCCGCATGAAATCTGCGCTTGAACCATTTCACCAGGAATTGATCGGTTTCCATATGTTCAAAGGAAAAAACCATATCAAGCTCATGACGGTCTTCGCCGCAAAGCTCATGTGCTATCTCCGGTGTGACAAATACAGTCTCGCCTACGGTAAAGCAGTCGTAATGTTCGAGTACATCGCGCCGTAGAGTCCTCAGTATATCATGGGTTCCCTTCTGGGACAGGTAATGCTCACTGCCAGTAAGAGCTATTTTTTTAACACCGTCATCTAGAGTGTTTTTATAGAGTATATTGATGACATCACATCGAAAACCTGCAATGCCTTTATCCAGCCAAAACCGCATTATATTCTTTATTTCGGCCAGTACCTTCGGATTGTGCCAGTTTAGGTCAGGCTGTTTTTTTGCAAAAAGGTGTAGGTAGTATTCTCCGCTTTTCTCGTCATATTCCCAGCAATCCTCTCCGAAGAAGCTGGTCCAATTATTGGGCAACCGGCCTTCTTTGCCCGGACGCCAGATATAATAGTCTCTGTATGGGCTGTCTTTATCACGGCTGTGTTGGAACCACGTATGCTCGTCGGAGGTATGGTTAATGACTAGATCCATAATTATTTTGATGTCCCGTTTGGCCGCCTCTTCAATCAGCATGTCCATTTCGGCCATTGTGCCGTATTCGGGGTGGATGCCGCAGTAATCGCTAATATCATAACCATTATCAGCATTGGGAGAGGGATAGACCGGGCTTAGCCATATCACGCCTATTCCAAGATCCTTAAGCTCGTCCAGGTGCATTATGATGCCCGGAAGATCGCCGATACCGTCGCCATTGGTATCCTGAAAGCTGCGGGGATAAATCTGATAGACCACCCGATCCTGCCACCATTTTGCCATGTAAAGCCACCTCTTATAAACAGTGTAATCTATTTTGCATCTGCAGGCAAGATATCTGCGGCGTTATGTCAGATGACTATGCCTCCGGCTATGTCACAATAACTCCAACCCCATCGGGTATAACGACAATATCTGATTGCTTTCCAACAATTGACTCGGCCATTTTAATAGCATCCTCAACGGAAACGGCATGCATCATGTGCATATTTTTTATGATATCAGGATCACACATATCAGTGACCAATATAACACTGCATTTTAAGAGTACTCTGGCAAGAATCTGGGCTTCCCATTGATCGGCAATGGTATCCATTTGCGATATCTGAGCAATTTTCTCAGCTACCGCTGTCGGCGATTCAGCATAAGCGAACCAATTATAGAACGCATCTCCGCCGTGACCGTCATTACAGGCGGCAACCATGATGATGACGCCACCTTTTCTTACACATGCTTCAGCGGCAGTCATTCCTTTGACCGATTGATAAATATTCTGGTCGAGAGGGTATCCGCCGTTTGAGGTAATCACAATATCTGCCTCAACTGCGTTTACTCCCGCAAGCTGCTTTATAAACTCACACCCCTTGTAATGGGCTTCCTCCGGATGCCCTGCAAAAGCCTTTATTATTTTCTTTTCACTATCTATAACAACATTTAAATTAAAATCCAGCTTTGCCATGCGTGCTGCTTGTACCATGTCTGCATGTATCGGATTACCGTTCAGAATTCCTGCTCTTGCACGGTTATGAGCGATGAATTTCGAGCAGTGATTTGCCAGAACTGTTTTCTCAGAGGCGATCCCAGGCAGAATGCTTTTTCTGCCGCCGGAAAACCCAGCGAAAAAGTGAGGTTCAATAAAACCTTCGGCGAGAATAAAGTCCGCCCAATCAACCAGGGAATTTATATAGAGTTCAGCGCCCGAAGGCAGGATACCCTTAAATACCATATTACCAAAATCTCTGGAATCATGATTTAAAATATCTTCTCTATCGACGATATCCTTCCCAAATTTTAAAACCATTTCTTCATATGTGCTTGGCCTATGGAATCCTGTAGCGATCAGAATCTTGATCTCCACATCCTTATTCAGACTTCTGATCTCACTTAGCAGGATTGGCATTGTAATTTTACTCGGTACCGGTCTTGTATGATCGCTTGTAATAATTAAAACCTTTTTAGTATCTTTCGCAATATCACGAAGTCTGGAAGATTGAACAGGCTTATCGAGCGCCTCAAAAACAATTTCCTTTTGATGCTGCTCTACCCTTAATTCATTGACTCTGGATGTCAATGTTCCTTTGACTCTTGACTCTTCAAGCATTATTTCTTTATATCCTGTTGAATACGGCAGCTTTACGTTTAACATCAAAATGCACTCCATTTAAAATTATTAAAAACGAATCATACCTCTTTATTAATGGTTACCGCATACTTTCCCTGGATTAAGTATGTTCTTTGGATCAAAGGAGCTTTTTATGGTTCTCATCAGCTTCAGCGGGACATCCCCAAGAGAGTTGCTTAAAAAAGGTATCTTGGCATGACCAATTCCATGCTCTCCTGATACTTGCCCCTCAAGCTCAATAGCTTTTTGATACATAGCATCCATTACACTTTGAAGCTTCTGTTTCCAATCTGCTTCTGACAATCGGTCTCTGCAGACATAAATATGCAAATTACCGTCGCCCGCGTGTCCGAAGCTTCTGATTCTAATTTCATATTTTTTCTCCAGTGTGTTTACGAATTTTACGAATTCGGCTATTTTATTTCTGGGCACCACAACGTCGCATTCGTCCATTTCGGTCGTCGAGCTTTTAATTGCTTCAAGGAAAGCGCCTCTTGCACTCCAGATGGATTCCTGCCTTTCCTCCGTATCCGATATAAAAACATCTACCGCGCCGGAATCAAGACATAAATGCGCCGCTTCCTCATAGGTGCGTTCGATCTCCTCTGCAGAGTTACCGTCAAAAGTCAATAGTAGATATACATCCGCCGACTTGTCCGGAAACTGCTTGCCTAAATACTGTTCTGCCGCTACGATGACCTCCTTTTGCATAAATTCAACAGCAGTGGGGACGTTTCTTGACTTTATTATTTTTGGCACGGTCTCAATACAAGCTTCCAGGCTGTTAAAAGGGACTAAAAGGCTCAGCGTTTTCTTTGGAGCCGGTATCAGCTTTAGAATCAGCTTTGTTACAATACCCAGTGTACCCTCGGAGCCTATCATCAGATCCTTCAGACTATATCCGGAGCTGTTTTTGGCAACCTTGCCCCCAAGCTCAACAACATCCCCATTTGGTAAAACAACCTCCATACCCCTGATATACTCCCTTGTAACTCCGTATTTAACTGCCCGCATACCGCCCGCATTAGTCATCGCGTTTCCTCCGATGGTAGCGCTTTTTTCACCGGGATCCGGCGGATACATCAGTCCGTAATCGCTGACGAACTTGATTAGTTCCATAAGTAATACTCCGGGTTCTACGGTTATAGTCAGGTTTTCTTCATCGAGTTCAAGAATTTTGTTCATACCGGCAAGAGAAAGCACAATTCCGCCATGTACCGCTACAGCACCGCCGCAGAGTCCTGTCCCTGAACCCCTTGGGGTAACCGGTATGTTATTAGCGTAAGCATACTTCATGACAGAGGACACTTCTTCTGTGCTCTTAGCTTCTACTACTGCTTCAGGATAGTATTTTCCATACTCGGGCATCTCGTCGTGCGTATAGTCGTCATTAATTGCATCACCTGTCATAACATTTTCCGGGGAGCAAATATTTTTCAAAAAAGAGATATCTTCGCTGGTTAGTTTTTTATATAGCATGTAATGTTTTCCTCCTTTTTTATCTTCTCGATCAGCCCGGGCAGGACTTCATAAAGATCACCAACAACCCCGTAATGGGCTACTTTAAATATAGGCGCGTTCTTATCCCTGTTAATAGCAAAAATGTGTTCCGCAGTGTTCATGCATGCAGTAAACTGCACCGCTCCAGATATTCCGCAGGTTATTATCAGCCTTGGTTTTACCGTCCTGCCCGAAAGTCCGATCTGCCGGGTATACGGCGCCCACCCGGCTTCCACCAGCGGCCTGGTAACGGCAACTTGCCCCCCCAGCAATTCCGCCAGATCCTCAAGCAGGGAAAGATCTTTTTGCTCCTTCAGCCCCCTGCCGCCGGCAATAATGATCTCGGCATCTGAGATGGAGGGTAGTTTTTCCTTTGCAATCACCTGGAGCACCTTGATGCTTGATTTCAGGATGCTTTTACCGGCCTCCATCCGTACCACAGCGGCGTCCGCATTTCTGCCGCAGCCGGCCTTATCCATGACCTTGTACCTGACGGTGGCAAACTGCGGCCTGCTGTTGGGAGTAATGATCTGAGCCATAATATTACCACCGAACGCGGGGCGGATTTGTACTAGGTCGGTATTGCTTCTTACTTCAAGCTGCGTACAGTCAGCTGTCAGCCCGGTCCTGTATCTTACCGCTACCCTCGGAGCCAGCGATCTTCCAATGGAGGTAGCTCCAACCAGGACAATGGAAGGTTTGACTTTATTAATGCAATTTTCGAAAACATTTGTGTACAGATCAGCTCTATAGTGCCGCAATTGCCCGTCATCATAGGCAAATACCCTGTCAACGCCGTAATTTAAAAGATTTTCTGCTTCCTCCATGATGCCGCTGCCCATGAAAAGACAATAGACCGGGTGCTGTATCCTGGATGCCAGCTGTTGGGCTTTTCCGATCAATTCAAACGTAACGGGATGGACAACGCCGTCCGTATGCTCAACATAGACCAGGATACCTTTCCACTCATTCTTGTTAATCGATGCTCTGGCTTCATCTATTAACGCAATTGCATTGTTGGGGCAGTTTTTGATACAAATGCGGCACATTTTGCATGATGCGGTTACTTCCACTTTTTTGTTTCTTATTTCAAGTGCGCCGAAGGGACAAGCTTTAACGCAGATGCCGCATAAATCGCATTTTTTCTCGTTAATTGCATGTGTGGCCATTTTATAATCTCCTTTGATTCATGTAATATAAAAGGTTTTTGCGGGCTGCTATTTACTGGAACATCGGTCACAAAAGCCTTTGCCTCTCACAAAAGCTTCTGTTGCGCCAAGGTTCCGAAAATTTTATCAACCAGTTTATCTGGTTCATCCTCCCAAATGATCTGATGGGTATTAGATTCGGGCGGAAAGATTCTTTCGACCCTTGTTGCTGAACCGTTGAGACCGTATTTATGCTCATCCTTATCAGCAAAATCGTCCAGACTCAATATGTTTACTGCCCGTTCCGAAGTCAGCAGCTTTTTTCTGAAAGAGGGAAGTCTTGGCTGCATGATATCCTTTTCAACCGTAATCAGGCACGGATAGGTCAGTTCAATGAATTCCACACTGTCGGCCATATCTTGCGCAACTATAATACCTTTTTCAGAAATCCCGTCAATGGACTTTACCCATGCGGCATGAGGTATGCCAAGGTATTCGGCAAGGGCTGGGCCGACCTGTGCAGTATCTCCGTCGGTAGTTTGCTTCCCGCACAAAATGATATCAAAACTGCCTATCGACGCAATCCCCTGTGAAAGGGTGTAGGAGGTTGCAAGTACGTCCGCTCCGGCGAATCTTCTGTCTGAAAAGATGTATCCATCATCAGCGCCCATCATGTAGGCTTCCTTTATAATGCTCTGCGCCTGGGGCGGGCCCATGGTAACAGCGGTAATACTACCGCCCATCCTCTCTTTTATCCATAGGGCAGTTTCCAAAGCAAACAAATCATAAGGATTCATTTTACTCTCTACCCCGTCTCTTTTGAGCACTCCTGTTTTTTCATCCACCTGTACGCTGGTGGTGCCGGGTACTTGCTTAATACAAACCAGTATCTTCATTTTTTTATTCCTTTCTTTATTGGCCTAGTGGTCAGACCATAACAGCAAATGATCTGTTGGATCACAGGCCTGATTATCGTATAAATATTGATTGAGTAAGTCAGCGTATTTCATGAACAAAGCTTAAATGATTGTCCATAATTTCAGTTGCTTCCTGTACATTTCTCTGCCTTATTGCATTAAAAATACCATTGTGCTGTGCCAATAATACTTTTGAGTTGCTTTCATCCTTCAATATTCTGGCCCTGTTGAATTTAACAGAGCTTTCAAACAAATAAGCCGTGCATTCGGCAGCCTTTATTAGGATATAGTTTCCCGTCAGAGTGAATAATGCTTTGTGAAATTCCACATCCGCCTCGGCGCCCATCACAGCATCGTTTTTTTCTACCGCGGCTTCCATCTTGGACAAGGAACGCTGCAACAGGGACAGCCCCGATTCGTCAGCCTTGATGGCAGCCAGCTTGACTGCTTCTATTTCAATAAGCTTTCTGAAATCAAGCAGATCAGTCTCCAAATTGTCATTTGTGACTAATAACGGAGATATGGTACTTATAAAAGGACCAATATTAAGATCCGTTATAAATGAACCTTCACCGGGTCTTACTTCTATAAGGCCAATGATCTCCATGGCACTGAATGCTTCACGGATCGATGCGCGGCTCACTTTGAACATCTCTGACAAGGTCCGCTCGGGCGGAAGCCTCTCACCAACCTTCAGATCACCTGCTTTAATCAGGTCAATGAATTGGCTGATAATAGTCTGGTATATTCTCTTCATACTAATTGGACTTATTTCCATATTTCTTCCTTTCCATATGTGGTATGGTGGTCTGACCAATAAGTGTTTCGACGCAGATTAATAGAAATCCTGCTTTAAAAATTGAAAATATTTGAGCGGAAACTCAATTTTGTTGGGAACCCGCTTTTTGTTTTCGATTGTTCATGATAAGATATAATAGAACGTTAAAATTATTGGAGGTGTCTGATATCAGGAAAAACGAGCCGATTATGAATGAGGAAATAAGGGACAAGGAAATACGGGTTGTTGACTCAGATGGAACAATGCTTGGCATTATGCCGACACAGGAAGCACAGAAGCTGGCAGAAGAGAAAAATTTGGATCTGGTGATGATTGCGCCGAATGCGGCGCCGCCGGTATGTAAAATCACCGATTACAGTAAAAGCCTCTTTGAACAGGCAAAACGGGAGAAGGAGGCAAGAAAGAACCAGAAGCAGATAAGCCTGAAAGAAATCAGGCTGTCGGCGACAATTGAAGATCACGATTTTGAATTCAAAATGAAAAACGCCTGTAAATTTTTGCAAGGCGGGAATAAGGTGAAAGTCAGTATCAGGTTCAGAGGCAGGGAAATGAGATACACTTCAACAGGGCAGGAAGTTATGGCCAAATTTGCCGAGGCTGTCAAAGAATTTGGGACGATGGAGAAACAACCCCGGCTTGATGGCAGAAGCATGATGATGGTGCTGAACCCGGTTGCGAATACGAAGTAGTGTTATGACAGACTGTACTCTTTTTTCAGCTTTTCAACATGCATATAGTACTCAATGTGCTGAAGCTTTGAAGCGGCTGAATTATCAAGCACCACAGTGATACCTCCGGAGTGCAGTTGTATTGCGGATGCAGTGATCTGTGATGTTACCGGCCCTTCCAGGGCTTTTGCTACCACATCTGCTTTTTTAATACCGTTGGCGAGCATGAGTATGTTTTTTGCATCTAAAATAGTACCGATCCCCATTGTTATGGCAAAATGCGGCATCATTGACCTATCAATTCCTGCATTTTTATAAAAGGCTTCATAATTGTCATTGAGCGTTTGCTGTGTCAAAGCCTGTACCCTGGTCCTGGAGGCCAGGGAAGATCCGGGCTCGTTAAAGCCCCAATGCCCATCGCCGCCAATCCCCAGGAGCTGCAGGTCAATCCCTCCATGCCTTTTGATCTCTTCCTCATACGACTTGCACAATTGCACCGGATCCTTTGAAAGCCCGTCGGGGATGTGTATATTTTCTTTTTTAATATTGATATGTCTGAAGAGCTCCTCATACATAAACCTGGCATAACTCTGATCCTGACCGTAAGGCTTGTCAAGGTCGATCCCCACACCGAGATATTCATCGAGGTTGAAGGTTTTTACCTGTGAAAAATCGAGTCCCTCATTATGCATTTTTATTAATTCCTTATAGGTTGCTAAAGGTGTGCTTCCGGTGGCAAACCCAAGGACACAGTCCGGCTTGGATTTAACAAAATTTGCAATGAATTCTGCCGCGTATTTGCTTAGTTCTTTATAGTCTTCTTTAATTATAATATCCATAACGCCTCCTGATTTATTGACATTTATCTATTATACATTTTTCTTCACAGTTTTTCATTATAATTTATTGACAATTTATAAATTGAATATAAAACACAACTTAGAAATTGCATATAAAACAATTTAGAAATTGCATATAAAACAAATTGACAATTTCACATAATAGATATAAACTTATTAAAAATATTGCTTTACTTCCGAAGGGATAAACAGTGTGGTTTGCCTTTAAGGGGAGACAAAGCTTTTTTTGTTTAACAAAATTCCAGGTGTGGGAATTATACAGAAATAATAAAACATGGAGGAGAGAGAAGAATGAAAAGAATTTTAAGCATCACATTAATTGCAGTTATGGCCATTACACTCCTTGCCGGCTGCGGCGGCCCTGCTGCAAACGCAAACGAGATCAAAATCGGTATCAACTATGAATTGTCCGGTGGTGTTGCGACCTATGGACAAAGCTCGGTAGAAGGAATTGAAATGGCTATCGAGGAAATCAATGCAGCCGGAGGTATCAACGGTAAGAAACTTGTGGCTGTAAAGTATGACACGAAATCAGAGCCTGCCGAGGCCACTACTCTTGCAACCAAGCTAATGACGCAGGATAAGGTCGTTGCGATTATGGGCCCTGCCACATCAGGTTCCTTCAAAGCTACAATTCCTGTAGCAAACAAAAATAAGGTTCCGGTTGCTTCCGGATCTGCTACGGCTGACGATGTTACAGTAGATGCAAACGGCGTGAAGGAATATGCTTTCCGTATCTGCTTCAGCGATTCCTTCCAGGGCGAGATAATGGCGACCTATGCACTGGATAATCTTTCAAAATCGAAGGCTGTTATCATCATGGACAGCTCCAGCGACTATGCAAAGGGATTGGCGGCGAGCTTCAAAAACGTCTTTACGGCAGGCGGCGGCACAATTGTTGCAGAGGAAGCTTATCTTGACGGAGACACAGATTTCAATGCCGTTATTACGAGCATAAAGAGCAAAGATTTTGATGTAGTATTTATTCCGGGTTATTACGAAGAAGTGGGCCTTATAATCAAGCAGGCACGTGCACAGGGTATCGATGCTCCAGTACTCGGCGCAGATGGATTTGATTCCCCCGAGCTCATTAACCTGGCCGGAGCTGAAGCGCTCAATAACGTTTTCTTCTCCAACCACTATTCATCGCTTGATAAAGATCCATTGGTAATTAAGTTTATTGAAGATTTTAAAGCGAAATATGGTAAGGAGCCGGATGCATTCAACGCACTCGGATACGACCTGGCGAAATTTGTCGCCGATGGTATCAGCCGCGCTGATAAGCTTAACGGTGAATCCATAAAGAATGCACTCGAAACCACCAAGGACTTTGTTGGTGTAACCGGATCCTTTAGCGTGGACGAAAATCACAATCCTGTGAAATCGATCGTTGTCATTGGGTTGAAAGACGGTGTTCAGGCTACAAGCGAAAAGGTCGGTAAATAGAGGTTGCTTAATCTAATATTATTCTGATATTATAAGTGGGGGGGATTTTAATACCCCCACTTATGTATGTTTATTGGTCTTGATGCTTGAAAGCGGGGGATTCATTTGGAACAATTTTTGCAGCAGATAATTAACGGTATATCCCTGGGCAGTATCTATGCCCTGATTGCACTTGGATATACCATGGTATATGGAATTATCAAGCTCATCAACTTTGCCCACTGTGATGTTTATATGCTCGGAGCATATATTGGCTATTTTTGTATGACGACTTTCCATCTTGGCTTTCTGCCGTCTATACTGATCGCAATGGCTATTTGTACGTTACTTGGCGTTCTGATAGAAAAAATAGCTTATAAGCCATTGAGAAATGCAACGAGAATTGCAGTGCTTATTACCGCAATAGGTGTTTCATTATTTTTGGAATACGGCACTATGGCCTTTGTAAAGGCAAAGGTTCGTACTTATCCGGAGATGACAGGATTGATGGCTGAGACCTTCAAACTTGGGAATATTGTGATTTCCATGCAACAGATACTAATTGTTGCCACAACAGTTATCTTAATGATCCTTCTGCAGTTCATCGTCAAAAAAACAAGAGTCGGCAAGGCAATGCGCGCGGTCTCCCTGGATCAAGATGCGGCAGAGCTAATGGGGATCAATGTGAACAGCACTATCTCCTTTACCTTTGCCCTTGGTTCTGCTCTGGCAGGCGCGGCAGGTGTTCTGGTAGGTGTATACTATAATTCCATCAACCCGCTGATGGGTGTTGTGCCGGGCCTTAAGGCCTTCGTCGCGGCAGTTTTTGGTGGAATCGGGATCATTCCGGGAGCCATGATCGGAGGTTACTTCATCGGTGCGGTGGAGGTGCTCGTTTCGGGATATGGCAATTCCATGTACAGAGATGCGGTGGTGTTTGCTATTCTGATTCTGATTCTTATTGTGAAACCTGCAGGACTGCTGGGCAAAAATATTAGGGAGAAGGTGTAAATAGTGAAAAAGTTATTGAAATCTAATGCCACAAATAAAGTTATTTCGCTATCTCTCACCTTTATCATCATTCAGGTGTTGATATCAACAAACATTATCAGTGACTATTTACAGGCAACGCTTGCGACGATCTGTATCAATATTATTCTGGCGGTCAGCCTTAATCTGATCACTGGCTTTACGGGGCAATTCTCATTGGGACATGCAGGCTTTATGTCTATAGGAGCATATGTTTGTGCTCTGATTACGCTTAGGACGCCGACAACACTGGGATTTATCATCGGAGTATTTGCAGGCGCTATTGCGGCTGCGGTAGTCGGTTTTCTTGTCGGACTTCCGACACTCCGGCTTCGTGGAGACTACCTTGCCATCGCAACGTTAGGTATGTCTGAAATTATACGTATCATATTTTTGAATCTTGAAATCACGAACGGTGCTGCAGGATTGATAGGAATACCGCAATTTGTTAACTGGTTATGGCTTTTCATTTTTACTGCCGGTACTGTTTTAGTCATAGTAAACTTTTTAAAATCCTCCCATGGCCGTGCTTGTATTTCAATCCGTGAGGATGAAATCGCATCAGAGGCAATGGGCATCAATACGACAAGGTACAAAGTTACAGCATTCACAATTGGTGCTTTTTGTGCAGGGATCGCAGGCGCCCTTTATGCTTCTTATTTTTACTTTCTGAAGCCTGACCTGTTTGGTTTCCTGAAATCCGTAGACGTTCTCGTTATTGTTGTACTGGGAGGTTTGGGAAGTATTTCGGGCTCCATTATCGCCGCTATTTTACTTGCGATTATATCCAGCTTTCTTCAGTCGTTCGCTGAAGTTCGTATGATCATATATGCGCTGGCCTTGATCGTCATTATGATTTTCCGGCCTCAAGGTCTGATGGGCTCGAAGGAGATCTCGCTAAATATTTTTGACAAGCTTGGAAATGTATTTTCATCCAAGAAAGGTAGGGTTTAGGATATGAAGATACTGGACGTAAAAAAATTAACTAAATCCTTTGGCGGATTAACGGCTGTTTCCAATGTAGGCATCGAGCTTAAACAGGGTGAACTGGTAGGTTTAATTGGACCGAACGGCGCGGGAAAGACTACTGTATTCAATTTGCTGACGGGTGTTTATGTGCCTACAACAGGAACCATTACTCTTAATAGGGACAACAAAGAGAAGTCGCTCCAGGGTTTGAAGCCATATACAATATGTAAGGCCGGCATTGCCAGAACCTTTCAGAATATCCGTTTGTTTAAGGATCTAACGGTGCTGGACAATGTACGCATAGCCATGCACAAAAACGTGAAATATGGTTTATTATCCAGCTTTCTTCACCTGCCGTCCTATCAAAGTGAAGAAAAAAAGCTGGTTGAAGACAGCATTGAATTGCTAAAGATATTGGGCCTTGAAGAAAAGAAGGATGAACTTGCTAAGAATCTGCCCTATGGGGAACAGCGCCATCTGGAGATCGCCCGTGCTCTTGCTACCAATCCTTCTCTGCTGCTGCTCGACGAACCAGCTGCGGGCATGAATCCAGCTGAGACGGCACAATTAATGGATATAATTGCTTTTATCCGTAATAAATTTAACCTGACAATCCTGCTGATTGAACATGATATGTCCTTAGTCATGAAAATATGCGAGCGTATTTATGTGCTCGATTATGGTATGGTTATCGCAGAAGGAACTCCGCAAGAGATTCAGGGGAACAAGCGAGTCATTGAAGCGTATTTGGGGGAGGAGGTCAACGATGCTTGAAATCAACAATATTGAAGTGCATTTTGGCGTTATCCATGCCCTCAAAGGGATTACGCTAAAGGTGGAGGATGGAGAGATCGTCACACTTATTGGTGCCAACGGTGCTGGAAAATCTACCACACTGCGTACAATATCCGGGCTCAAGAAGCCTACCAGAGGGACGATCGTACTCAATGGCACTGATATCACGAATACCAATGCACAGCAGAGAGTCCAGATGGGAATTTCTCAGGTTCCCGAAGGCCGTCGCGTATTTTCCTCAATGACTGTGCTCGAGAACCTGGAACTGGGTGCATTTTTGCGAAAGGACAGAAGTGAGATCGCCAAGGATTTGAAGAGAGTTTATGAAAGCTTTCCAATCCTTCTGGACAGAAGAAAGCAAGCGGCAGGTACTTTGTCCGGCGGTGAGCAGCAGATGCTTGCTATTGGTCGGGCTCTTATGAGTCGCCCAAAGATTCTGATGCTTGATGAACCATCGATGGGTCTGGCTCCAATATTGGTTCAGGAAATTTTCAGTATTATTAAGGAAATTAATCAGTCTGGGACGACTATTCTGCTCATTGAACAGAACGCCAGTATGGCGCTGCAAATTGCGAACCGGGCCTATGTTATGGAGACAGGATCTATCGTTCTCACCGGAACAGGTACTGAATTAATGCAGAGCGACGATATAAAGAAAGCATATTTAGGAGGTTAGATATGTTTGTTAAGAATAAGATGACTGCAAACCCATTTACCATCTCCGCTGATCAAACCATTCCAGATGCACATGAGATTATGATGCAATACGGCGTACGTCGTCTGCCGGTAATGAAAAAGGATAAGCTGGTGGGGATCGTTTCAAAGGATGACATCCTGCGTGCATCTCCATCAAAGGCGACTACTTTTAGCATAGGTGAAATCACATACTTACTGGCCAAGACAAAGATTGGCCAGATCATGACAAAGGATCCCGTTACTGTTACTTCCGGAGCTCTTTTGGAAGAGGCGGCTATTCTAATGAGAGACAACCATGTTAGCATTTTGCCGGTTGTCGATGATGGCAGGCTGGTCGGGATTATCACCGAGAGTGATATCTTTGACTCCTTCATTGAGCTTTTGGGCTTTCGTGAACCCGGTACGCGTCTTACAGTCGAGGCAGAGGATGCTCCCGGAGTCATGTCTGCCGTGACAAGCATTATCGGAAGCTATGGCGCGAATATCAACCATGCTGCTGTTTACCGCGGAACCCATGGAAAAAGTGCAATTGTTATTGGCTTCAATTCCCTCAATACGACAGAAATTGAAAAATCGATAGAGGGACACGGCTACAAGATACTTTATAAGTTGCAGAACAAGTAGCAGCGATACAGAAGCTATCGCAGAACTGCATACGGTTGTTGGCGGATTGTAGAAAATCATCAAAGGTTCTCAGATATAGTGTTACAAGATAGTTTTGGGTTTTTATATGAATTTGAAGACGCTCAGGCTTGCATTTATTCATACCATACCTGTTTTAATGGGATATATTTTTCTTGGAGCAGCGTTTGGCATACTTCTTTCGAGCAAAGGATATCATTTCGGGTGGGCTCTGTTGATGAGCCTGCTCATTTATGCAGGCTCAATGCAGTTTGTAACCATTGAGCTGCTCTCATTTGGTGTGAGCTTCTGGGTTGCAGTCCTTATGACTCTGATGATCAACGCAAGACATCTTTTTTATGGACTTTCCATGCTTGATAAATACAAGGGAATGGGGAAGAGAAAGCCCTATATGATTTTCTCCCTGACGGATGAAACCTTTTCATTATTGTGTTCAGCCGATGTACCTGAGGGCATTGATAAAAACGAGTTCTATTTTTTTGTTTCTCTTCTGGATCATCTTTATTGGGTCACAGGATCCGTTATTGGCGGTATGGTCGGCTCCGTCTTACCTTTTAATACTAAAGGCATTGATTTTGCTATGACTGCATTATTTGTAGTGATTTTTATAGATCAGTGGAAGTCTTCAAAGGATCACATTCCTGCAGTGGCGGGAGTCTGCTGTTCATTGCTGTGCCTTTTTCTATTTGGGGCTGATAACTTCATCTTGCCCTCCATGATTGTAATTTTGCTTTTGCTCACAGCGCTCAGAAATCCGATAGAACGGAGGAATGAGACATGATATTAACACCGATGCAGTCGCTGATCATTATACTCGGTATTGCCTTTGCGACCCTGCTGACCAGGGCTCTTCCATTTATTCTGTTTCCCGCAGGCAGGAAAACGCCAAAATATATAACTTACCTGGGTAAGGTCCTGCCTTTTGCGATCATCGGCATGCTTGTTGTGTACTGCCTGAAGGGGATCCGTCCGACTTCGTTTCCCTATGCCCTGCCGGAATTGCTTGGAGTCATTGCGGTGATTGCTCTTCATTTGTGGAAGAAGAACACCTTGCTCAGTATCCTTGCCGGCACTGTAGTATATATGCTGCTGGTTCAGTATGTTTTTGTATAAAATATTTTTACAATCATTCACCGACAGACATTTATTCCGGTGCCAAAACCGGGTGCGTGGTATAGACTCTGTTCATAGCTCTATAATGAGAGGCTTATGCCCTGTATACGGCAGAAATTTGTTCAGAATATCATCCGTTTTTATCTTCAGACTTGACGTATTAATACAGGGGTGGCAGCCGAAATATTCGGCTTTTGTGATTTCTCTGTCCATGAGCAGATGAACTTTTTTCTCCGAATCATTCATCAGCCCAAGAATACTCACCGAGCCGGGCGTAATGTTCAGATATTTCTCCATATATTCGGCTTCCGCAAAGGATAGTCTGGAAGTGCCGATCTTTTTTGAAACGTCCTTCGTGACAAATCTTTTTGCCCCCGGCATGACAA
The DNA here is from genome assembly GCA_023411645.1 of Bacillota bacterium. GTDB lineage: Bacteria > Bacillota > Clostridia > Acetivibrionales > DTU013 > JAEYRF01. The sequence goes on along the minus strand of JAEYON010000112.1, from coordinate 11,416 downwards.
GTAGGTAGAATTCGGTTTTTGACTGATTGCGTAAAAACAGGTTCTTACATATTTCAACACCAAGAACATCTTCGATTTCAATGCAATCTTCAACAGTAGCGGCTGCCCCGTGGTCTATCGCCATATATGGAATATCCAGTTTTTCCAATATCTCAAAAGATGCCATTTCCTTATCCAACCGGTGGCCGCTGTCAGGTTTTGTGTGAAAGGGTATCCTGTTTACTGTTATAGCACTCATTTGTACTTTTCCTTTCGCAAAATTTGTGGTTGTTATGTCATTAATCTCACTGGAGGCGTATAATAGCCAACGCATTGAAGTTATTATACCATGAATTTACGATTTAATCGATGAACAACTCAGGGTCAGGGTGATCACCTGCACTAATCAGTTTTTTCCTGATACTTGCAAGCTGTGCGGATGCCCTGTCATCAATCATGCCTCCCCGGACAGTCCTGTTGATTTCGTCCTCAACTTCGGACAGCTCGAATATTGAGTTACCATAGGTAGCCACCTCTGCATATGCCTCTGCGGGTTTGTTATTTACAATTAACTATACGATCGGAGTGGAAGAAATGAATTTATCGATTATATGCAAAATGCGTGAAACACTGGAATTCAATAAAGTCTTACAATTACTTGAGAAACAAGCAATGCATATTAAATACAGCTTACCGACATCAATGCCAACCTTTCCTTGCTAATCTATAGTAAAGTATAATACAATATCATTGAATGTCAATGGAATAATTATATAATAAGAATATATATGATATTTTAATAATTTGCCGCCAATTGATACGGCTGTGATATCAGCCGGATTCATTGCGTGAGAGGAGAAAACATGGAAGAGGCTAGGATGAATCAGGAGAAAAACAAGAAACAGAAGCAGGTGAAATGTCTGGTCTGCGGCGCAGTTTTTGACGCATCTCTTGAGATATGCCCTGTTTGTGGCGTCGGCCCTGAGTTCTTTGTTATGTATGAAGAAGAAGATACAACATTCAGTGCTGATACACAGGAGGTCTTCGTTATTCTGGGAAATGGAGCAGCAGGTATCAGCGCGGCAGAGGCAATACGAGAAAGGAACAAGACCTGCACAGTGATAATGGTATCCGACGAGCCCGTGCTCAGCTATAACCGGCCTATGCTGACAAAATCTTTAAGCTCACTTGTGAATACTGATGAAATTTCTATTCATGATGAAAGCTGGTACAGAGAAAACAATATCGTTAATAAGCTAGGTGTTCGTGTGGCAAAAATGGATACTGCTGAAAAGACTGTCACGCTAGATAACGGAGATCTGCTTCATTATGATAAATGCATTTATGCGCTTGGCTCGGAATCCTTCGTCCCTCCATGTATTGACAGAACCAAGCCTGAAGTCGTTGCAATACATCGGTTTTCGGATGTCGTGAAGATCAAGGAACTTATGCCCCGAGTTAAAAACACAGTAGTTATCGGAGGAGGCGTGCTGGGACTGGAGGCAGCCTGGGAAATGAGCAAATCCAGCAAGGTAACAGTACTGGAGATTGCAGATAAGCTGATGGTCCGCCAGTTGGATGATACAGCAGGAGAATTGATTGCAGATATCATCAGGAGCGTAGGTATCGATTTCAGGATCAATGCTAATATTACTGGTATTACAGGAGATGGTTCTGTTACCGGTGTCAAATTGGATGATGGCACCGTTTACCCGGCCGATCTGGTTATTGTATCTTGTGGTGTTCGCTCCAATATAGCTGTTGCACAGGAGGCAGGTCTTGAAGTTGGTCGCGGAGTGGTTGTCAATGAGAAAATGCAGACCAGTGCAGCCGATGTCTATGCCTGTGGAGACTGTGCTATATATAACGGTATAAATCATGCAATCTGGCCGCAAGCACTGGAAATGGGGAAAGTAGCCGGCGCTAATGCAGCAGGGGATTCGCTTGTCTATCAGCCCGTTGCGGCGGCATTGACATTTGATGCGATGAACACGTCGCTCTTTGCAGCCGGTGATAATGGGAAGAGTCCCGAACTGCAGTATAAAACGAAGGAAGTAAGGGATCCTGCCAAAAAAACATATGAAAAGTACTATTTTGTGGAGAATAAGCTGACGGGTGTCATATTGATCGGAGACACCTCGAAGCTGGTCGGACTGACGGATGCATTAAATGAAAAACGTGCTTTTGATAAGTTGCTAGTTTAGTAAATGAAAGGCCGGGGTCTTACAAAAAGCCAATGGCTTTGGAAATAATAAAGGAGCGGACAGAATCCGCTCCTTTTAACGTTTTGTGGTGTGCCTGACCATGAGTTCATTTGTCGTTTAATTATTCAGCGCTCTGTTCCTGTTCCTTCTTTTCACCGATGCTCAGCAGGAGATTCAGGAGGATGCCGAATATTGCCGCACCAGCGATACAAGGAATCTGTGTTCCGAAGAACGGGATGTTTCCACCGAATGCATACTGTCCGCCGATGCCAATAACCATAATGGATGCGATGACTGCGATATTCTTGGAACTGAACATGTCGACTTTTTTCTCGATCATGATCGCTGCACCCTGGGCTGCAATGGCACCAAACAAATAGATCTCAAGACCGCCTATAACTGCAAGAGGTATTGAGTAGATGCCTTGAACCAGCGGAGTGAAGAAGGATATCACCATTGCGATAATTGCTGCTACAATAAGCACAGGTACGGAAAACACCTTTGTAATTGCCATTGTACTGATGTTTTCGCCATAGTTTGTCCCTGCAGGTCCGCCAACAAGTCCTGAGATCATGTCGCCGATACCGTCACCGATCAGGTTGATATCCAGCTTTTCAATCAGATTATACTTTTTTGTCGAACCTTTTTTCTTGGCAAGGTCATTTACATAGATGTCTAACTGATACATATGGGCAGTAGATTCTGGAATCGTTGCTATTGCTATGGGCATGATTGCGATTATTGCAGCCCAGGAGGGCCTGGGGAAGGTAAAGGCAGGTATCGCGATAGGGCCTGCTGTCCACAAAGAGGCATCCAGTGCTTCCTTCGGGATTGCCCTGAATAGGTTCATATCCGCGCCGCCAAAGGCATATAAAAGAGCTGCAACCAGGCATCCTACTGCTGCGCCGAGCAACAGGGGCAGCTGGCTGAGGAAGCCTTTAAGATATCTGGAGAATAGGATTGTTGACAGAAGAGTAGCCAGTGAAATGACCCATACCCAGTCACTGTTAGCTACGGATGCTACAGCACCTTCTGCTAAAGCCTTTGGGGCTGCATCACTAAGAGCGTTACTGGAAAGTGTCAGTCCGATGATCATTGCAATCGGTCCCGTAATAGAGGCAGGCAGTATTTTTTCTACTGCTTTTCTGCCTGAAGCTCTGATGAGTAACCCTGCTGCGATGGAGATCAAACCTGACATGATGATACCAAATTGTGCATACGAAATCGCTTCAGCAGGTAAAATGCTTGTTGTCCTGTTCTTCCAAGCTTCCAGTTGTGTAAGTGTCTCTGCGCTGACCAGGGATTGAATCGCATCACCTGACATAAGGCCGGCAATGGCGGTCAGATAGGAGAAACTGGAGCCATAGTAGAGAGGAATCTTTTTGCCGGTAATTAAAATGAAGCAAATGGTTGCCAGACCGCTGGCAAAGATGGTTGTTGAAACCTGGAATCCGGTAATCAACGCCACGGCAACGGTTGCGGGGAACATTACAATTACTTGCTGAAGTGCGTAAAGGAACAATTTCCATGTGGTTGGCCGCTCATCTGGTAAATACCCGAGCACCGGTTGAACTTTCTGCATAACAAATCCTCCTTGTTAGTATGAATTAGGAAAACGCTTAAAAAAAATCCTGCCCACGGTACGCAGACAAGATTGTTGATTGCTTCATTTTAAAGCGGAGCCAAAACGGCTAACGCTATAATATGGAATCTTGTCGGCATCTCTGTACCGAACTTAAAGACATTCCTTTTTTTCGACATTATATCATTAGGCAACTCGCTTTTCAATATCAAAGAACAAAAAAATTACCAAAATTTCTTTGAATAATTTTGAATAATTTTCGGATATTTTATTTGCATTAATCAGACTATATGATTATAATGTAATCGGTGAAAATTGTGTTATTGACAAAAATAAATAGAAAATATTTTTTTGTCTTTAATCCTTACAATATATAACCACATAATAATTATTTAGGGGGCGTTTTAATGAACTGGCCAGTAGTAGCAATTCTAGTCTCATTTCTTGCCTTTGGTATAGCAGCATGGCTGTATACCTGGGTAAAATCTCAACCTTCCTCTAACGCTGAGGTCGCAAGAATTGGCGATTTGATCCAAAAGGGTGCGAACACCTTTCTTGGCAGGGAATACAAAATTCTTGCGGTTTTTGTTGCAGTAGTGACGGTGCTTATAATACTCTTTCTACCAAAGCCAATTTGGAATGGCGATATTTCAAGAAACATTATGATGGCGATCGCTTACATTGTGGGTTCTGCTTTATCCGCATTGGCCGGCAAAATTGGTATTTTTGTCGCAACGATTGCTAATGTCAAGAGTGCGGAAGCGGCTAAGACCAGCATGAACCTTTCGTTTATGTCGGGATTTAGAGGCGGTGCTGTTATGGGTATGGCCGTTGTCGGCTCCAGTCTTTTAGGAGTTACTGCAATACTCATGCTGACTGGTGATGCAACCTCTGTGCTTGGCTTCAGCTTTGGTGCTTCATCTTTGGCTCTTTTTGCAAAAGCTGGCGGAGGAATATTTACAAAGACAGCAGATGTCAGCGCAGACCTTGTAGGTAAGGTCGAACTCGGTATTCCTGAGGATGACCCGCGCAATCCGGCGGTTATTGCCGACAACGTTGGTGATAATGTTGGCGATGTTGCCGGTATGGGCGCCGACCTGTTTGATTCAAACGTTGCTGCCATGTCTGCAGCGCTTGTATTAGGCATGGCGCTGGACGGCGGCATGGGCATCAATACAAACATGATTTTCTGCTATGCTTCATTAGGACTGCTTTCTTCAATCGTTGGTCTGATATTTGGACGTATTGGGAAAAATGGAAATCCAAGCAGCGCCCTGAATAAATGCACGTATATTACTACAGCACTCTTTGCTGTTCTTACTGCCGGAGCAACATTTATCTTTAATTTCAACTGGCGCTATTGGAGCGCAACATTCATAGGGCTTCTTGTAGGTACAGTCATCGGTATTGCTTCCGATTACTTCACAAATGATACCAAGAAACCTGTTCAAATGGTGGCAAAAGCTTCCAAGTCTGGGCCGGCATTTACGATCCTTTCAGGCTTTAGCTATGGACTGATCAGCTCCTTCCCGGCACTTTTCGGAATAGCGATCTCCTCAGTAGCTTCATTTATTATTTGTGACGGTATTGACCCGAATACCAAAACTGATGCGCTTTTTGGAATATCAATGGCAGCGATAGGAATGCTTTCTATTGTTGGAATGATTATTTCTAATGACGCATACGGACCAATTGTTGATAATGCAAGAGGGCTAGTTGAGATGGGCGACCTTGGCGATGAAGCATTGAGAATTACGGATGAACTGGACAGTGCAGGCAACACCGTAAAGGCTATCACTAAGGGGTTTGCAGTAGGTGCTGCAGGCTTAACCGTTATTGCTCTTTTAGGCGCATACATGTCAGAAGCAAATGATGCGTTAGCTGAAAAGGGCATGGAACTGATCAACAGCTTTGACATTATGAATCCGCTGGTGTTTTTCGGAATGATAATTGGTGTTTCGATCCCAGCTATTTTCTCTGCGATGCTGATAATGGGCGTTGACCGTAATGCTCAAAGAATGATCGGTGAGATCCATCGTCAGTTTGATGAAATTCCCGGTCTGAAGGAAGGGAAGAAGGGCGTTGTCCCCGAATACGACCGCTGTATTGACATTGCAACAAAGGGAGCGCTTCGCGAACTGATTCCTGCAGGGCTTGTGGCAATAATAGCAACACTTTTGGTAGGTGCCATAGGTGGTGTCAGAGCTATAGGTGGTTTTATTACCGGTAATATCATGAGCGGTTTGCTCCTGGCCCTATTAATGGGTAATTCAGGTGGAACCTGGGATAATGCAAAGAAGTACGTTGAAGCCGGCAATGAAGGCGGCAAAGGCTCTGATGCTCACAAAGCTGCCGTTGTTGGCGACACCGTAGGCGACCCGTTTAAGGATACCGCAGGGCCGTCAATCAATACGCAGATCACTGTTGTTTCGCTGGTTGCATCCCTCACAGCTGGAGTGTTTGCATCAGTTTCATTGTTTAGATAAGCTTAAAGAAACGCATTGCGATATAGCATATACAAAAGGACGGCTCAAGATTTCTTGGACCGTCCTTTGTTATTTCTCCTTGTGGCTTTTTTTCAGCATTGTCAGGCTTCTTCAAGCGTGTCTACTATTCATCAGTAACGACTGGCTTTTCTTCAACAACGTCCGGTTTTTCTTCCGCAATTGAATTATATGAGGAAGAAGGACTGAGAATTTCTTTGATGGGCTTGTTTTTGTAGATCGTGATCAAAATATTGCGGATCAGTATAAAGGTAATTGGGCCGATAATTAAACCGGCAAACCCGATCAGCTTCAGACCGGTATACATGGCCAGGAGTGTAAGTAAAGGATAGACACCGATTTGATGACCGACTACCTTTGGTTCGACCGTTTGGCGAATTACCAGGACGACTACATACAGGATCAGAATTGAGACGCCCATTCTGATATCCCCGGTCAAAAAGGAGTATAGGGACCATGGAATTAGAACGCCTCCTGCTCCAAGCACCGGAAGCGCATCAATGACAGCGATTAGGACGGCAAGCAGCAGGGCATATTCGACACCTATAATGCTCAGACCGATCAATAACTCTGTAAAGGTAATCACCATCAGTATCATGGCAGCCCTCAGGTAACCGAATATTGCTGAGAACAAATCATTTTTAATTGTAAGGAGGCGGCTCATCCAGTTCTCGGGCAACTGATGGCGCAATGTCGAAGCGATAAAATGCCTGTCCTTGAGCATGAAAAAGGTTGCTAGCGTAGTAATAATTGTAAATATTATAGCTTCAGGCAAGGATATGGCAGTTACAAAAGCACCTTTCACGATAGTTTTTCCAAAATTGGTGATGGTGTTTGAAAGGTTGGAGATGACGCTGCCAAGATTGGCTGTTATTTCTTCAGGCAACCATTCAATATACTCCGAGCCTCTGGTCATCAGTTCTGTGATCTGTGTGTAAAGGCTTGATAAAAACCCGGGGGCGGCAGTAATAAGATTCTTTATTTCATCGATAAGCCTGAGTACCCCTAAAACCGACAACAGAGCGATTATCGCCAGCAGAAGCAGTAATATAACGGGTGCGACAATTTTTCTGCTGATATGAAGCTTATTTGTGAAAAATCTGATTACCGGTTCCATGAGAGAGGATAGTGCAAAGGCAATCAAAAACGGAAGCAAAAAAAACGCCAGCCGAAAGACTATAAAAACGCCAGCAACAACTGATACTACCACAAATGCAAATAATAGAATTCTTTTCTGATTATTTTTTAATTTTAGACTCATTTTTTTCTCCTGTCACTATATATATTAAATTATACGAATCCATTCGTCAATGTCCTGAAATTTTTCTTGTTTTAGTAAAGTCTTAAGAATAAATTAAGGATGAATCAATATAATGTCCTTCGCTTTGTGGTACAATCTATATGGGAATATATGCTCAACAGAATTAAGATGCAGCTTTGGGAACAAACATTTTAGTCATTAATGATGAACAACCCATTGAGAATTTGTTAGAAGTCTTGCCTGAGGTTTCTCACACAACTAACACGGGTAAAATAAAGTCACGATCGTACATTATAGTATCGAGCTGCAGATTATGGGGGAATATCTATGGAACAAATAAATTGTGATATCACTGGGCCGTCAGCAATTATGGTGATTTTTGGAGGAACCGGTGATCTGACGCATCGAAAGCTGATGCCTGCGTTATATAACCTGGTATACGACAAATTAATGCCGCAATGCTTTGCGGTCGTTTCCGTTGGACGCAGGGAGATAAATCAAGAGCAGTACAGAAATGGGGTATATGAATCACTTCAAAAGTATTCCCGTAATACGATTAATGAAGAACACTGGTCAAGGCTAAGAGAGCTTATTTACTATTATCAGTTTGATTTTACCCGTGAAAACGACTATGGCGGACTTAGGGATTTTCTGGAGACGCTTAACAGTAAATCACATACAAACGGTAACTGTATTTTTTACCTGGCTGTCGCACCGGAGTTTTTTGAAACAATAGTGCATGGTCTGCATGTCAGCGGACTTGCTCAAAAAAACGGTGCTTGGAATCGGCTGGTTATTGAAAAGCCTTTCGGAAAGGATCTGAAGACGGCAAGAGAACTAAATAGCAAGCTCCTTGAGGTTTTTAATGAAAAAAGCATATACAGGATTGATCATTACCTTGGAAAGGAAATGATACAGAATATCATGGTGTTGCGGTTTTGCAATTCCATCTTCTGGTCTATGTGGAGCAATAAATATATAGATCATGTTCAAATCTCACTGACAGAGCAATACGGGGTTGGTACCAGGGGCGGATATTATGAGCATTCAGGCGCAGTGCGGGACATGGTGCAGAATCACATCATGCAAATCCTGTCACTGGTGGCCATGGAGCCGCCGGTGAACCTGAATACTGATGCCATCAGGACTGAGAAGTTAAAGGTCATTCAAGCAATAGAAGAATTTACTCCTGAGAGGCTCAAGAACAATGTGGTGTTTGGCCAGTATGACAGGGGCACAATAGACGGATTGCCGGTTCCTGCCTACAGGGAAGAGGACAGAGTGCCCGCCAATTCCAGAACAGAGACGTTTGTTGCACTGAAATTGCACATCAACAACTTCAGATGGGCGGGGACACCGTTTTATATCAGGACAGGAAAGCGTCTGGCAGACAGATCGGCTGAGATTGTCATACAGTTTAAATCCCTGCCGAACATCCTGTATTTCCAGGATAAAAACATTCAGGAACCCAACCTATTGGTTATTCGGATACAACCAACGGTCGGCGTGTTTTTCCAGTTTAATACAAAGGATTTCAGTACACATAATGGTATTGTTTCAACAAAGATGGACTCCAGTCATATAAGTCCTTCCCAAGGTAACACGCCTGAGGCGTATGAACGGTTGATCTATGATATATTGAGGGGGGATTCCACATTATTTTCAAGATGGGATGAGGTTGAGGCTTCATGGATGTTTGCGGACAGAATCATTGGATACAGGGAGGAAATTTGGCCCAAATTCCCTAATTACGAAGCGGGGTCGATGGGTCCTGACAAAGCTCTCGATTTGCTTTTGCGTGATGGCAGGCAATGGTGGAATATCTAGCACTCAGATGTCTGTATATGTGAAAGCGGAGCATCATATATGACACAATTTTTGCCCTTGTGCTTTCCGTCGTAGAGTCTGCGGTCTGCCTCCAGAATTATATCTTGATAATAAGAGTAATCTTTACTTGGACATACGCCGATTGTAATTGTCAGGTTGATCGTTTCATTGTTGTATAAAAAAATCGAGTTGGCAATTTCTTTATGGATCCTTTCAATACAAACTGATGCTCCTTCAAGAGAGGATCTATTGAAAAGAATGAGAATTTCGTCCCCACCCCAGCGGGATATATAATCCGACTCACGGACATTATCCTTTATGATCTGCACTACTTTTTTCAGGACCTTATCTCCGCAATCATGACCGTAGCAGTCATTTATCTTCTTAAAATCATCGATATCGGCGATCGCTGTTACAAATTCTACATTACTCTTTTTTTTGAAATCGAGTGCCGCCTCAAGTCGTGTCTTCATTGCCCTTCTATTAAGCAACTGCGTCAGCGAATCATGGCTAGCCAGTTCTGTGAGTCTGTTATTCAGATGCTTTAGTCTTTCCTCATCACTTTTTACCTCCTTGAGGAAAATAAGCAGGACGAGGAATATCATGATAAATGCAATTAGGAGGTTGAACACATATAAGATACTCAGATAGCTTTGTTCAGGGAAAATCTTGATAGCCGAGAAACTTGCTGGTACGGAAAGAAATCTTAACCCGAGCAGCAGTACAAAGGTAATTATATTCGTAAAATATGCGGTAACCTGGCGGGTATGCGTGATCCTGACTAAATGGTGGCTGGCAAATGCCGTACATATAAAGAAAAATTCAAAGCCATTATTCAACCCTGTGACGAGAATGGCAAAAAAAGCGTGTATTATGATTTCTATTATGACGTAATTAAGTACCTTTGTGCTCTTCTTTTTATTAAAAAGAATGAACAGGGTTATATAAAATCCGACGCTGAATATGTTAAAAACAGACATAAAAACACTGCCAGCAACATAAAAGAAGAAGATATAGAATAAGTGAGCGAAAACCATCCCGCCTATTACCAGATAAAATGGGGAAAATTCCCTATTTAAGCCAGCTTTCTGATCTTTCATAGTTCTATCGACCTACACTCTTTTATTTAGCTTTTATTGTCATAGATGAGTCTCTCATTCAAGGGTATGTTTATTCTATAATATTATTTTTCTTTTTGCAATACAACCAATCATATCACCGATAAAATTTGTGCATATTTATTAAATAATGGAAAACTTAAAATTACTCTGTATGCACAGAATCGAGACAGACAACAGCTTTTTCCATCTGATGTTCTTTTATCTCAGTAACTTTTATATGAAGACCGTATCCATCTATTTCCGGAGTACTTCCGTCATCGGGGATATACCCAAGTATGCCGAATACAAAACCTCCGAAGGTATCGTAATCATCCTCGGGCAATGTAATACCAAGTTGCCCGACTACCTCGCCCAACGGAGCACTGCCGCGAATCTTCCAGGTCTGGGAGTCGACGCGTTCAATGGAGACAGGCTCTTCCGGAACAGTTACATCATCCTCAAGATCGCCGACCAACTCCTCCAGAAGATCATACATTGTGACAATTCCATTCATTCCGCCGAATTCATCAAGAACAATGGCAAAGTGCTGGCGGCTTTTCTTCATGTTTCGGAACAATATATCGGCGCGAACGGACTCTGGGACAAAATAAGCAGGCTTTACGGCAAGCTTAAGTATATTTTCACGTGTTTTGTCCTTGATTCTGAAGTATTCCTTTGAACTTAGAACGCCTACGATGTCGTCGGTTGTTTCATCACAGACCGGATAAATATTATGCCTGCTTTCAACTATTGTTTTATCCCATTGTTCGGTACTTTCGTCCAACCAGAGTAAGGATACCTCAGTTCTATGCGTCATGATCTCCCTTGCAGTTTTATCATCGAACTCAAAAACATTCTGAATCAATACTTTTTCTTGAATGTCAATTGCCCCTTTTTCGCTTCCCTCATCCACCATCATTCTTATCTCTTCTTCCGTAACCGTTTCATCAGCCGCATGA
>JAEYON010000106.1 GCA_023411645.1 Bacillota bacterium | reverse complement strand
GTATAGGTATTGGCAAATCATTGATGAATCTGGTAGATAAGCTTCTCACAGCCAGAGGCGTTAAGAGCGTCTGCCTTCATACCGCCTCAAAATATCGCGATCTGGTGCGGTTTTATTACGGCAGAGGATTTTATATCGACTCCACAACAAAGGACAGAGGCTATATCAGAGCGCTGATGATCAAAGAGTATTTTTGAGGAGTTAAATGCTGATATAATCTTCAAAATCCAATCCATTCATCTTGCAGTACTTCATAACAGACATCAGTATTTTTTTACCTCCACCCACACCTGTATTCAGATACCTGTACAGATGCGACGGGTCGACGCCCAGCTCCCTTGCAAACCGGTTATAATTCCCTGCACAATTGCTTTTCATCAGTTCATGCACTTTGTTCCTATTTACTTCCATTTTACTTCTCCTCCATTACATACCTTCGTTAAATAGCATCTACCCTTTCATAAAAAGTTCATGTTATCGTCTGCAAAGCCTACGTTTTGTACATTATATAGGCAATTAATAACAATTTTATTTAATTCTAGTACATTAATAGAGGATTGTCAATAATTCTTTATCACTAATACTATATGATTTTGACATTTTACCTACAGAGAAAATCATCTCGTCGTCAGCTTATGAACAATTTTACTTATCCTTTTATATACGACAAACGTCAGTACGGAATTCAAACCGGCCTTAATCAAATTAAAAGGTATAATGGCAGGAACAAGCAAGCTCTTTACCACATCAATCGGCACATTAAAAAAATTAGGTTGTATGATCAGGTTAACCGGTATCATGACAGACGTCATGGCCAGAGTTCCTACTACAAGCGCAATGATTGCACCCCTTACATGGTGGAATTTCTCATAAATCAGTCCCGCCGTAATAACAAAAGCTCCTGTGGCAGCCACATGCATAAAAAATCCAACCAATCCGTTCCCGTCGGCCGTCGTAAATGCTTGGATTAGCGAAACCACAACAGTGATCAACAAGCCGGACAAAGGTCCGAATAAAAACGAGCCGATCATTATTGGCACATCAGCCGGTTCATAAATCAGGTAGGGTGCTGCCGGAATGATGGGAAATTTGATAAACAGCATTAAAACTATTGATAGAGCTGCCAAAACTGCCATTGTGACTAACTTTCTTACATTGAATTTCATAGTTCATACCCTCCACAAAATAATTCTCGGATAAAAATAAATTCCCTGAAATATAATCCCAGGGAATACAAAATACGAAGTGTCTCGTACGTCATCTTCTTTCATCCAGACTTTACTGTCGGCTCAGGAATCACACCTGATCGGCTTTCGCTCGCGGGCTAACGTTTTATCGTATTACCGCCGGTAGGGACTCTCACCCTGCCCTGAAGATTATATTCAATTTTCAATTTATTCTAGCACTGAAGGATTATCTATGTCAAGAGCCTTATCTTTTTCCGCTATTGCTCATTATCTAATCATATGTCTTGAAGCCTTCTCCCAGAACCTCCGTGACGTCCCCGAGTATTATAAATGCAGATGGATCATGCTTTTTCACAAGTATCTTCAGTTCCTGTAGTTCACCGCGCTGAAGGATACAAAATAGAATCTTTTTATCGCTCTGGGTATACATTCCCATACCGTTCAAAGCTGTTACACCTCTGTCAAGTTCCTTCATGATATCATCAGCAATCTCCTCAGCGTGGACGGAAATGATGTAGACTACCTTGGCAAAATTTACACCCTCCAGAATGACATCCACAATTTTAGACGATATATACAATGCCAGCATGGAGTAGAGCGCCAGTAATAAACTGTTAAAGGCTATTGCCACAAGTAGTATGACTGCACCGTCAATTAAAAGCAGCACCTTGCCCATCGTTAGTGAAGGGATAAAATGATGCATCATTTTGGCCGCAAGATCCGTTCCCCCAGTTGTTGCTCCTGATTTGAAAACAAATCCCAGGCCCAGACCCATAAAAAAGCCCCCAAATATGGCATAAAGCAGGTAATCGGGACCAGAAGTCAGTTTTTCCAGCTCCAGCTTGGCAATGATCTGACTGGTGAGCGGCTCCGCAATATCCACAATGGCAGACAGGAAAATGGTGCTAAAAAGTGTCCTGACAATGAATTTGCGGCCTATGAATTTCATGCCGAAAATAAACAGCGGTATGTTCAGCAGCAGCATTATTGTACCGACCGGCAGTATTTCGCCGCTCAGATAAAAAATGACCGTCGCTATACCCGTTACGCCTCCCGGTGCTATCTTATGCGGCACAAGAAATATATTAATGGCCAATCCTGTGATCATAGAGCCAAGGATGATCCATAAGTACTCCTTCGAGCCGTGTATAAATCTCTGTTTGGTTATTATATCCGGCACCTCCCGCCAGACAAAAGCTACTATCACAACAGTAATAAATTACTTAAGGGCGTAAACACACTTACATAATGAGGTTATTTTACCCTGTTCACAGCACCTGTATGCTTTGACAAAAAATCGTTCTTATAATATCATTTATAGTGAATTTTCTGATCATGACTGTTACAAGGCCAAAAAGACAAAAGGAGATTCTGTGATGAGAAAAACCGTCGACGTCCTCGGTATCCCTGTGGATAGTATGACAATGAGTGAAACGGTTGAAAAAATTCGCGCTTTCATTGAGGAAGGCGGCATGCATACAATATATACACCAAATGCGGAAATCATCATGGCTGCTCAAAGAGACCCACAGTTGAGAGATATACTTACCAATGCCAATATACTGACAGCCGATGGAGCCGGTGTTGTGCTTGCATCGAAGATTCTCGGACGAAGTGTTCCCGAAAAGGTCTCGGGAGTAGATCTAATCCGCGAGGTATTTAAAGCATATTCGCACAAAGGTCTGCGGTGCTTTCTATTCGGTTCAAAGCCCGGAGTCGCGGAAGAAGCTGCGGTAAAAATAGTGGCAGACTACCCTGGCGTCGTCATAGCAGGCTGCCGAAACGGTTATTTTACCGTAGACGAGGATGAAGAGATCGTCAATACGATCAATGCCGCCAACGCAGATATTTTGCTTGTAGCACTTGGTGCACCGAGGCAGGAAAAATGGATATCCGATCATAAAGATAAGTTAAACGTCAGGATATGCATGGGTGTGGGTGGCGCGATCGATGTCATATCCGGCAGAGTCAAGCTTGCTCCTGATTTCTTCAGACGAAACGGTCTTGAATGGCTTTACAGATTATATAAAGAACCCCGGCGCGCCCGCCGTATGCTGGCTCTGCCAAGGTTCATGATCCGCGTCATTTGGACACGGATCACATCATAAAAAAATTGGAACTTCGACGCCTGGAACCTTCATTTTTTAATAACCAGTATCCAAATTTCACTTTTGTAGTCAGCCCTTTCCTTTACACCTACAATAGTAAACGGATTTTTTAGCTCAAATCTGAAACCAATAAACTTCATTTTCCCTGAATAGTTTAAATCCAGCCTTTTCTGACAATCTTCGAGATATAGGATTTGATTCTACGCAATCCCATTGCGCAATCAAGTTTCTGCGTACACATTCATTAACAAATTCAATTGTTAATGAATAGCCTAATCCCTTATGTTTAAATTCATCAATTGTTTCAATATCTATTGGTATTATGTTTTTAAATCTTGCCGTTCCAACAATGACAGCAACTATGCTATTTAAATATGTTATACAAAATCCAACACTGTTTTTCTCGAAATTTCCAAAACCTCCCCATGACTCTAATATCCTCTTGGATAAAAAAGATTCATTATTAAAATCGCCATTTGCTACCTTTTCCCAGAAATTAGAGTCAACCCTTTGGATTTCGAATTTGTCTGGTATCAAATATTTACTGTTAACATAATCTGATGATCTGAATGAGTATTCCTTTTCGCTTTGAAGTATCTTATCTTCAAACATCCTTTGAACATATGGCTTTAATCCATCACTTTCTACAGAATATTCAAAATAGTCTATTCCTTTTTGTCTTAAAAAAACAAATATATCATTTCTCACGCAGTTTTTAAGCTTAATATATTCATCCTCATTATTTATGGTTCCCAAAAAGGCAAAGCTACCAACAGCATACGACTCTGCAATTGCGATTTTAGGATTTACAATATCATCAACCCATAAATTGCCCTTGCATTCACCAGCTACTATTCCTGAAAAGCTGGGGCAATCATCATTTATAACATTTTCATAGTTACCCACATGAAAATCATCAACTTTAAACATATACTCTCCAATATAGTATGTATATCCTTCTTAGTGGCTATATCCCCTTTTCTTCATGCTGAGATATATGACATAAGGTCCTATTTCAAAATATCCTTCCCAGTGTAGTGCTCGATACTGTAGGCTCCCAGATAGTATACCTCGTCCATTGTGAGAACCTCTCTATCCTCAAGCCGCTGCTGCATAATATCGTTAATCCGGTGCTGATGACAAAGCTTTTCGTAAACCTCCTGAGTCGTTCCTTTAAAATCGTAAAGCGCACCGACAAGGTCAATTGCCCTGTCAAATGTCAGGCTGTCATTTGTTATGAAGGGGCGCAGGCGGTCATATAGCTCCTTGCTATAGATAGTCTTATCCACACGGTAAATACCGTTTATCAGGATAAACGCAAGATCCTTTTGTGCAGCCTTGTGATCATATTTTAGATTATTATCGTATCCTCCCGCCACCAGTCCCAATGTGACAAGCTTTTCTGCTGCCGGATACGACCAGTTGTCTTTATACTCCATTTCGATTTCTTTTTTTGGGAGATACATGTTTTTTTCTTTCAACATCTCATGAAACTCAGCATATTTTTCATGCTTTGTATTCACAAATCCGGGGTTCTCATTCCTTGCGGCACAGAACACCGCAAGCGCGCCTGCGGCCTCTCCGGTTCCAATGCTTGTCCCGATGGTCCCTGCGCTGCTAGATGCCAATGAAGAGTAGGAGCTCCTTGGTCCTGCCATCAGCATATTAGATGTTTTTTCAGGAACCAGGCATCTCAGCGGTATACTGTACTGTACGCCTCTGCCTGCGATGAATGAACCTTTAGCGGCGAATTTATCAATCCATATCGGGTAAGATCCCATAGCAACTGTGTCCTCAAAAAATTTGTTGTCCACAATATCCTTCACGGTCAGCATATATTTCCCGTAGTAATGCTTGGATTCTTTCACGCGAAGACTTTGCGCCGCTCTTGAAAATGAATAGCTGCTAAACTGCTTAAACTCATCTGAAAGGAATTCTGCCAGATTTTTTGCTTCATCTACGGCATTTTTATAAGCCTCGTCCAATGCATCTCCATCCAGCACGTTCACTCCTGAGAACTTAAGACCGCTGACTACGATCTTGTTATCATCTGTCGGGAAAATAGAAAACCCGTCCACTCCAACATTGCTATTCAGCGCAGGATACTTTTGCAAAACCTCATAGAATGTGTTACTTCTCACCAAGGAGTTGATCTCTTTACTTTCGACTTTTGCCCCTTTTTTTATAGACAGTTCAAAATTCAGACTAACCGGCATGAAGCTGTCTTCCATATTCAAATCGCCAGATCCTGTATAATAAGGTACCTGGCAAGCTTCAAGCAATTCGGCGTCATCGGTAGCATCAATGAACATTTTGCCCGAAACGGAACTTGTTCCGTCCCCGGACTTCAGCTCAACCGCATCAAGATAAGCACCGGACATGGAAACATCGGATATGGTCGTGTTATATCGAACCTCCAGTGTATCCTCTGCAGATAGTAATTTATTAACCACTTCCAGATACTTTTTATCTGAGAACCTGTCTCCGAGCTCTTTATGTAATTCCTCAAGTAAACCGCCGTTGAGGATTTTTTCATCCTGGCCGTAAGGCAGCTCAAGCTCAGGAATGATGCATTTGGTTATAATTCCTCCAACATCCTCGTCATTACTTATCAACAATGTATGGGCACCAAGACGCGCTGCGGACAAGGCAGCCGATACCCCTTGCGGTTCGGCACCATATACGACTACGTCATAGTCGGCTTTCCCGCTTTGCGAAAGCTGCTCAGACCAGTACTTCCTACCTGATCCCACATCCCTGTTTTCTCCTAATTGAAGTGGTCCAAACCCATATTGATATGTAAAGAAGATAATACCTGCAACAAGAGCAAGCCTAAAAATACCTTCTTTTTTCATTTTGACTCCACTGGTTTTAAACATGACTCCCCTTGTCTTAAATTGATATGTACGGGACTTGTCCTTTTCTGCCATTCAAATCATATATCGGCCAAACCAAAACTGATGCTTAGTGCTTCATTTACCTTCTCCATCAGTTCATCGTCAAGATGCCCGATTTTTTCCTTAAGCCTCTTTTTATCGATAGTCCTGATCTGCTCCAGCAGAATCACCGAATCCTTCTGCAGCCCGTAATCCTGCGCACTGATCTCAATGTGTGTCGGCAGCTTTGCTTTATTGATCTGAGATGTAATCGCTGCCGCTATTATCGTAGGACTGTATTTGTTTCCTATGTCATTTTGAACTACCAGTACCGGCCTGACCCCTCCCTGCTCCGAACCGATCACTGGGCTTAAATCAGCATAATAGATATCTCCGCGTTTAATAATCACGTTTGCTCCAACTCCCCAAGGCGTTCCTCATATTTTTGCTGTTGGCAGCAGTCGGCATCTATGCACAACTCCGCAAATCTAATGTTAATCTCAGCCATCTCCTGATAGCCTCTTTTCATCCTGTCTCTCATCTGCATCTTTCTTTTTTCACAAATATACAGTTTCATTGCTTCCCGGACAAATTCACTCCTGTTGGTCTTCTCAACAGATACTATATGATCGATTTCTTTTAAGAGGTTGTCAGGAAGGCTTATCAGTATTTTCTTCAACTCCGCCAAAATAAATCCCCCATTTTTTGTAGAGATGCAAATATTTTTTAATTGTACAAAATAAAAAAACCATGCAGCGTATTCAACAGCGAATGATAATATTTTAACTGTCCGCGCAAAAAATATGTGGGTCAACTATATATATATTATTATATATCCCCAAGTATGCATGGTCAAATTAAAATTTGGTTACTTGCGATACTTGCATGCCTTTCTAGATAAGGTAGTTGAGTATGCTGCAAATTTCTCCGCTCTTAAGATATACTCTGGGGATCCTCTTTCCGATGATGCACACCAGTTCATAGTTGATCGTTCCGATCCCGGCAGCAAGCTCTTCCACACTGATACAAGCGCCATTCTGACTGCCGAAGATCACCACCTCGTCACCTGTATGAACCTCATGCTTCAGATCTGTTACATCAATCATACACTGATCCATACAAATCCTGCCTACAACCGGAGCAAATTCACCATTCACCAGCATCCTGCCTTTATTGGAAAGGAGTCTGGTATATCCGTCGGCATATCCGATCGGTATAGTTGCAATCTTGCTCAGCCTGGATGTGCGGAAGGTTCTGCCGTAGCTGATACAGACATCCGGCTCAACATCCTTGACAAATATAACATTGGCCTTCAGCGTCATGGACGGCTTCAAGCATATCTTATTCCTGTCCACCTCCTCGGAAGGATAAAGCCCGTATAAAATCACGCCGGGTCTGACCATGTCCAGATGCATTTCCGGGTACTGGATTGTTCCTGCGCTGTTGCATACATGCTTGATCGGAATATGGATACCAACTCTGCCAAGCTCGGTACAAAGGCTCATAAACCTTTCAAACTGCATGTATGTGTAGTCTTTTTCCCTCTCATCCGCAGAAGCGAAATGCGTGAAAATACCTTCAATAATTAATCCGGGCATTCTACCTATTTCCATTATGTTCTTCACCGCATTGTACCCCGGCATGAAACCTACCCTCGTCATACCCGTATCAACCTTTATGTGTATCTTTACGCTTTTCCCAAGCTTAACAGACGCCTCAGAAAGCGCCTGCGGCAGATCAAAGCTGAACACTGTCTGTGTAAGCTCATTCTCTACTATTTCTTCAGCCCTTGCCGGATCGGTATAGCTTAGAATCAAAATTGGAACATCAATGCCCATTTTCCTAATCTGAATTGCTTCATCAAGCATTGATACAGCCAGCTGTGTGACTCCATTGTCCAACAGTGTCCTGACGACCTCCAGAACCCCATGACCATACGCATCCGCCTTTACGACTCCCATCATCTCCACACGGCTGCCCGTCAGTTTTCTTATTTCACGCACATTATGTGCAATAGCATTTAAATCAATTTCCGCCCATGCTCTGTTGAGTTTGTAATCCATTTTATCCCCTTCATCATATGGTAATAATCGGTTAAGTATTAGTCCCTATTCTCTGTTAGTTCTTTTATGATATGCGGTATACGAAGCAATATATCCCCTGCCACCATTCCATGCATACCCAGACTTTTAGCAGCACAGTCTCCCGCAAGTCCATGCAAATAAACACCCGCCACAGCGGCATCACAGACGCAGACACCCTGCGCTGTTAGGCCCGCAATCATACCAGCAAGTACATCTCCGGAGCCTGCGGTTGCCATTCCGGCATTTCCTGTCGGGTTGATAAAAATGCGACCGTCCGGCATTGCAGTTACCGTCCTGTTCCCTTTGAGTACCACAGTAACGCCATATTCTGCTGCAAACCGGCTTGCTGTGCCGATTCTGTCCTTTTGGATATCAGCAATGCAGAGTCCGGTTAATCTGGCCATTTCTCCCGGATGAGGCGTAATTACAGCCTCCGCTTTAAGCTTCTTTAATATGGCAGGATTCTCTGATATGGAATTCAATGCGTCCGCATCCAACACAAGCGGGGCCCTGCTGTTTTCTATGATCTGCTCTACGACCAATCTTATATCATCTGATGCCGTTAATCCGGGTCCGATAGCAGCCACATCCATTCTTTCCAGGTGCTTGAGGATCTCCCCAGCACTCTCTGCCGACAGACAACCTCTCCCGCCGTCCTCCAGCTGTAAAATAATCGGTTCCAAAGCCGCAGCGCCATATATCGGTGCAAGGCTGCCTGGTACTGCTGTATACACCAAGCCTGCTCCGCAGCGGAGTGCCGCCATGGAACAGAGACAACCGCAACCGGTCATACCGGTAGAGCCGGTTAGAATCATAACCCTTCCGTAATCACCTTTATTACTGTCGGGTCTTCTTATCGGTAACAGATCGGAGACCTGCTCATGATCTGTCATCTCTATCCGGATACTCTGTTTATCTATTGCACCGGGAGGCGTTCCAATCTCTGCCACAATCAGTTTTCCGACATATTCACAGCCCGGGTTCAATACCAAACCGATTTTCGGCATGCAAAAAGTAACTGTTACGTCAGCCTTGACACAAACACCTCTGACCTTGCCGTCTGCTCCGTCGGCGCCGGATGGGATATCAATGGCCAATACTGCTTTTCCTGACGCGTTTATCCTAGAAATAGCTGAAGCAGCAAGCCCGTTGACCTCCCTGCTCAAGCCTGTACCGAATATACCGTCCAGAATCAGTTGGGATCTGTTTATGTCGGCAGTAAGCATTTCTAAATCGTGATCTTCCGCTATTTCAATGATGGAGTTGCCTGTTTTCTCAAGAAGTGTCATGTTAAAAAGAGCATCGCCGGAAATACCGGCTTTCTGACCGATTAAATAGACCTTGACTGACGCACCGCGGCTATGGAGCATTCTGGCAGCAGCAAATGCATCGCCGCCATTGTTGCCTCTGCCTGCAATTGCTGTCACCGTCCTGCCCTTGCAGCCTCCCATCATGGAAACCGCTTCCGATACAATTGCCATTGCTGCATTCTCCATCAACAGGATCCCTGGAATCCCATATTCATTTATCGAACAACCATCAATGGCATTCATTTGTTCAGGTGTTGCAATTTTCATTTTATCTGTCTTCCTTATCCGAAAAATTCCTTATCAAGCTTTTCCAGTTCCTCTGCGCCGAGCAAATCATGAAAATAGGAATAAATATCCGTGTCATCCTGCAAAAGCGATTCTTTTTCATCTATATACTCTTTCAACTTGACCTTGGTCTCTTCGATAAGCTTTTCAAGCTCCTCAACCCGTTTTTTGCTGGCGCGGATCTTATAATAAACAATGTTCACCGTTTGCTCCAGCAGTTCAAGATTAGCCTGCTTCAACCTGTCGGGCATCGCGTCCAGCTGCTCTTCAATACAGGCAGCTCTGTCGTTGATACTCTTGATCTCTCGCTCGGAAGCCTGCATTTGCTTTTTTGCATCAATATCATTTTTTTCAAATACATCCTCAGTAAGCTTGATAATATTATCCAAGTGGAGCTTCTTGGAGGCCGCCATCTCCTGCTTCTGTGCAATAAGACGGGCCTCCTGCTTCAGAAGTTCCTTAAGTCTGTCTTCACTGCGCTCAATAGAAGGCGTTTTCTGCGTGTTACTAAAAAGCATATTCCAGCGCTCATCCAGGATAAGCAGCGAGATATCATTCTTTCTTAATGTCCTCGTATCAAACTTTCTATTCCTGTTCAATTTCCAAGGGAATCCCGGCATGCAGTCGCCTCATTTCAGAAGTTATTTGCGGTAAAGCAAACATTAGCACACATATTTTCTGTATAAAAGCTTACTTTAGTTTAATTATAGTTTTTTAATTGGTTTAATACAATGATCAATTTCACCTAACGAATTAAGCAGAAACGCAGTGTTGCTGAAGAGACGATATTTTTATGAGCTAATGTACAATATAAGGAAACTTTTGCGGAATGAAGCTTAGAGATATATTGTCAGAGCAAGGATAAGCAAGTCGACTGTCTGAGCAAAAATGTTTCATATCAATACTTTTCGTGACATTTTTGCGAGTTTCGACTTGCCCGAGCTGAACTAGATAGCTCTTGCAAATGCAGCTCTTGTTTCCGTTATTGTACATTAGCTCTTTATAATACTTATGTCTGGACAGTTACAACCCAGTCTGATTATTAAGGTGCCATCTCATACCTTCAGCGAATCCCGCAGATAATTCACAGACTGCTCACGTTCCTTCTGAAGGAGTCTGTCCACATGTAGGTAATCAATCGGAGCAACACTATCTGAGACGTGGGCTGAGAACTCCTGAAGTCCAGCTTTTATCGAGAAAATCCTTTCAAGAATATCCAGCTTGCCCAATATGTTGTTAAGTCTTGAGTTGACGGCCTTTTCAGCCCTTTGTGATGATTCAAAACAGAAAAACTCTTTCTTAAAATTGATGGAGAAAACAGTGCCGTGAAAAGAATCCGTGCAAACGACAGAAGCGTTTTTAAAGAGCCCGAGAAATTCCCTTGGCCCCGCATCCAGCACCTTATGTCGGGTCTGGGAAACTACTCTTCTTGAGCCGCACAGTGAAACCACAGGCAACCCGTATTTTGTTGCCAACGAATGTACAAAGCCGCTATATTTTCTGGCGTCAGTAATAAAATAGCAAAGCAAGTAGGGTTCATTGAATACAGGCGCCGAGGCAAGGTCGCTCCATTGCTCCCCGTCCAATAACAGCGTTGGATCCAGTACCGTGCAGGAATCCCTTCCCGTTATGTCCATAATAATCTTCTCGCCTTGCATTTCCCTGACCGACAGGCAGTCGAACTTCTCCAGGTAACTTTTCAGCAGCTCCCGTTTATCCTCCGGAATGGAACTAATGCCAAAGCTTGGGGCATAAGCCACCCTTCTTCCGGCCTGCGCAAAATCCGCAAAAAAAGCAGGATCAAAGGTATTTTCCTTATAAATCAGAGGATTCCATATCTGATCGCTTCCGCAGACATAAACGTCATATGACGGGGTATCCGAACTTAACTGAGCAAAGGTTCCGTAAAATTTTTCAGAGAGCTTCATATTCACATTGACAAAGCTCTCAAAACGCCGGTATCTTCTGCTCAGCTTCCTATAGTTCAGCAATGTATTGGCATTTGACAACAATGCCCTTGCGGAAAGCCCTTCCTTTAAAAGTCTGTTGCCCTCTATTGTATCCTTCCTGACATAATTAATAATCTCACAATCCACACCCTGATCAGTAATCGCTTTCATCAGCGCATATGCCTGAAGCTGTGCACCATAGTGGTGGGCATAGTGGAATGTCAGTACTCCGATTTTCATGTTTCCCGCCTCCTCTTGAGCATCCAGATAATCCTGTCCGCGATCTCGCCGGCTGTTTTGCGCTCTACAAGCAGATTGCCCCCACCGATGACAAGAAATGCCCATACTGCTACCGGAACCGCATATATCGCCCATTGCACCAGATTCTCAGGTTTAATCTCGACGAAATAAAGTACAGGAAGCACAGTGGCAAAAAACAGGACAAAGATTCTCAAAACTCTTCTGATCGTCATCGCCGGCTTTAGCTTCGTAACTGTTTTGGGGATATAAAAAATCAGGTCAATATCCCTGTACAGGTTAGACAGGACAGAACCGACCAACACGCCTGCCATTCCGAGAAACGGCGCCAGCGCCACAGAAAATACAACAATAATCACCGTCTGGATCAGAGATTGCAGCTTTGTTTCCTTATACAGCCCGGCTGAAATGACTAGCATTCCTTGGGGTGTCTTTATATTGGAGAAAATCCCAACCGCCACAAAAAGTGCTGCTATGACCGGACGTATATATTCCGCGTCGGTGAACCGCGCTGTATATATCTTCATAAATGGCATGATCAAAATCGCCGCACAGGAATATCCCCAAGTTACAAGTGCATAATAGAGATATTCATACTGCCTGTAGGCCTTCTGGAGGATTCCCAGCTCCTTTCGCACCAACAGGTCCCCGAACATTGCGCTCAGTCCGTTGCTAAAGGTCGTCAGCAGGGCAAGAACACTGACGAACACCATATTGTAAACGACGAATACGCTGGCTTCCCTAAATCCCAGCATAAGAGAGGTAACCACGACGGGAGTCGCCGTAGAAGCAACACCTAGCACCTGCAGAATCAGCGAGTCCCAACGTTTATCCAACGCCTCGTTCATGGGAGGCGCCTTCAGATTGAGCCGAGGATATTTATGCTTTCCATACAGCATATACAAAGCAGAGCGTGCTACAAAACTAATCAGCGCAACCAGTTGAACAATCACAATATCCATCCGCAGACTCGCCAGTATTATAACAATTACTGCATTGACCGCCACTGCAGCCGCGTTTATGAGCGATATGACGTAACTTTTCTGATCTGCTGTATACAGCACCTTATATTTCCCGACCGCAAAAAACTCCAGTGCGCCTGAAGCGCCTATAATCAGAACCAACGAGGCTATCGTAATAACGCTGATGCCCTGGCCGGAGGTAAACATCGGATATATAAAGGCGGTAACCAGAACCAATGCGGAAAAAATGAACCCGGAAATATTGTAAAAGCGGTTGGACGCTGAAAGAATTCCGTTAATGTCTTCCTCATTCTTGTCTGACAGCGGCTTATAAAGCGCATAAACTGCTGCTCCTGACAAGCCCGCTTCCACTAAATTGAAGTAGGAAATGAACTGTCTGATGGAGGTCACAAGACCGTTTACAGAAGATCCATAGACTGTTATCATGATCTGGGGCAGTACAAGATTCACCGCCATATTTACAAGCTGAAGAATTACGGCACTGATGGAATTGTATATAGAAAGCTTTGTCCTCATGCATTAACCCTCATGTATCATCCTTTTCCCAGTATTCTCTTTAATAGGCCTTTTACTTTGTAGCGAATACTTTCATTATCCATGTACTTTCTTTTTAGCCTGTCGAAGCTGTATTCGGCCTGCATATCATTAAAGAAGCTGATGCGCCCCGCCGGCTCCTTCACCGAACTGACAAGCCTTGGATTGAACCTTACCGCTTCATCAAGGCTGCGCTCCTTCATAAATAGTTTATCTGCGATACTGTACAGAGCTTCGTTTCCGGCAGCTGTATGCACTATGACAAGTGAAACGCCCTTATTATCAGAATATTCTTTATCATCCTGCCGGTCGATACCCCAGAAATCCGCCAACGTGATATCGGCCTTTGTCTGATCGATTCTAAATTGACAATCAAAACAGGATTTTCTGTTGAAAACACTCTTCCCAAAGCCTATGAAAAAAGTTTCTCTCTTTACCCTGTCCATATACCGACGTCCGTCCTCAAAGTCTATTCGCATACTACTGTCATTCCAGCCGGTAGATTTATCCCTGAAGGAAACATCTTTGATCGCACTGCTATACTTGTCCCGTATATAGTCCAGATACATACCCCACACCTTTGGAGATGGAACCCCATGGCAAGCCAGGTCACAAGTCAGCAGTTTCGGATCTTCTTGGTTCAGATAGGCCTTAAGACCCGCAATTTGGCAGGGTGTGCCGCAGTAAAGGACTCTTCTGCCCTCCTTGAGAAATGCCCGAACTTCACAGAAGGTAGTTTTCGTATCACTTTGTACATATTTTGAACGTCTCAGGCCATCTAGGTCCGGTTCATTGTCAATAAAAGAATGGCTGACCCTGAAATCACTATCAAATCCGGCGCCGAATACCACGCCGTTTTCACGCAATACGCTCAGGGCAAGCTCTGTAAACACGCCGCCCGAAGAGCTTTTCGCTCTAACAGCATCATCTCCTGAATAGCTGGCATAAACCTTATGCTGCGCTGCAGACCGGGTTGCCTCAGCTTTCCCGGCCCGCCCATCTTTCCGAGTTGTTGCAGTCTCTATAAAATCACCGGCGTCTGCAGCCTCTGTGCCTTCCTCTGTTATGAAGGCGTTTACCGTCGTCTCTGTGACCGGCACAACCCTGTTGACAGGGCATGTCCTCCTGCACAGTCCGCAGTTATTACAAAGCTTCTCATCAATATGCGGATAAAGAAAGCCCTCATCATTGGCCGTCATTGAAATGGCGCTCTGGGGGCATATCTGGAAACAGGCTCCACAGCCTGTACATAGCCTTTCTTTACATATGATCTGCGTCATCAGGCCACTCCCTTTTCCGATGTTTCCGGTTTTTCCTCAGCCGATTTTGGGTTAACAGTATCTACCTTTGCCTGTATGACTAATGCAGCAAGAATGATCCCAACAGCAGCCCAGAAGAAAAGCATAACTCTCCGGTCAAACCAGACATATTCTATCATCCCGTTGGCCAGTAACCCGGCCAGCGACGCAAGTCCTGCAATCAGAACATTTTTAATTCCCTCATCCCCTTGATGTACAATTGATTTTATGCTTTTTTTGACCGTCGTGAGAATAAACGCCAGAAATGAGGTAATCCCAAATATGCCTATCTCTACCCAGATTTGCAGGTAAAGGTTATGACTATGGGATGGGATGGAGCCCTTTGCAATAAACGAATAATAGTTTTTAGACACCCGTAGCAGCGTTTCATTTCCAAGCCCCAGGCCTGTCAGCCAATAATCCTTAAGTATCGGGGCAATCGTCTGCCAAATTTCAATTCTGGTACTGTATGAAGAATCTGCAGGATTCATAAGCGTCCGGAGACGAAGCAGGATGGATTGCGGTAAAAAAGGCACCGCCGCAATGCCCAGCAAAAAGAACACAGGAATCAGTCTCTTTTCCTTAAAAAATACATAAATCACCGCCGCAAGCGCAAGAGAAACCCATGCACCTCGCGAAAGCGTCATCAGCATCGACAGAACCGGAGGAACAGCCATCGCCAGATAAATAAGTCTTGCAAAGACATTCTTTGTATTAAAGAAAGCGGCACAATAAAACGGTACAAAAATCAAAATAACTTCCGCAAAGTCATTGGGATTGTTAAAAAACGAAAACACTCTGGTCAAGTTGCCCTGATTGATCTTCGTGTCAATCCAGGTAGGATTTACCGGAACCTTGATGATGTACTGGTAGACACCGTATATTCCCGCAATAGTCAATCCGGCCAGTGCCATATTTAGAACCTGCATCAGTTCATCTTTAGATCGTATAACAGCAATCATAATAAAAACCATTAAAAAACAGGTCAGATAAAAAACGAGGAAACGAAGGCTGGTATTCGGCATAATGGAAAATATCTGAGCCAGCAAAACGCAAATCATGAACAATACTAAAAATATATTGAATGCGCCGGTTTTAAAATTCGTCCGGCCCTCCACGATTGTTCTTAAAAAATAAAGGAAAAACAGGACTATCATTGCTATTGTGCTGTACCAGTTGTCCCAGTACTTGTATGGAACGACCAGAGCGATAAACAAAAAGCCTCCCGTCAGAAGATGCAGCTTATTCAACAGGAAAACCAGCGCTCGAAAAAAAATGCTCTCACCAAAAACCATCTCAGCCTTTTTATAAATGGGATGCAGGATCCGCTGCGGAAGTCGGATCAACCCATCAACCATTTTGAACAGGACACTGCCCTCATAAGAACGGTTGAGAGCTCCCTCTCTTACAACAAAATTTACTGCAGCACTATTGGAAAACAATGTACCTAAAAAAGCGCCACACCGCCCCAATCCTTTAACAATAACGCTGTCCTGCCCAAACTTATTGAAAAAGACAAGTATCCTGGTTATCAATTTGTATATCAAGCTTTCCTGTATCAATGAGCTTTACTCCTTTAACAGTTTGATACCAGATATTTTTGCATAGCAGAACGTATTGCCGATTCTCCACTCAGTACCATTCTTATTGATATAATATTCGATCCCGCTGAAGAACACGCCGGTCTCCTTATAAATCCCTTCTCCCTCAAATACAATAGTTGCTGAATTGTACCCTTCTCTTGAGCCCTGGACGGCCAAACCCTTGTCATTGATGAAATAGCTTATATCAGGACCGACGATGACGTCCGTAACCTTGCCCAGCACCACATTCTGCACTCTGTCCCGAACCTCGTCTCCAACCTTGATGTTATCTATCATATAGGTATTTACCGATTCCAGATAAAGACTCATCTGAATGGGCTGGGTAGCCGTAAACGGTGTTACGGTGCCTGATCTGTTGAATTTGTAGTATAGTCCGCATGCAATAGCGACGACGATCACAACAACCAGTACATCTACAATGCTGATCTTGCCGAAAAGTTTCCCCTTTTTATCCAATATCATTCCCGTGATCTCCTTTTCGATCGATTTCGCTTATTTCTCAATGAATTCTTTATAAAAATTATATGTTTGATTGGCCATTTTTACAAGGTTGAATTTCTCCTCCACAGCCTTCAACGCATTTTCTCCCAGTTCCTTAAGGAGCGCGTCATCCTCCATGATACTTTTTATTACCCGGGCTGTTCCTGCAGCATCTTCATATTGCACCAACCGCCCGCATGCGGTCTTCTCATTGATAATATCATTATTCCCGCCCATATCAGTGGCAACTACGGGTAAACCACTTGCAAGCGCTTCCAGAATGAGAAAGCTCGAAGCTTCATGCTCTGATGAATTAAAATATAGGTCAGAGGCATTAAAAAGATTTTTGATATCCTTTCTGAACCCTATAAAAAGAATTTCCTCCTCCAACTTCAGATCTGCAGTCATCTGCTTAATCTCGTCCAGCAATGGACCGTCTCCGGCAAGGACACATCTGAATTTCCTGTCTGTGATATTTTTCAGTTCACAAATCGTCCTGACCAGGTATTTGTGGCCCTTGTCATGAGCAAATCTAGCCGCGCACAGGATCACAAAGGTATCAGTACCTATACCGATTTCCTCACGGAACGTGGAATGTTCACGCCGTCCCCAGTACTCCGGATCTACCGCATTGAACAGAACCTTGATCTTTGAAGCGTCGACCCCATTTGCGATCATCATTTCCCTTCCCCTGTTGCACACGGCGATCACGCCCGCTTGTAAATGATTCATATAGCGGTTGGAAATCCTGGTAATCAGATTGTTGCGCATAATAAAATGATTGGTGTAGGTCACCTTTGCACGGGAGCCAAATAGACGCGCAAGCATAGCGATATAGTTTTCCCTGAGAAAATGTGTATGTACAAGGTCTATATTCAGTCTTCTGCACAGACCAGCAAGCTTTCTGGCTGCCCTCAGATCAAACCTGCTACGCATTTCAATGCGAAACATCTCAATGCCGAGCTCCTTGAGCCGCTCTGCTAAAAGGCCATCTTCATTATACACAAAAAAAGCTTTGATCTTCTTGCCGTTCAATTGCTCAATCAAAGTTTGCACATATCTCTCAGTACCGGCCTTTCCCGCATGGTTCAGCAGGTACAAAACATTCATTTACCAAATCACCTTCTCCGTCCATATCTGTACACAAGCAATACCATTGTACCATACTGCAGTAAAGCTGCAAACACAATAAAATCTCAAGGGCATCGAGCCCCACTCGATTTTAGCCAGATTCCGCTACAGCGGAATGGCCATAAATAAAAACCGGCATGCGGGTCATATCCCGCACACCGGTATCACAAGGAGAATTAAGTCAGTTTATATCGATCTTATGAGATTTTTCCTTTACTTCCTCTGACTTGGGCAATGTTACTGTCAATACACCATCATTATACTTCGCGGAAACATCCTCCTGCTTAATGCCGTCCACACGGAACGATCTGCTGCAGGAACCATAACGTCTTTCCCTCCGTACGTAGTTCTCTCTCTCCTCATCCACCTGCTCGTTTTTTTCCATACCGATAGTAAGTACGCCATCTCTTAACTCAAGCTTGATGTCTTCCTTCTTTACACCCGGCATATCAGCCTCAATGATGTACTCCTTGTCTGTCTCACGTATGTCGGCCTTGATCGGCTGAGCAGAGGTAAAGAATCCAGCCGTAAACGGCTCATTGAAAAATTCGTCAAATACATTTCCCAAATTAAATATGTTGTCCCTCGTTCCCAATTGATTGGTTCTTCTGTTAAATGGCACTAATCCGAACATATATAACACCTCCAGATAATATAAGTAGTTTTATATGAACGTCTCTGATAGTCTTTAGTCTTTGACTATCTTTGACCTTGGTTATATTGTAAGGCATCCAAAAAAGATTATCAAAATCTGATTTTGACTATCTTTGACCTTTGTGCTTGAAAAACGCCTGCAATCCCAAAATATCTCCTCAAATCTCAATATTTTGCTGCTTTTTAGTTATTATCGCTTGATTAATCATATTTTTAAACTGCATTCAACCCTTCTTCAATCCTACGATTTTTGTAATTTCATCCACGCTCAAAACACCGGTTAGTATCATTAGAAATACGGCAATAAAGAGATTAATTGCCAGTGTCAGTAACGTCATGACGGCTGATCCCAAACGGAATATGTAAAAAAAGGAGTAAATGAACCTACCTACCAGTACCATGACAAGCCCGATCAAGCCGGGCTTTAGGAGCCATTCTCTCAAATCGAAGACCAAACCGGTTATTTTATTGATCGTGATCAGATTCAGACATTCTGCAACAATCAAGCTGATTGTGAAACCCAATATGTAGCTTTTTATACCGAACGCCGGAATCAAAAAACAAACGGCGGCGATTCTCAGGATTGAGCCAATAATCGTGTTCCTTAGCAGAATGCCCTGCCTTCCTAGCCCATTGAGCACCCCCATCAGCGTCTGCTGCAAATATACGAACACACAGGAGAAGGACATCAGAAATAGAAGATCTCCAATATTTTCTCGTCTGTAGACCAATGTGCCAATTTCATTCGGGTAACAGATGAATAAGGCATTAAAAATTATACCAAGTACAAAAGTCACCTGGATGGATTTGGATATCTGATAATTGACTGCACGGTTTTTTTTAAGCGATATAGATTCAGAGATTGCCGGCACAAGTGTTGTGGCAAGAGAATTTGTGACAATTGACGGAAACAGAATGAGCGGAAGTACCATTCCGGTCAAACGTCCGAAAATCTCCATGCTGCTCTTGTTATCCATCCCGCCCATCGTCAGCATAACAGGAATCAAAATATATTCAGCCGCCGACAGGGAGGAACTAACCAATCTGTTGGCCGAAACCGGTGCCGCCGACTTCAGCAGGTCAGCGATAATTTTGCGCTTTCTAATTGGTTTTCCTGTTTTCCTGCTGCCCGAAGTACGTTTTTTCCTTAATACATAAGCTATAGAAAGCACAAATAAATTTACAATTTCTCCGGCGGCGGCAGAAAACGTCGCCACCGCGCAGGCAAAAGCGGCGCCCTTTAGAGAAATACTCCCGGCTAGAAGAAGCAGGATTAGTATTTTAACCGTTTGCTCAGCTACCTGTGAAAGCGCCGTGGGTGTCACCTTTTGGATGCCATAAAAATACCCCTTTAATGCAGCCGCACAGACAACAGCTGGGAGACAGGGAACAAGTACCAGCAGCGCATCGCGGGTTCTGTCATCGCCAAGTAGACCGGTGCTGATAAGGTCCACATTTATGAAAATGAACAATGAAACCGCTAACCCTGCCACGGTTACAACGGTAAGTGCACAAGCAGTTACTGTGCCGTAATTTGCCTGATTCCTTCCTGCTGTTTGCTCGGCGATCATTTTTGAAACGGCTATGGTGATTCCTGCAGTTATTGTTAAAACTACTGCCGTATAGACCGGGACGATCAACTCATACAAGCCCATTCCCTCGGCTCCGATCAGATTCGACAAATAAATCCTGTATACAAATCCGAAGAGTCTGGCCACCAGTCCGGCCGCCATCAGAATGACTGCTCCACCAATAAAAGATTTTCGCAAAATTGTGCTCCATAAATTAGTTACTTCTAATAGTTATTATAAGTTTTTTTTAATATGCTTTATTTTTTTGCGAATAACTGGTATTATTAGAATAATTATAATAAATTGTAAAAGTAGTCGAATTTTATCTTTGGGGGATTAATGATAAAGAAAAGAGTTTTTACTTTAATAAATACTCTTGTGGCGTTTTTATTCGTATTCTCAGCAATATTTTGTGTCTTCTTAGCTAACCTAGACCGACAGGCTACTTTAAAATATAGAACATATCAACCCTCCAAAGCAATAAGCATGATCTCGGGATGGCAGTATCACTGGGGCGACTCTCCAATTGACAGCGACGGAAATTTTCAATGGCTCGACCCTTCCTCCTCCTCCGAAGAAGGCTGGATAGAATTTCAATTCCCCGGAAGGCCGGGAAACCCCGAAAAATATAAAACAATCTGGATAAGAACAGTTCTTCCATATATAGCTGACAGTAATCCTTTCATTAAGTTCCGAATGCCCCAGCAGTCTGTAGAGGTTTACCTGGCTGACCGATTAATTTACAAATATGGCGAATTTGATACTGCTGAGAACGTAAGAACACTGGGAAGCACCTGGCATTTTGTGCAATTGCCCTCAGATTATGCCGGTAAAACTATGACGCTTCGTACATACACCCCCTTTGTACAGTATGCCGGTTACCTCTCGCAGCCTATCCTTGGCAGTTTAGCCTCTCTCTATGTTGACATCTTAAATTCCAATTTTGTTTACCTGATTTTCGGACTCCTGTTCGTATTCACCGGAAGCACGATTCTGTTGATCCAGTTACTTGGTCCCAGGGAATGGCGAGATTTAAAGTTTCTTGCACTAACCTCTGTTTTTTTGGGTATCTGGTATATCCTCGATACAAATATTATTCAGATTTTTTATGACCTACCCGTTTCTACGACTTATCTGCTGCATTACTTTGTCAGTCTGACTCCTGTTTGGCTATTGATATATCTTGAACGGAGACTTGCGCCGCAATCCCCTCGTGCCTGCCTTCTAACAAGAGCATTATGGATACTGTTTGCGGCGACTGCTTTTGCCGCATTCACACTGGATATGTTGAACCTGGTCTCTGTGTTGTATTATAACCTGATTCTCAACTACCTGATCATCCTGTCAATTGTAATTATTGCATTTATTGCTATAAATGAAATGCGTAAAGGCCGTTATAGTCAGATACTTCTTTTATCAGGATTGCTGGTATTCGGACTGACTGGGCTTTTTGACGCCCAAAAGCTTATTATGCAAACCTCTCCGCAGAATACGGGATTCAAGCTAAGCTATGCTGGTATGATGTACTTTCTGATTACTCTTCTTATCTCCTCCATCAGGGAGTTCAATGCATTATACAAGACATTGAAAAGTATATCCAGTGAAAATGAAACAAACTACAAGTCTCTCTTTACAAATATGGCTGACGGCTTCATTTACAGCCGGCTGGATTATGATCAGGAGTGCAATGTGAAGAGCTGCACGATCCTTGAAGCCAACGATGCATTTGTTTTAGAAACCGGCAAATCAAAAGAAGAACTGATCGGAACCGATCTGTTTGAAATTTATCCGGGTATCAGAAAGCAAGCCTTGTATTGCGTCAGTAAGTATGATGAGATAGCTGCCACTTTGGATGATGATGTAGTCTCTGGTCCCGATTGTCCGGATGAAGTCCTGTTGCTCGGGGACAAATGGTACAAGGTATCTGCTTTCTGTCCTGCAGCAGGATTCCTCAATATAATTTTTTCTGATATCAGCGCAATGAAAAAAGCAGAGGAAACCATCAGACTCCATGCCTACACGGACAACATGACCGGATTCTTCAGCCGAACCTACTTTGAAGAGATTCTTTCAGGAATGAACAGCATGATGAGTGTCGTAAAGCCGCTTAGCATTATTGCCATCGATATAGACGGTCTAAAAATAACCAACGACACCTTCGGCCATGACGCCGGTGACAATCTGATCAGGAAGGCGGCCGGGATTCTGACTGATGTATTCGGCGCAGATACGCCCATTTCAAGGATAGGTGGAGATGAATTCTGCATTATTCTGCCATGTACTGACTTTGCCGCTGCTCAGGAGTATGCTGAGCAGATTGCAAAAATAACTGAGGCTTCCAATATTAGTAATTCAGTGATACCGATCAGTATGTCTGTCGGAATCGCTTCATCGGATGAAGATAGCAATGAAGATATCTACAGCATATACCGCAGGGCGGACGATGATATGTATCGATACAAAATGAGCCAGACCAGCAGTGAAAAGAGCAAGATAATTGATATGCTGCTTACGGCATTGTCCGAAAAGGATTATGTCTTACAGGGTCATGTGGAGAGAATATCCGATTTGTGCCTGCTGCTGGCAGAATCTTTAAACATGCATGAGAATCAAAAAAGAGACCTTGTGCTTCTGTCAAAGGTACATGACCTGGGGAAGATTGGCATACCAGACGAGATCCTTAATAAACCCGCCAAATTGACTGCAAAGGAATATGAAAAAATGAAGCTTCACGTTAAAATAGGCTACAACATAGCCAGCCGCTCAAGGGAACTTGTCACCATAGCGCCTCTGATTCTTCACCATCATGAGCACTGGAACGGAAAAGGGTATCCCGCTTCGCTTAAAGGGGATAAAATACCTCTTGAATGCAGAATACTCGCGATTGTTGACGCCTTTGACGCGATGACTAACGATCGGCCCTACCATAAGGGCATCTCTGTCGAGGAAGCTCTTGCTGAAATCGAAAGATGTGCCGGATCCCAGTTTGATCCGGAACTGGCAGAAAAATTTGTTGATATGATCAGAAATTCTAAGCCCGTTTTTCAACATCTGCCTGGCGTTCTTGAATAGCCCGGCACTTCTTTCTTAACCTGTCGCAGCGCTTTTTTAGATCCACAAACTGTCTGCTTCCCGACAATCCCGCACGCAAACAGTTTTTTACTGCTTTTTCGGTGATATGCAAAGCCTGTTCTGGATCCTTTACCTTATGCTCGTAATATTTGGCCATCTCAATCAGATGAAACAATTCAAATTCCGGATTTTCCGCCTCCACAGCTTTCCAGTGCTCCAGAGCTTGCTCATAGCTGCCAATTCTTTTGTACACACCGGTAAGCTTTCTCACCGCACGCATCCTGACTGAAAAAAGCTCGGATCTCGTGCAGACCTTAAGGCATTTCAGCATGTCCTCCGTTTTCCCGTTCGCTTCAAAGAGCCTGCCCATTCCAAGGAGCTCAAAACCACAGTCCGTCTCTGAAAAGGGGCTGTTCATCATGATTGCCAACTTTGCCAGAAGCGAAACCATTGAAAGGA
The DNA here is from genome assembly GCA_023411645.1 of Bacillota bacterium. Taxonomy (GTDB): domain Bacteria; phylum Bacillota; class Clostridia; order Acetivibrionales; family DTU013; genus JAEYRF01. The sequence continues at coordinate 27,566 of JAEYON010000106.1, read as the reverse complement.
TATCCTGCTCGTTATGACGGATCACCTTTTTGATTTCCGAAGCATCCCTGTTCTCAACATATTTAAAGTAAACGGAAGGGATCTGCGCACCTGGAATATCATCCTGCCTGTATTGCCCCAGTATGCTTTCTTCGAGGGATGAAAGCCTGCAGCTTTCAAGCTTGAGCCCCCATACCCTGCGGGAAGGATACAGGAGGTCCACATTCGGCAAATCCTTGAAGGATGGCTTGAAACGGTTTGATATGAACCTGCTCTGGAGCAGGTTTATATCAAAGGCTTTCCCATTGAATGTAACAAATCCCATATGAGCAGCAAAAAGCTGCTGCAGCTCTGCAAGCATGGCAGTCTCTTCGTTATAGTCTCTCATGAAATACTGTCGGATAACAAACTCGTCCTGCTCAAAAAATCCTGTCCCAATCAGAAAGGCTACCGTTCCGGCACCGCCTGACAGACCGGTGGTCTCGGTGTCAAGATATAAAAGCTGATCTGCCCGGAGCCCGCCACAGTCCTCACCGCCAAGGGCCGTAATCACATCACCGTTCACTGCCAGCGCCGCACCAAGCTCAAATCCTCCGTGTAAAAAGGACAACGGCGTTCTCTTTTCAACAAGGTAGAAGCTGCCATATCCATTGTTCTGAATACGCCCCCGTATCAGATCATCAACATCACAGCTGCTTTTATGCTGCTGCGTTTCAGAGGATCTGCCAATCCCTTCCCGATACAATCCGAGCTTACTCCTTAAATCCACTTACCTGTCTCCTATTCATATGATCAATATTACAGTATTCTTTCGGTTATACCATTTATTCGTTTTTGTCGCTGTTTCAGAGTTATTTCCGGTTTCTGCCACTCCTTTTACTGTAAACTCTTATCCTTGTCCCGGAGACATCCCGCACTGCCGGATAATACCGATCAGCTTCAATGTCAACTCTTTTGGATCCCCTGTTCCTGTAAACTCATTCAGCGGTCCGACACAGGACGGGCACCCGGACTCGCAGCCACAGCCGTTTACCATGGCAGCCGCCGTCTCGAACAGCTCATCATGAAGCTCGTACAACTTATCACTGAAACCGACTCCTCCGGGATAGCTGTCATAAATGTATATCGTAGGGCGCTGCGTGAAGGTTGCGCGAACCTGATGGACGACTCTGATATCTCCCGGATCACACATCAAATAAATAGGCGCGGAGTTTGCAAGGACATTTGAGATGCCCAAAAGTCCATTCTGCACATCCGTCTGAGACAGCTCCGGCAATGTCTGCGGCAGGCTGACCCAATAAGAGGTGGTATGCATCTCAAGCTCCGGAAGAGTAACGGGTCCCGATCCGATATTTTCATGGGTATGCAGCTTGATCTTTTTGAACATGGTGACAAGTGAACTGACAGACACCTCTCCGCTGCTCCTGTGAACAGCTTTCTCCGTATCCTCCCGGAAAACGTCGATAACCTTCAGATCCACTGCCAAATTTGCATCCGTATAATAATCCACATTCACCCTGCGCACATAGGCCTTCTTATCGTCAAAGTCCAACTTCTCCACCTGGTATTGAACGCCCTCATGCATATAAATCGCTTCCTCATGCACCAGCATGGGCGCGCTGAAACGGTCCGTCTCTCCTATTACCACATGCTTCGGATCCGATATGTCAATAATAATAAAGTTCTCATTTGACGCACTTCGCAAGCTGATCTCGTCCGCAGGAAACACATCTGACATCCAGTGCCAGCGATCGCCCACATGACGCACCAGTCTTGCCTCCTCCATAAAGCTCAGCACCTCTTCGGTGGTTTCAACACCGAACTTCTCTTCGTCCGTAAAGGGCAGTTCAAAAGCGGCGCATTTCATATGATTGTAAAGAATAACCAGGTTATCAGGGTTGATCAGGCCATTTTCAGGACTCTTGCCGAAAAAATAGTCCGGGTTATTTATGATATACTGATCCAAAGGGCTGCTGTTCGCGACCAGGAACGCTGCCGACACGCCATTCCTCCGCCCTGCGCGGCCTGCCTGCTGCCATGTGCTGGCGATGGTACCTGGATAGCCGCAGATAATACACGCCTCCAATGCACCGATGTCGATCCCCAGTTCCAATGCGTTAGTCGACACAACCCCGGTAATGCTGCCCTCTCTGAGCCCCTTCTCAATCTCACGCCGAAGATTTGGCAGATAACCGCCCCTGTAGCCGCGAACCTTTTTATCCCCATCCTTCGTCCCATGGTAAATATCCTTGAGATAAGTGACCAGCACCTCCACATTCAGCCTGCTTCTGGTAAAAACTATGGTCTGCACGCCGTTGCGGATCAAAGTCTCCGCAAGCCCCTCCGCTTCCAGCATACTGCTTCTTCGGATACCAAGCTCTTTATTGACCAGAGGCGGATTATAAAAAATGATGTGTTTTGCGCTGCTGGGCGCTCCATTATTATCAATCAGCTTAACCTCCGAACCGGTTATCCTTGATGCAAGTTCTCCCGGATTGGCGATAGTTGCTGAACAGCAGATGAACTGCGGGTTCGAACCATAGAATTCACAGATCCTCCTAAGCCTTCTGATGACATTGGCCAGATGGCTGCCGAATACCCCACGGTAATGATGAACTTCGTCAATTACAATAAATTTCAAATTCTCAAATAGTTTGGTCCACTTTGTATGATGAGGCAGGATACCGCTGTGGAGCATGTCCGGATTTGTCACAACAATGTGTCCTGCTTGCCGTATAGCCTTTCTGGCAGATTGAGGCGTATCGCCGTCATATGTGAATGTTTTGACATCCACGCCAGCTTCCGTTATCAACTCATGGAGCTCTGAGGTCTGATCCTGCGAAAGCGCCTTAGTCGGAAACAGAAAAAGCGCCCTTGACTCTTCATCCTTTAAAATGGCATCCAAAACAGGCACATTATAGCACATTGTCTTGCCCGACGCCGTTGGCGTTACGACCACCACACTGTCACCGTCATGTATCGCACGGATGGCACTGGCCTGGTGCGAATAGAGCCTTCGTACACCTCTTCTTTCTAGCGCCGCCCTGATCCTTTCGTCAATAAACTCCGGATACTCAGCATAAACCGGTTCACGAGCGGGCAGTTCCACCCAGGAGGTGATATTTTTCATCATCTTTTCAGATGCCTTGAAATAATCAAGCATTTGCTCTAAATTCATAGCAGTCTCCGAACATATATTCTCTATTCATTTTATTATATTATTTGTGCGTTGTAAAGAAAGACATGCTACTGCTCAGAGATTCTACAGTGTGTATTTTGTGCAATAACGGAAACAAGAGCTTCATTTGCAAGAGCTGAATAGTTCAGCTCGGGCAAGCCGAAACTCGCAAAAATGCATATTGAAGTTATTATTTGTTGAATTTTTTCTCAAACAGTCGGCTTGCTACTCCTCGCTCTGACTATATATCTCTAAGCTGCATTCCGCTAAAAGTCTCCTTTTATCGCACAATATACATAATAGTGTGAGCAGTAACAATTCAGAGCGATCAGCGCAATTTGTCGGACAAATTGCGCTGATCGCTCAGGTATCGGCAAACTCAACAAACACACTGCCGATACCCGAATAACAGCTTATAACCCCTGTACCAGCTCCGCCATCTCCTCATACGACGCAGCCCTAAACACCTTATCTTTGAACTGTGATGAGTTTTTGCCGCCTTTTACATACCAGGAAATATGCTTGCGCATTTCCCTTACACCGGTGTACTCACCTTTTAGCTCCACCAGCATCTCAAGGTGGCGTAGCATCATCAACTTTCTTTCTTCCATGTCCGGATTCGCCAGTACCTCACCTGTGCTAATGTAGTGGCTGATGCTTCGGAACAACCATGGATTACCCTGTGCTCCCCTGCCCACCATCACTGCATCGCAGCCGGTTTCATTCATCATACGGACCGCATCCTCCGGCTTATAGATATCGCCGTTTCCGATCACAGGGATGGTTACGGCCTCCTTAACCTTTCTAATAATATTCCAGTCTGCCTTTCCGCTGTAAAACTGTTCTCTCGTCCTGCCATGCACGGCAATCGCGGCAGCCCCGCTTTTTTCGGCCATGAGCGCAAATTCCACCGCATTGGCATGCTCATCATCCCAGCCCTTGCGAATCTTGACAGTAACAGGCTTTTTCGACACAGCGACAACTGCCCTGATCAGCTCGGCCGACAGCTCCGGCTTCAGCATCAGCGCACTGCCCTCACCATTTTTAGTGATCTTGGGAGTGGGGCAGCCCATATTGATATCCAGAATCGCCGCCTCTGTGTCATTCAGCTTTTCTGCCGCATAGGCCAGAATGTCAGGCTCTGAGCCAAAGATCTGTATAGCGGCAGGCAGCTCCGAGCCGCTGAGCTGTGCCAGCTTCCAGCTCTTCTCGTCTTTATAATACATTCCCTTTGCACTGATCATTTCTGTGCAGGTCAGTCCACAGCCCTGTTCTTTGCAGAGCACTCTAAAGGGCAGGTCGGTCACGCCTGCCATGGGCGCAAGAAATATATTGTTTTCAAGATTGATTGGGCCTATTTTCATACAAATCAACAGCCTCCGAAATTCTCTTCATCATTCGGGCAGCTTGAGTCTTAATGCTTCCAGCCTTTTTGCCCGCTCAAACGCTTCATGTTAAAGTTTAATCCAATATCTTTGTAAAAAATCTACGTCATTTTGCTTTTCCTCGTTTTCAAAAACACCTGAACACTTCATTATCGTTTTTGCAGAAGCAAGATTTGATTTATCGCAAGTTAAAAGTACTTTTTCTAATCCAATTTTTGCAATGCTCAAGAGCAAGTTTTAGAATCATTGTTGCATATCCTTTTCTATGCTCACTTGGTCGTATACCATATCCGATATGCCCATGTATCTGTACATATCCCAGATAAGGATATCTAACATTGATTGTACCTATCAGTTTTTTATCTTCTTTCCGGATTGCGAAAAAAATAATGGAATGAATTTCACGATTTAGGGCATCTACCAAGTCTATTTCATTCGTTTAGTTTTCTCCAATCGTGCAGTATATAGACAATTTATTGTACACACTTCCGTACCAACCTGCAATATAAAGTAAAGTACCATCATGCTATCATAACGGCACTTTGCTTTCAATCATAATTTCCCTCTAGGATATTCTTTAATATCCATCCTTACTGCTCTGGCTGCCAAAACGTAGCCCTGTCCCTGGTACATGGAGTTTTCTAACTATAGTTCCCCGCCATTGAGTTCGGTGACAGGTTTTCCGACCGGCAATAATGCCCGGAGGAGCGCGTGCTTCTCATCAAAGCTCTTTGCACGTATTTGCATACGTTTTCCGAGACGGGCTGCCAGATTAAACGCAAAAACTCTGCAGGCATCCCTGTCATATAGCTGTATGGTACTCAAATGCATCACTTTTACACCCTGCCTTTCAAGTAAGGACGAGCGCAGCGCATCTTTACCCAGTTTTGAGGGACTGCTGTGAAAGGCGAAGCTCTCATATTCGACTGCCAACTTCGCATGTTTGTAGTACAGATCCGTATAGCAGCGAACTTCTCCAAGACTCATACTCGCTTTGCTTTTAACAATTACCTCATAATTAAAAACTGCGTCGTTAAGTCCGTATCCTCCCAGAGAGTGAGGCAATGTCAGAATCATATAAGCTAGCGATTCCATAATTGATGCGGAGCCATTTTCCGTATATTTCGCTGCTCGCAAGGCTTTTCGGTGTCCAATATGCCCCGGAGTTTTTTCAAGAAATATGTTGAGTTTTTGCTTTGACGTGATCGCTTCGAATGGGTTTCCCGGCGGATGCGAGCACAGCTGCAGCCCCAGAAGGATGAGTCTGTGGATGCTTAATTTGCTTGCAAGCTCAAGAAAGAGCAATTCAGGAGACGCGACCATTTTGCCCTTATGAAGCCTAATCGCTCCAACCGGAAGCACAAGTTCGCTCGAATGGATTTTTTTATTTTTTGTGCGATATCTCGCTTTACGCTCTGTAACCGTTATATCAACCGAATCTGCTTGTTCGGTTCTACCGAAGACGGCTTCAAAACAGGGGATATCCCACATTTTGGCAGCAGACACATGACTTACATATTTTTCCATATATGTACTATACAATACGGTGCTCAGATTTACAAGTGTTGTGGTGTAATTTTTTATTAATATGCTTCTATTCAGTTAGATATTAGCAATTAACTAGAAAAAGCACTACCACAATTGAATTAATGAGCAGTGCACTGACAAATTGGGGCTGTATCCCAAATATCTTGGAGCAAAAGCAATCTTCCGCATAAACTGTGTTCCCTCTCGGGTTCGATTCCTGTAGTGGCAAATTTAAAAGACCACGACATTTGTCGTGGTCTTTTCTGGCGTCCCGGACAGGAATCGACGGGCGACTTATGCCTCTTGCTCTATCGCCCTTCCCGCTCGGATGGTGTGCTCCCCAGTCATCCTCGCGCGCCTTGTCTAAAAATGCCTTGCATTTTCTCTTGTACTGCGCCCTCTCGGGTTCGATTCCTGTATTGGCAAATTTAAAAGACCACGACATTTGTCGTGGTCTTTTCTGGCGTCCCGGACAGGAATCGAACCCGCATCAATGGAACCGGAATCCATTACCTTATCCATTAGGCCACCGGGACTTATTACACTACTGAATATTATAGTTTATATCCTGTCTTTTTACAACTGTCATTGATCGGGAATAAAAATTACCTGAACAACATGAGCATCCAATTTATAATTTGCAAGCTTAATACAGAACTAAAAATGAAATTCCATATAAATACTATGATAAATGTCAGCCGCCTGAACAGGATATTGAAGCGAAACAACACATTAATGCCTTTGGAAATGACCCCGGCGGACCACAGAGATATTCCCATAGATATTACCATGTAAATATTTATCAGCAACGGAGTGCTATCGGCGGTTATGTTACGTGTTAATGTATAATAAAGAATCGTAGAAACAGGAACAATTAAAAAATGGGACATGATATAAACCTTCATGACCTTTACGTAGGAAGCCGTGTGCTCAGTATTACCTGTACGTTTTAGTCGCTGCAGCGGATTCTCCTCTCCGTCATTATAACCGCTCGCATTAATCTGATCACTCAAGTTCACTGCCATTGTGGTTTCCTTTTTCTTCAGATATTTAAAAATATCAAAAAGCGGAACTCCAACAAAAATGACGTCAATGATGCCAAGTGCCAGAATGACAACCACGGTCATCACTGCGTTGAACCTGATATCGCCGGCAGATCTGTCGGAGAAGATCAGCTTGAAAGTATTTGTAACATCCGGTAATAACAGATCAATAGTACCCACCAATATAATACCCAATACCAGAGTGATTTTTTTATCTGTCAGCTTTTCAAAAAAACGTACCGGAAAAGCAACTATGTCAATGAATATATCCAAGAATCTCTTCATCGTCGTCTCCTTATGTTTATATGCCCCGTCCTTGTCTTAGCTGTATATTAATAATCATATAGCTTATCGGCAGTAAAATCAACGATATCGTAAATAATACCAGCAGTGATCTCACTGAGTAAGAAAAGGCGGCCGGTTCTGTCAACAGCCTGTTGAGCGCTATTAGCGCCCATCCCTGAGGTGTGAACAAGGATAGAACCTGTACTCCCTGAGGCATATCCACATAATTCCAAAAGCATCCGCCAACAAAACCGGTCAACAATGCCAATACCGGTGACGCCACCTGCAGCTGTGCCTGGGTCTTCAGCACTGATGACAGAAACATGCTGATAGCAATCACGGCTAATAGATAAGCAACCAATACCAGCCATGACAGCGGACCTGTGAATAACGAAATACCGAAAAACAATCTTAGAACTGCTGTAAACATGGCTATCTGCAGAATTCCGGCGGCGAACAGGGCCAGTATACTCCCCTGAAACGACAGAGCAATAGCTCCGACTCCAACACCAAGCCTCTTGATCGTCCCATTTACTCTCTCCTCAATCAACCATCCTCCTGCAAACAACATGTAAAAACTGATAAACGCGACAATCAGCCCCACCGACGACGCAGAAGCTGCGGGAAGAGTAGTCTGCGATGCCTGCTCCACCACCCCTGCCTTCAATTCCTTGTATTCGATTGTCATCAGCGGCTCCGGTTCCCAAAGATTATCAGCATAAGCATAAACCTCATCCCAAAAATCGCTTCCCTTCGAAATCCCAAGCTCCTCATACTGTTTAGTCACATTGTTGGCAGCCATATTTGCAGTAACAATCCGGATGACCTCACCCGCGACAACCTCCGAGGTGTACCCGACGGAATAGGAAGATGCAGAATTGACAAGCTCAATCAGTCCGTCGCTCACGCCTTTGCGGACGGCTTCTTCAAAGCCCTTTTTAACGATAAGGACCTGCTCCGCCTCACTGTCTTCCAGTAAGGCTGCCGCAGTTTGCCGGTCAGCCATAATCAACGCAAGTCCTTCCTTGCCGGTAAGCCTCTCCAACAACAGCTTCGAATACTCTGACTCATCTTCATCAACCATTGCAACCGGTATTATATCCAGCTTTTCATACCGGAACGAGTATCCGGCAGCGATCGTAATCATTAACGGAATCAGTATCATTGCCGAAAAAAGGAGCTTATCGCCCAACATCATTTTCAATTTATAAAAGGCTGTAGAAATCAGTTTAATACGACTTACCCCCTTCTCATAGATTTCATTATCAGCACAGATGCGGCCAAAAAGACACATCCCATCGCTGCAAGTACAATAGCGTAAAGGCCGGTACCCATTGCATCATTTCCGGAAAACAGCACCATGAATCCATCCATTGCCCACCGATTGATCGTCAGCCTGCTGAGATTCCTGATAAAGGCCGGCATTGATGAAAGCGGATAAATGCTGCCTCCAACCACAGCCATCAGAAGGATACCAAGATTCCCGATAATATCAGCAGAGGCAGGCGATGAAGAAATAACCGCCACAAATAGCGACCAGGCGCTGACTGCAAGAATAATCCCGCCAAATAGAATCAATATATTCTTAATTGGAGCTCCCCAGTAGTTGTTGAACACTTTTGACGTAACTGCAATGATGAGTCCAAACTGCAGTATTAGCAGCAGAACGGACACAAGCAGCTTTGACAGTATGACCTTCCACATTCCCACCGGTGCGGCGGACAGCCTTCTGGTGATACCTTCACTTCTTTCCGTCACCAGCATTTTCATACCCGGCATTCCGGCGAACATTAGGAAAACAACGATCAGCGCCGCTGTAAAATATTCCACCGGCGACAAATCATAGCCGGACTGCCTGTCCACCGTAGTGAAAACCTCATTTCTCGCGAGGGCCTCCATGAAGTATTCCATTATAGCATTGTTGTATCGGGCATCCAGCTCCGCTCCGGAAAGTCCTGCTTTATAATCATAATTGTAAATGGTGATGATGGCGCTCTGTGCCGCTGATACCAGGTTCGCCGCGCTTTGTATAATGTTTTTTACGACATAGGCCTGCAATGGCTTGGCACTATTGCCCACAACGGTCACGGGTCTGTTCTCGCCGACAGCCACGCTGTTAGTAAAATCAACAGGGATGATGATAACTCCGCCCACTGTCTGATCAGAGAGCTGCTGCATGGCCTCATCCTCACTCAGTCGTCTGATCTCACTGAACAGGCTGATTTCCTTTAGTTGATTCTCCAGCATTCTGGTCTGCGTGGTATTCTCCAAATCTACCAAAGCTATCGGAAACGGCTCAATAAAGCTACTCTTGTCAAGATAGGGCGACAAGGCATAGGTAAAAAAAGAAATGAAAAGCAGCGGTGCCGCAAGCAGCAACAAGCAGGCTTTCCAGTCCTTCAGAAATAGTCTTACATCATTTTTCATCAGTGTTAGAAATGAAGTCATACTATAAGTTATGCCTCCTGTACCATTTCCACCGGGACATCAATCATGCCCGGTCATCATCACTGCCCCAGAAAAGCGTCAAAAATCTGCTTGTTGTTCAGGTAGAATGCTCCGAAGGAAGCCATGATCTCCATTTCAATCATGTCCAGGTCATTTTGTGTTGCAGCATTCAGATCCATAACACTACTCGGCTGAACAGCCGGTAAAGCAAACGGCTCTATGGCAAATCTGTCCTCCCCGGCCAAATTCAAAACGCCTGAAAAGCTATGAATCCCTAAAAACGGCAAATCAGCCTTGAAGCGTATCTCCGAGGTGCTATTCCTGGATCTCAGCTTGTTGTTTTGCCAGGATGAATTATTCCATTCCCCCTCCAGAGTGCCTTCCCCGATGTCTCCAAAGAACTCAGTTCTAAAATCCATATTTCGGTTTGTTTTCAACGTAAGTTCATCCAGCCTGGACGAGAGCTCCAAATCCAATCGGATTCCGGTTCGGTTGCCGCCATTAGGGGTAATGGAATATTCGAAAGCTATATTTCCGCTTGTTTTGTTCTTCTCTGCTTTTTCAAAATCGGGCATGATATGCATCTCTATAATCCTTGAAGCGTCTGATACTGTAATGTCTGCAAACCTGTTCCTTGCATCTTCAAATACAGTATTGCTGCAGCCCGAAGAGATATCCAGCGAAAAGCCGCCGTTCCCCTTTGTATCCAGCAAATCCAACACCAGCTTACGATCCAGTATATTGCCATCAACATCAATGATTGTCGTCATCTGCAGACCGTCTTTAACTGTGTATCCTCTCAGGGTGTCCCTCAGGTTTTTTCTGAAATCCTCGATATCCGTATCCATCTTCAGACTTTCAAGCAAGTTCCTTTCGATCTCATTCATTACAGCGGTGCCTGTCTCATCCAAATACTCAAACAGCCGGAACAGACCAGCTTCTTCTGAAAGCGATGAAAGTTTCGTGATATTTCCATAGGTAAATTGAAGAAGTACATCCTCCTGCACAATCAGATCGGTCAGTTCATGAAGCAATGCCGTTGCAGACTCCTCATCAAGCGAAATCAGGACTTCTTTGCCCCTAATCGAGTCTCCCGAAATTACCAACGTCTTTTCCTGGCCGTATTTCACCGTTTCCTTTGTTAAATATTTTGCAGCTGCATTGCCAAGCTTTCCAGCTGAGGCTCTAAAAGCTTCCGCATTAAACTCCAGTGTTTCGGAGATTACTGCTCCGGTCACAAGTTTTTTGGGCTGAATGGGAATTGGTAACTTATCGTAAACCTCCTCTATCTGATCCAGTTCTGCGCTGAAATATTTCCCGGGCAAAAGCACCGGCACAGAAAAGTAGAGCTTATCCCGGTCAGTTAAGAGCTCCGCATCGATAAATGGCACCTTTTCCAGCAACAGGGACACATTCGTAAGCGAATTATCCTCGACAGGCTGCTTTCTCATATCTAACACCAATTTACTTTTTCCTATTAAGTCAGAAAGCACAGCCATATCGGTTGATCCAAAAGCTTCAGCGTCCGGGCCGATTTGTGCTGTGATCTCGGTCCGCCTGCGATGAGCCTCCTTCAGGTATGGCTCCTGTTTTTTCTTAAAAGCTGTATAGCTTTCCTCCACCCACCTAACTGTCTTCTCATAACTGTTTTTTTCCGCCCTCAGGTAGAGAGCATCAGCAGGCTCAGGAAGGAAAAACCTGATAGCAAAAACGATAATAGCAATAACCGCAAGTGCTCCCACAGCTATCAACAGATTCTTATTATTACTTTTTCGATTTTTCAGACGCAAAAACTCCACTCCCTTACCCCTTACTGATATTGGGTTACACCTGGTTGTTACTAGCTAATTTGGCGGTCACTGGTTGTTACTGGCTATTTTCGGTGACTCTGGCTGTTACCTGCTATCCCTGCCAACTGCCGTCTATCCATGGCTATTACCGGTTATTTTCGGCTGTTGCCGACCGCATCTGTTTATTACACATGACTGCCGGTGTCACCAGCCAGTTGTAACAGCAGCGACTCAAGATCGCTCACCCCATGTGTTTTCTTTAAATCTTCTGCCGCTCCCACTGCCAGTATTTTCCCCTTATCCATCACGGCTATTCTGTCACAGAGCGTTTCCAGTTCATCCACATAGTGACTGGTAAATACAATGGTCCTACCCTGCTTTTTCAAGGTGGTTAGAGTATCCAGTATAACCCTGCGCGACTGAATATCCACCCCAACCGTCGGCTCATCCATGACAAGAATGCCGGGATGGTGCAGCAGAGAAACAGCTATGTTCAGGCGACGCTTCATTCCGCCGGAGTATTCACAAACACGATCACGAATCCTGTCCTCAAGCCGTGCGACAGCCGTAGCTTCAGCGATCCGTTCTTTCTTGAGCTTGCCGCGCAATCCGTATATTCCTGCCCAGAAGTCGAGATTATCCTTACCGGAGAGCATCGGGTACAAAGCAATTTCCTGAGGAACGAATCCTATGTCAGTTTTGATCCTGTCCGGCTGTCCGCTTATACTGATGTCGTTGACAAGGATATCTCCGGATGTCGGTTTTATAAGTGTCGCAAGTATTGATATCAAAGTGGACTTTCCGGCACCATTCGGCCCGAACAAACCAAATATCTCACCTCTTGCGATCTCAAAATACAGATCCTGAAGCGCAGTATTCCTACCATATTTTTTTGTCAGTCCTCTAACTTTGATCAACACATTATCCATATGTAAATAGTTCTCCGTTCAGACCTTTGTATTCTTCATATTTCTCATATCATTCTACCACAACTGGTAACACCTGAAAACTTAAAGTCAGGCTGTTGAATTACATAAATCAATGCTATATACTGTTTCCTGAGAGAATCTTGTTGGTCTATCATTACCTCAAAGAAAAAAATTCACTCTCCAGGTATTGCTCAATGCCTGCGAAGGAGAAATTATGCTATATCCATTGAAATTCAAACCACTATATAAAGACTACGTCTGGGGTGGAAGGAATCTGGCCGATCTGGGAAAAACGCTTCCGCCGGATGGAATTGTCGCCGAAAGCTGGGAAATATCCTGCCACCGGAATGGTTCAAGCATTATTGCAAACGGAGCGTATGAAGGCACCTCACTGCCGGAGTTGATCAATAGCCTTGGCAGAACCATCATCGGCACTGCTTTGCCGCAAAAGGACGTTGATAGATTCCCACTTCTGGTCAAATTTATCGATGCGCAAAATAATTTATCCGTTCAGGTGCATCCAGACGACGAATACGCCAATGCAAATGAAAACGGAGAATATGGCAAGAACGAGATGTGGTACGTCATAAGTGCCAAACCTGGTGCAACACTGGTTTATGACGTTGTACCGGGCACGTCGAGGGAAAAGTTCGCTGCATCAGTTGCTGACAATACTGTCGAAAGCTGTCTGCAAACTGTTGAGGTGTGTGCCGGAGATGTGATCAATATTCCTGCCGGCCTGGTACATGCCATTGGTAAGGGCATCATTTTAGCAGAAATCCAACAAAACTCAGATACAACATACAGAGTATATGATTATGGACGAGTTGGAAGAGAACTGCATATTCAGAAAGCTCTTGATGTTATTGATTTTAATTCCGCTGGTCGTAGAGTCAAAAGCAGAGGGCTTGAAATAAGTCTCGGCAACGGATGTTCGAAAAGGATCGTCGTGGCCAACAGATATTTCTGTACTGAAGTCTATAATATAAGGGGGTCAGTCCAGGAAAACGCAGATGGGCGCAAGTTCTGCACATACATATTTACTGAAGGCAGAGGCGCAATTTTCTGGAACAAAGAAAGGCTTGAGGTCCACGCGGGTGAATCTGTTCTGATTCCGGCTGCCATGGGGAAATACTCTTTGCAGGGCGATTTCACTGCACTAAAGGCATACGTTCCAGATCTTAAGACCGATGTAATCCAGCCGCTTATAAATACAGGTTGGACATTGGATGAAATTCATTGTGAGGTGTCCGGACTTTAGTACATGTAAACAATGAAATTTTTGATGTATTTTGTCGAAATATTGTCTCGAGAAAATATCATTATTACTTTCCAATTATTGCATATTTGTGATATACTTTCTATGTCTTTAGAAGAAATTCCGGCATTTCGGTAATAATTGGGGTATGTAAATGAAAAAAAAGTATATCAAAATTCGCGGGGATAGACTGCTTGTGTTTATTCCAATCGGTTGTCTTCTTGGTGTTGTCTCATTTTATTTATCCAACTATACATCCGCAGGTGAATTTCCAGGCTGGTGCGCGGTGATAGGTGTATTGGCAGGTTCATTATTCATTTCAGTGTCGATGGGCGCGCAGTATTTTTCCTTTTACAGAAGCAGTCTCAAGCCAGTAGAAGAGCTTGAAAACCAGTCTTCCCGGGACAAACGGATTGAAACATATAAACGAAGCAGCCTGGATCCGTTTCTGAAAGCTGAAATGGATGCCGCGGATACGGAAGGCAAGCCGGTCAGCATTATAATGGCTGATTTGGATCATTTCAATGCTATCAATGACACTTACGGCCGTATTGTTGGTGATCATATTATTACGATTTTCACTCAGGTGGTTCTAAAGAGTCTGAGGCCGACGGACATCATCACACAGTATTCTGGAGATGCGCTCATTGTGATCATGCCAGATACCGATATGGCCACGGCTGCAGCAATCGCAGAAAAAATACGTTCCGAGGTCGCCAATACATATATCCCCCCTGTGGATAATGTAGTAGTTTCATCCATTAACTGCAGCGTTGGCGTAGCTACCTATCCTGTGCTCTATGACGACAATTCGTCGCCTATCAGAAGCTCCGAACTTGCTTTATACTTAGCTAAAGCATCAGGCAGGGATTGTGTGAGAGTATACCGGCATGAAATGGCGATTGGGTAATTGATATGAAAATTTTAGCGGAATGACTATAAAGTAAAAAAGTCCGGTACTAAAACCGAACTTTTTCAAAATATCTGCTGTCTCAGAGCTTATTTTGAGACAGCCCTTTTTAACTTTTCCTATACTTACTTCATTGCTTCTTCTACTGCGACCGCAACGGAAACTGTAGCGCCAACCATCGGGTTGTTGCCCATTCCGATCAAACCCATCATTTCGACGTGAGCCGGTACTGAGGAGGAGCCTGCAAATTGTGCATCAGAGTGCATTCTGCCCATAGTATCGGTCATGCCATATGAAGCCGGTCCGGCTGCCATATTGTCCGGATGAAGCGTTCTTCCAGTACCGCCGCCTGATGCAACAGAGAAGTACTTCTTGCCCAGTTCCTGACATTCCTTCTTGTAAGTGCCTGCAACAGGATGCTGGAATCTTGTCGGATTGGTGGAATTGCCGGTAATAGAAACGTCAACTCCTTCCAAGTGCATAATCGCAACACCTTCTCTGACGTCATCCGCACCGTAACACCTGACCTTTGATCTCTCCCCATCGGAATACTTAAATTCTTTAACGATGTCAAGCTTGCCGGTAAAGTAATCAAATTTTGTCTGTACATATGTAAATCCATTTATCCTTGAAATGATCTGCGCAGCGTCCTTGCCAAGCCCGTTAAGAATAACTCTCAGCGGTTCGGTCCTGACCTTATTTGCTGACTTTGCAATACCGATGGCTCCTTCTGCTGCCGCAAAAGATTCATGTCCCGCAAGAAATGCAAAGCATTTGGTCTCATCAGTGAGCAGCATTGCACCAAGATTGCCGTGCCCCAGTCCAACCTTCCTGTCATCAGCGACCGAGCCCGGAATACAGAATGACTGCAAGCCTTCCCCTATTGCCTTCGCAGCATCTGAAGCTTTTTTACAGCCCTTCTTCACAGCGATAGCAGCTCCTGCTACATAAGCCCAACAAGCATTTTCGAAGCAGATTGGCTGGATACCCTTCACTATATTGTATGCATCAATGCCTTTTTCGTCGCAAATCTTCTTTGCTTCCTCTATGGAGGAAATGCCATACTTGTTCAATGCGGCATTTACCTGCTCTATTCTTCTTTCATAACTTTCAAACAATGCCATGACTTTTAACCCTCCCCCTCATTATTCCTGACGCGGATCGATATACTTCGCAGCGTCATCGAACCGGCCGTATTTGCTCGTTGCTTTCTTCACAGCTTCATTTGCATCTGTGCCTTTTTTAATCATATCCATCATCTTGCCAAGATGCACAAACTCATAGCCAATTATCTCGTTGTTCTCATCAAGAGCAGTGCGGGTTATATAGCCTTCGGCCAGTTCCAGATATCTTGGCCCCTTTGCCAGTGTCCCATATGTAGTGCCAATCTGACTTCTCAGTCCCTTGCCCAGATCCTCCAGACCCGCTCCAATAGGCAATCCGCCTTCTGAAAATGCCGTCTGTGTTCTTCCGTAAACGATCTGCAGAAATAATTCCCTCATTGCCGTATTAATCGCATCACAAACCAGATCAGTGTTCATTGCTTCCAAAATAGTCTTGCCGGGAAGAATTTCAGATGCCATAGCTGCTGAATGCGTCATGCCTGAGCAGCCTAAAGTTTCAACAAGCGCTTCCTGAATAATTCCTTCCTTTACGTTCAGCGTCAGCTTACAAGCGCCCTGTTGCGGAGCACACCAGCCTACGCCATGTGTTAGTCCGGAGATATCCTTAACTTCCTTTGACTGTACCCATTTCCCTTCTTCAGGAATTGGCGCAGACCCATGATTGGGCCCCTTTGCCACACACGTCATTCTTTCAACTTCATGTGAATAAATCATTCTCTGACCCCTTTCCATGTACAAATTAGTATAATAATTTTAAATTAATCGGCTATTTTATTTAGAAAGCCTGGCAGCCGCATCAACAAATATTCTACTATATTATTGTAAAAAAGTATATGTGAATTTTTTATCATTCAATTGTACATCAGGATTGTACTGCACAGCTGAAGCTATCTTTTAAATAGCCATTATATTGCGTTTTCCCCAAGATATGCACTTTTTACTTTTGAATCATTTAATAAACTCTCTTTTTTACCGCTGATTACTATTTTCCCATTTTCAAGCACATATGCATAGTCGCATATCGAAAGTGCCTGAAGAGCATTTTGCTCAACAAGCAGTATGGTAATCCCCATACTTTTTATTTTGAGAATTAATTCAAATACCTGCTTTACAATGATCGGTGCCAGCCCAAGAGACGGCTCATCGAATAAAATTATCCTTGGGTTCGCCATTAGGCCCCTTGCAATAGCAAGCATTTGCTGTTCACCACCTGAAAATGTTCCTGCCAGCTGAGATTTCCTCTCTTTAAGTATAGGGAATGTATCATACATTTCGTTTATTCTTTTTTTAAGCTCCAAACGATTTTGAAGGCTTCCGCCGATAATCAGGTTTTCCGTTACCGTTAGCCCGGCAAATATTTTTCTACCTTCGGGCACTTGGATAATACCTTTTTTAACAATCTTATGTGGGAGGCTGCTCAACCGTTTCCCGTCAAGCATGATACCTCCTGATTTGATTTTAACCTGGCCGGATATCGCGTTCAGGAGAGTGCTTTTACCGGCTCCGTTTGCTCCTATAATACTTATCAATTCACCATCGGGAACCTTAAAGGATACGTTTTGCAAAGCTGTAATTTCCCCGTACGAAACTGAAAGATCCTTAATTTCTAGCACTGTGATCCTCCTCTCCCATATATGCCTTGATGACTTCGTCATTTTGTTGAATATCCAAAGGGGTACCCTGCGCCAGCATATTCCCGAAATTAAAAACATGAACCCATTCGGAAAGCTGATTAACAACCTGCATTCGATGTTCGATAACCAAAATGGAAAGGTCGAACTGTTTATGTATTCTAGTTATCAGTTTTATAAAATCTTGTACTTCACTGGGATTTAAGCCTGCTGCGGGTTCATCAAGTAATAACAGTTTCGGTTTTGTAGCCAGTGCCCTTGCCAGTTCCAACTTCCTTTGGAGCCCGTAAGAAAGGTTTTCAGGACGTTCTTCTTTTAAATCACAAATTCCTACTAACTCCAAATACTCGAGACAAGCTTCCCGGTTATTCTTGTCAGCACGATGCTGCCTAGGGGTTCCAAATAGGCAATCAAACAGATTACAATCTGCTAACGAATCACATGAAGTTAGCACATTATCTAGTACTGATAATCCCTTAAATAGCCTTATATTCTGAAATGTCCTTGCAATCCCTTTACAAGATATTTCATTAAGCTTTTTGCCGGAAATGTTTTCCCCATTAAAAATAACTTCTCCGCTGTCTGGTGCATAGACTCCTGAGATAACATTAAAAAGCGTGGTTTTACCCGCACCATTAGGCCCTATAATGCTGATAATCTGCTGATTGTCTACTTTAATAGAGACATCCTTTAATGCCCTTACACCGTTGAAACTTTTAGATATATTTTTAGTTTCTAACAGCATTACATCTCCTCCTCTTTACGAGATCTTATAGAAATTTTTGAAAAAGTATTTTGTTTACCTCTTAACCTTTTTACTACTCCTGAAATACTAAACTCATAAGAACCGAAAAGACCTTGGGGCCTGAAATTGAGTATTATTAACACAATAATACAATAAATCATTATTCTCCAAACACCAGCAAATCTCAATGTTTCCGGTAATGCGCTTAAGAATATTCCCGATAATATTGCACCTGTTAAGCTATTTATTCCGCCGACAAAAACCATTATAATCCAGTCCGCTGTTTTCAGCCAGCCGAACTCTCCCGGTTCTATATAAGTTGCAAAATATACATATAGAACGCCCGCAAAGGATGCGATAGCACCGCTAAAAACAAAGGAAATCAGTTTTATTCTATCAACGTTGATACCCATTGCGGCAGCTGCAAGAGGATCACTCTTAATAGCAAGACTCTGCCTACCGTATTTTGATTTTTTGAAACTGTAAACAATGAAAATAGTAAAAATCAAACCCAGAAATGCTAGCAACGCAGTCGTCTGCTTAGCTACTCCGCTTAACCCCAACGCACCACCTGTAACATTAGCCATATTATTTAGTAATGCAACAATAGCTTGACCAAATCCAAATGTCACAAGAGCAACATAATCTCTGCCGAGTTTAACTGTTGGAATCCCTAAAACAAGTGCAAAAAGTATACCGATAATGACACCCACTATAATGCCAACAGGCAACGGCACATTATACGATATTGAAAGCATACCTCCAGCATATGCACCAATTAGCATAAACGAAGCTTGCCCCAATGAGAACAATCCATTTAAGCCCGTAATTATATAAATCGACAATACTCCAATAACATTAATACAAATACCAGTAAAGACCGAAAGATAGAAACTCATTTTCAACCCTCCAAAATTAGGCTTTTTGAATGGATGATTTCCCCATTAGCCCCTGTGGCCTGACAAATAAAAGAATTATTACCAAAACAAATATAAAAACGGGTGAAAGACCGGCCCCAATAAAATCTACACTAGTTAATAACGTTTCAATAATAGCTAGAAGAAATGCCCCAACAATTGCACCTGTGATGTTTCCTAACCCTCCCATAAGTGATGCTACAAATCCCTTAACAACTAAATCACCCAACTGTGGATAAAGAGTATATTTGAGTCCTAAGAAAACTCCTGCAAGCCCACCAAATGCTCCGGAAACAAAAAAAGTAGCTAAGATGATAAGCGTTGCGTTAACGCCCATTAAACTCGTAGTTCTTGAATCCATCGAAATGGCCCTAATGGCAACACCCAGCCGTGTCCGATAAAGGAACCATATCAAGATGACAAGTGCTACCATTGAAATCAAAAGCATGATTATGTCTATTATGGAAATGTTCGCATTTAATATTTTTACATAGGGCTTTTCAAAGAAGTTAGGGTATGAATAAAAGGAACTGCTGAAGAAAATTGTCATAGAATTGCCGAGGAACGTGGTTATTGTTACGGTTGAAACAAAGTACAGAACAGGATCTCTATTACTATTTCTGATTTTTCTAAACCCAACAAATTCTATACCCACTGCAAGTAAACCACCTATGACGGCACTAAGTAAAAGAGTTAAAAACAAACCGGTATGCAATCGTGTCGCTGCCAGGTACCCCATGTATGCACAAAATACCATAACGCCTCCGTGTGAGAAGTTCGAAAACTTCAATACATTAAAAATCAATGCGAAGCCTACTGAAATCAATGCATAAACTGCCCCAAGGGCTATACCTGTAATCAAAAATTGTGTAAACATATTATAACCCCTATCTTTTACTTTTTATAAGCTCTATGCTGCACCTATCCTAAAACAGGTGCAGCATAGAAAGAGTAATCTTTACCTTGCTCCGTATTATTAATCCTTTGAGTATTTGGTAAGCTTCACATACTCTCCATTTTCAATCTTGGTCATAATAAGAGATAAACCGGTTGGCATATGAGTTTTAGCGTCAATTGTAAAAGTCCCTTGCGCTCCTTGAAAGTCCACAGTATTCTTCTCTAATGAATCTCTAATAGATGCACTGTCTGCCTTGTTACCATTTTTTATAATAGCTTGGGCAATGATATTGACTTCATCATAGCCGATATATGATTTTTGATCAGGCTCTTCATTGAATTTTTTCTTATAAGCTTCTCTAATAGATTGAACTGCAGGATCATCCAAATCCATAGTGCCGGCAAAGTAAATGTCGTTAGCAATCTTCGGGTCAGGAAGCATGGTAGCAAAAGGAGCCGCCAAATCGTTGCTTCCGGCGATAGGGAGAGTGGAGCCAATCTGATTCAGTTGCTGCACAAATACAACTTGCCCGTCTGAAGACAACCAGCTCGAAAGCATATCAGGATTACTTTCAATCATCTTAGTTATCTGCACATTGTAATTTTTATCATTTACGGTGCAGAACTGTTTTGTAGTAATTGTTCCGCCATTATCCTCAACATATTTAATAAAGTGATTAGCAGCCTCAAGCTCCCATGCATGATCTTGTCTGACTAATATTGCAAATGATTTGTGTCCAAGCTCTTTCATGGCGTATTCTGCAGTTACTGATCCTGTATAAGAAGCCGATGCCTGTGCAAGGAACATGTAAGGATTTGGATCGCCGTTTTCATCTACCAAACAAGGTATTAACCCAAACCCCCCTACAATTGGAACTTTTGTTGAATTTGAAATTGGAATACAGGCAAGACCAACATTGCTCAAAGGTGGTCCCACGATGGCAACTGCTTTGTCAACATTGGCAAGTCTTTCGTATGATGTTATAGCCTGCTCTGTGCTGCCTTTAATATCATATGGAACAAGCTTAATCTTTTTACCGTTTATTCCCCCTTTTGCATTAATCTCTTCAACAGCAAGTTCCGCCCCCCTTTGCATTGAATTTCCATAAACAGAACCAGGCCCTGACAAATCTTGAATTGAACCGATAACGATCTCTTTTGCTGAAGCACCTCCCTTGCCTACTGAGCAAGCACTGGTAAAAATCAACAACATTGCAACTAACACAGCCAAACTAATCTTCCTTTTCATATGATTCATCCCCTTTAAAAATATTTGCTTAGATATTATTTATCCCCCCGCAAATACTCCATAGTAGTATTTGCGGTAATAAATCAAGTTCTGGGAGTGAAGCGAATCTGATAATAAAAATCTCCGATTATATAATTTTGTCGGTACAGATTATTTCAATGTTATTGTTTGGGCAACGATTGTAGCACATACCACATGCAACACACTTTTCAATGTCAATTATAATTTCTTGTTTGTCATCCAGAGAAACAGCGAATTCACAGCAGAGCTTATGACAGAGGTCACAGCCCTCTCCGCAGCCACATCGTAAACATCTTTCCGCCTCGGCTGCTGCTTGCTCGTCTGTGTAAAGCTCCTGAGGTTTTGTAGTCTTTAACCGCACAGCTTTTTCATTTGGGTTGTATTTGCTGCGGGCAAGCACATCCTGTGCTTTTACAACCAGTGAGCGCTCTACATGTTGTATCGTGATTTTTTCGCCGAAGAATAATTTATCTATCGCAGCCGCGGCGTATCTGCCGCAAGCAATCAGTTTTGCAGGGGACAGAACTGGAGCTATGTCTGTGAATACATTTGGTGCAATATTTCCATCTGTTTCATAATCTTCACGCGCATTCACTATTGTATCGCAGCCGATGCTAAGGCTAAGGCCTAAACTATTTTGCTTAAACGTCAACTCTTTATCATTTCTAACTAAATCAGTGACACCTGTAATGACTTGAATGCCCTCATCCTTAAGCCTCGAAAGGAAGCTCGACGGTGTTGCAGCCGCCGAAATTACCACGGCCTCACTGCCCGCTGAAACGGCCGCCCTAGCAGCTTCAGCAGCCATAAAACCATCGCCAACGACAATCGTCCTGCCCGCAGTATTTTCAGCTTGAAGAAAATCATAAATGGAGATAGCACCTTGAACACTACAAGGTCCGGAGAAAAATTTTGCAGGATTATAAACTGCATCATAGGTTAAAGCAAGTTCTTTCAAATCGCCGGATGAACTCTCTAGTTTCGCTCCTAAGTGTGTCAAAACGGTTTTAGTACCCTCGAGAACCTCCACCGGAAGTCTGTCAGATGAGAGCATATTGAAAATATCTTTTTCGCCTTCGTATATGTCGACATCGTAACCGGCTTTTAACAGCTCGAACGCGCAGGCACTTCCCGCCACACTCTGTGAGGTAATAGCTACCCGCCTTCCATTTGAAGCCGCTTTTTTGAAAATTTGTTTATTACCTTTATCTCTCAGCTTTGCACCCGTAAACCGTTCAATATCCTTTATTGAAATGTTGACAGTCTGCCTGCCTTTAATACATGCTTTTTCACATGGTGCATCACACAGATACCCACAAAGCTCCTGTTGCGGACCAGCAGTTAACAGAGCCTCGAAAGCCTCATCATTTCTGCCCTCTGATAATTTTTTCATAATAGTTTGTACAGGCATGCCAGCCGGACAAGCAGCCTTGCAAGGAGCGGAGAGCGATGGTTCTACAACGCGTGCAAAACCGGCATGTTTTACTAATTCTGTAGCAGAGCGAAACTGCGGTACAACTATATCGCGTACGTCACGCAGACTTTTATATCCATGTGCTGAAAGCCAGTTCCGTGTGTCTGAAATAACTTCTCCTATAAAATTATATCCATTCATCAACGTTTCTGTACAAATACCAATTAAATCGGCACCGCACATAGCCATCTCAATTGCATCCACTGCGTTACGAATTCCTCCTGCAGCCGCAATAACAGCATCCTTACCGCAAACTTTACGTATTTCATAAGTATCCCTTTGCGCCAACGGCTTAAGCCAACCTCCGGAAAAACATGACATGCTGATTTCATCCTGTAGGTGATAAATTGCCTTTCCCGGGTTCTCCAGATCAAATGGAGGTACGCCCAAACGATTTGCCGTCCCTCCTACAACATCTGCACCTGCTTCAAAGAGGACTTTTGATATGTTTGCTATCTGGCCGCCTTCAGGTGTTAGCTTTACAAATAGTGGAATGGAAATTGCCTTTTTTATTGCAGTGACAATTTGAGCCACTGCCTGAGCATTCTGTCCAAGGCTTGCACCTGTCTTTTTTGCAATGGCGTCCTCATCACCTTGAGTAAGCTGCTCATTGAAGGACATATTCGGGCAGCACATGTTGAGCTCAATAATATCCACACCGGCATCCTCAAACTTCTTAGCCATGTTCACCCATCCGGGAATTCCATCTTCACCTACATAAGCGATATTTGCCATCAGTACAAGATCTGTCAACACCTTTTTTGCATCTCTAACAATTTTCAGTCCATCTTCACATACTAGTCGCTTTTCAGTTGTAAATGCAAGGGCATTATACTGATCAAAAACTGCATATCTTGGAACACCATTAATATAAGGCGCCGGATCGTCGATTTGTTTTAAACAGGCAGCGCCCCAACCGGCTTTCTCAATAGCCAGCAGTTGTTGAACTGTTTTAACAGTTGGTCCGGATGCTACATAAAACGGATTTTTAAATTCTACTCCTGCCACTTTCACAGGTAAATAATAATTTTGCTCCATCGGTTATAGTCCTCCTTCTATCTATGAATACTTTGGATTCAAGATTTTTCTGCCTTCTCTAGCGGATTGATAGATATAATTTACAACCTTTATAGCCTCTAGACCATCAATTCCGCGCACTCCTACCTTAGCTTCTTTTCCTTCAGCACAACATTCGATAAAATGAGCTATCTCATCAACATAACCGAGATTTAATTTTTCATCCACAACCGGACGCGACCAACCAGTGGTCACTTCTGCTTTTTCTACTACATATTTCATACCGGGCAGACTGAAGCATTTAATTGGTCCTTCGAAATTGATGTTGATATGTATCGTGCCCTCAGTGCCGCAAAAATCAATTATATCCTCCATACCACCTTTGGTAATGTAGTTACATTCAATCAGAGCGGTAGTCCCATCGAGAAATTTAATCAGACATGCAGACCAGTCTTCGCCTTCCATACTCTTATGTACATAGTTTTGTTCGCCACCGCCGGAAGTCATAGCCATAAGCTCGGTCCACTCATTATTTTTTTGCGCAAGCATTAATGATATCGGGTGGACACCGAGATGAATTACACAACCTCCGCCACAGTAAGCAATGGTCTGTGCAAACGGACTGTGAGAGCCGTTGTGACATTCTCTTGCACGTGAATAAAGAACTTCCCCAATAGCACCCTCCGCCACAATGTCCAGTGCTCTAACGATCGCGGGAGCAAACAGCCAATCCTCGGCATAATAGATATGGCGATTCTCCTGTATGGCCAGGTCGACAATTTTCTGTCCATCTTCTACCGTTGTAGCGAACGGTTTTTCAACGATAATATCTCTCCCCTTTTTTAGTGCCAGCAGAGCTGCTTCACAATGTAGAAAGTTTGGGAGACAGATGTCTACTATGTCGCAATCTGTTTTCTCTATAGCTTCACCGATGTTGGTATAGACAACGTATTCAGTAATGCCGTACCTTTCGGCAAGCGTCTTAATACGTTCGGTGTTTTGGTCACATATAGCGACTATTTTAGCTTTATTACGGAGTCTGGAATATGAGTCCATATGAAGATCTCCGCTGAAAGCCGCTCCTAAAAGCAGTACCTTTATAACCCTGTCTTCCATAAGTGTAACTCCTCCTCGAAATGTTTTATTAAATTACTGCAACTAATTTTTTTCTACACATTTTCAAAGAATTTTCTGTCGTTATTATCCATTCTGCTTGTAAAACAATAAGAAATAATTAATGCTTATATTACTTTTGAACCGCCTTCACGATCAGTATAAAGCACAGCGTTTTTATGTCTGCGCAATATTGTGGCTGGGCAAGCAGGGGCTATATTTTCGTTCAGGGTGTTATAAATGGCATTAGACTTTGAGGGACCGGGAACAACTACAACAGCTTCAGGAATTTCGATAATCGTAGATATAGTCAGCGTGATGGCATATTTGGGGACCTCTTCCAACGATTTAAAGCAGCCATCATTAACCTGCTGAGTCCTGCATATGTTGTCAAGCTCAACCACCTTTACTCTGAGAGGATCATCAAAGTCGGTCACATGCGGGTCGTTAAAAGCCAGATGACCATTCTCACCTATTCCCATAAACACGATATCCGGTTTGTTTTTTTCAAGCAGGTCGGAATAACATTTCGCGGCAGCCTGTGGATCAGAGTTGTTACAGCCAATATAATTTACAGATGCCATTTTAACTTTACTAAATATGGCACGATACAGGAAATTCCCAAAGCCTTGAGGAGCATCCTTGTCTAGTCCTATGTACTCGTCCAAATGGAATGCATTTACTTTCGACCAATCGATATCCATTGTTATTAGATGCTCTAAAAACTCGTTTTGCGAGGGAGCCGCAGCAAATACTGCATTGACAGATCCTTTTGAAGCGATAATTTTATTAATCCTAGCTGCAGAATCAAGGGCAGCGGCATAACCCATCTCCTCTTTTGTATCGAGCACCTCAACGATTAAATAACCGGCCAAAAAACTTTTTATACGACCCATGTGTTATTCCCCTTTGATAAATATTTTGAATGTCGAAAACATAGATGGTTAGCTACCCTCCTTTCAACTCTATTTACGGGTTTTTTAGTTGTTCAAAAGCTAGCTACATTAATTTTTCTTACAGATGACCGTTCAATTAACTTTGGTCCAAATTTAAGGCTGGTTTCAAGCGGTTCGTTACCATTGGCTCTGTCTACCAGCATTCTCCCTGCAAAGCATCCCATTTCAAAAGCAAAACTCTTTACAGTGGTAAGAGCCGGAATAAAAATTGATGAAAACGAAATATCATCAATTCCAATGACTGAAACGTTATCCGGGACCTTCACCCCATTTTCTGCAAGCCCTTGGATAAAACCGAAAGCCACCATATCGTTTACACAGAGAACGGCTGTTGCATCACATTTTGACTTAATGAATTGATCGGCTAACATTTTACCTACTATGCTTTCATATGTTGATTCATTCTCCTCCTGCTCATCAGTAGCTTCGAATAATATTGGTTCTTGCGCAAAATCAGCATTATGTCTTAACGCCGAACAATAACCGTTGAATATCTCTCTGCGCGTCCATTTTGTCATTGGAGTAGTAATATAAGCAATCTTTCGATGTCCGGAGTTTATCAGATAATCAGTTGCTATTCTTGCGCCCTCACGATAATCAAAAAGTATGTTGTCACACTTCACACCATCTATTTGCTGGTCGAGCAATATAATGTTCATTCCTTTTTCGACATAATACGCAACATTTTGTCCATCTCTAGCTACGGCGGATATAATAACACCTTTAACATGTTTGTTGTAAAGCATATGTAAGTATTCCCGCTCCTTCTCTTCTGAGCGTAAAGTGTCGCATAATAAAATGTTATACCCATATTTTTGTATTTCCTGTTGTATCCCAAATATAGATGCTGCATAAAATGGATTTGAAATTGTCGGAATGATAACACCAATTTCGTTTAAAATTGGATGTTGAGATTTTTTTTT
Source organism: Bacillota bacterium (assembly GCA_023411645.1). Classification (GTDB taxonomy): domain Bacteria; phylum Bacillota; class Clostridia; order Acetivibrionales; family DTU013; genus JAEYRF01. The sequence goes on along the minus strand of JAEYON010000106.1, from coordinate 767 downwards.
GGCAGCGTTTGGAAAATAATTCAATTCAGCCGCAATCGACATTACCTTTTGGCGAAGTTCTTCAGAAACCGGGTATTTCGAACTGTTCATTACTCTTGAAACTGTCGTTATGGAAGTCCCGGCCGCTTTTGCTACATCATTAACTGTATAGCGCTTTATTTTTTTCATATTGAAAATCATCTACTCTCTTTTATATGGTTCTTTGTATGTATAGTACATGTACTCACACGATCAGGTATCTGAATAACATCAAAAAGAAAAGACTAGTTACTAATTAGCAATTATTTTCTACACATTATTATGTTGTTTTCTATATCATACTTTACCATTTGCTATATACAAAGTCAAGCATTTTATTCAGTATGTTAGACTCTAGAATTAATTATCAATATGGCTTGCAATTGTTATATCCACAATGATATCCTAAATGAGATGAAAGGTTGATTATTCATGGATGTAGGAATTATTGGCGGATCAGACAGACCGACGTCGATTTTTATTTCATCAGGTTCGAGCCTATGTATTATAGCAGTTATAGCAATTATCTGTATTTCTGTGGCTGGAATTATAATTTGGAAGACCAGAAAGCGAAAACGCAGAACAAATATTGAATAATATGAATATGATCCAAAATACCATGGCAGGATCAAGTTAAAAGCTATATAATTGAATTGAAAATTATTTATACAGGGAAGGAATGCGAATAAGCATGAATCCTCATGAATATGATTCTTCATCTCCGTTTATCACTAGCTTTGACCTGCACC
>JAEYON010000097.1 GCA_023411645.1 Bacillota bacterium | reverse complement strand
GGCATTTGTGAGGTATTTACCAATACAGGGCGCGCAGGCGGATGTCCGTCGCAGTCCGAAGCGACAAGCCGACTCGTCTCGGTAGCTCTGAGGTCCGGTATTGATGCAAAATCAATAGTTGAGCAGTTGAAGGGTATCAGGTGTCCTTCCACTATCAGACAAAAGGATCTAAAGGTGCTGTCGTGTCCGGATGCTATTGGACGGCTGATTGAGAAGGTATATAAGCTGCAGAACGGCAAAAATGGTGGTTCAAAGTATATTGAAAGCCGTGATAAAGTATCGGAGTATTCCGAAAACGCTCCTGTACCAACGGCGAGATTTGCTGCCGATTATAACAGCGCTTCGGTTGATAATGATGATGATATTGCAGATCAGGATTTCTTTGAAGAAGTGGAATGCTGCAATGCCGGAGTTCTGTTGAATATTTCAAAATGCCCCGAATGCGGCAAGCCGGTGGAGCATGAGGGCGGATGCGTCATTTGCCGCCACTGCGGATTCAGTAAATGCGGATAGTTCATTGACATATTCTCAAACCTCAAAAGAAGCAGGGTGAAAGTGATTTCACTCTGCTTTTTTGTACTACAGAAGCGATTTGTGGACATTGCGGACTAATGATCTCCCGGAATCCATGCCCCAAGGAAAGACGGTTTTTGATAGCGGCTAGTAATCTCTAAGGTTGACGCCCAATCCCTCAAAACAAAAGGATTTTATTTCATCATTAAATGAATACGTCTTGTTATCCTCTATATCCTTATCCTTAAACAGATAAATCTGTACTTCCTTGTTATCAGGGTTCACAATCCAATACTCGCTTACTCCGCAGTCCATATACAGGTCCAGCTTTCGCACATAATCCTTGCTCTTTGTAGAACGGGAGGTTATCTCAACTACAAGAGTGGGTATTCCTTTGTAATAATCATCATCCCCAAGCTTTTCATCAAGGTCGCATATAACCATAAGGTCAGGCTGAACTACATTTTTGTTATGTTCATTCCTTTGAAGCATAATATCATAAGGTGCTATCATTGGAGTACATTTTTTGCCTTCAAACCAAATATAGAAAGTACCGAACATCTTTGTTAGAATCCGCTGGTGAGTTGTTTTCGGCGAGGCTAACAGATATATCTCCCCGTCAGCTGACGCTGTCAATGATTTACTAGGAGGAGCAATACACTCTGCAAAAGCCTTGCCACTCCGAGGTCAATAAATCTACTGAAACTGTAAAGCCTGTCGACCCAAATACAACAAGCAGCTTCAATTTGTACAGGGCGGGAACGTCAGCAGAAAGCAAAATTGTATTTTATAAGTATGATGCGTTGAATCAACTGTCAGAGGTTATTACAGATGACAAAACAGAAAAATATATGTACAATGGAGAAGGGTACAGAGTAGTAAAGAATGACAACGGACAGATCACCAACTACCTGTACGAGTATGACAAAGTAATCCTTGAAACAGACAACGCCAACAATCAGACAACCAGGAACGTCTACGGCATAAACCTGATCTCCAGAACCTCGGACATTGACAATCTATATTATATGTATAACGGTCATGCTGATGTGACAGCACTGATTACAGATGTTGGGACTATTGCAGCAACTTACTATTATGATGCCTTTGGCACGATTATTGAGCAGAGCGGCGATGTGGATAACAACATCACATATGCCGGGTATCAGTATGACGAGGAAACGGGGCTGTACTACCTGAATGCGAGGTACTATGATAGCAAGATTGCCAGGTTCTTATCAGAAGACACATATATGGGAAGTGTAAGCGATCCATTAAGTTTGAATCTGTATACGTATTGTCACAATGAACCGATCATGTATATTGACCCTACGGGACATCTGGAACAAGGCGAACGATTTTCTATAAATGAGGGCAGTAAAGAGGATGTAAAAGCTCTACAACAAAGATTGAAAGATTTAGGTTATGATATTGGGAAATATGGTGTAGATGGTATATTTGGTAAGGATACTGAGAATGCATTAAATAAATATAAGGACACTGTTTTGCCAGGTGGAAATACAGGCCCAAATCGAGGCGTTGTTGGAGAGACTACTTGGAAAAGTCTTGGCTTAAAATTGGAAAACAATAATCCTACAGCCCCTTCGCCAGCCCCTATAAGGGATTCGGATACAGTTAATAAGGGTGGTTCAACTAACACAAGTAGTATTAATATATCTCTGCCAGGTTTAAAAACTCATACTCCTACTAATCCGGGAAGTGATAATGCTTATGGTGCCGAATCCAATAAATTTAATGCTGCTGTAAGGGATGCACAAATATGTTTATCCAGCATGAATTATTCTTTGGGAGACTTTGGGTATGATGGTTTAATTGGATCAAGAACAACAGCAGCAATACTTGATTTTCAGAAAAAATATGCAACAAAATATAACTTATCCCCCACTGGTAAACTTGATGAAGCAACTTTGAGGGCGATTCAACAAGAAGCAGAAAAAAGTCTTATTGATGAAAACGAAGAATATAATAAAGAAATTGCTGCTTCCGGATCTCTTTTATCAAAGACAGATTATGCTTTGTCAAATCCTAAGTACTATTTGAATTTTAAAAATTATGAACAAAGTGATATTGATCCGATATTTGCAGGGCGATTAGCTGCATTTGCCAAGGATCATGAAGTTGTAATATATATTTCTGGTAATGGAGGGAAAAGGGATTATGATGATCAAGTAAGAGCATATAAGAGCGCTGGAGGTCTATATGATTCTGTTAATAAAAAATGGTATTATCCTAAATCTGTTCCAAAAAACAAACGGTTAGCAGCAACGCCAGGTTCGAGTTGGCATGAATTTGGTGAGGCAATTGATATTTTAGATAACAAAACAAGTAGTTCTAATTATATGAAGGCGTTAGAATACAAAGTAAGCATAGATAATCAAACAGAATTAAGGAAATATGGACTAATGAAACCAATGTATTATGGAAACCCTTGGGGGAAAAACGAGGATTGGCATATACAACCGGTTGAGACATTGAATGTAAAAGGATTTGAAGCAAAAAATAATTTTTTAAATACATATAAAAATAAATAAAAATAAGATTAAAGCGAAGAGGTGAACGCTCGTGAAAAAATGCATATTATCGGTAATATTTTCGATTGTCATTATCTTGTCCGGGTGCACAATGAATAATGATGCTACAGTAAGTGAAAACTCAACGAAATCCGAAGAAGTTTCTTCAACAATAATAGTATCAAGTACAATTACAGATACTGATTCAACCAGCAATAATATGGATGGAAATACAGGTGTCGAAAACTCGAATACCATCAGTTCAAGCAACAGCGCAACAACTAGTAGTGAAAACAATCCTGAACAAGTAAATAGTAGTAATTTCAACCAAGATATTCTTTTTGGCTTATTTAAAGATTCCAAAGACAGTGTTTTAAAAAAATTAGGAGACAAATACCAATTATCTGGAGCTGGGGTTGAGGGGTCTGAAGAAGGGTATTTTTATGAAGAACTCGGAATAACTATTGTTTTTGATAATGATTATGTCTCCGCAATTTATTGTGGGATGAAAGTTGTAATAAATGGCGCATCAGCAGGGATGAATTTCAAACAAGTGCAAGAAAAGTTAGGGCAAGCCAAGATAGAGGAAACATGGGTTGAAACTCCAGACAATAAAGCCTATTCAATGACGTATATCATAGAGAACTGCATCGTCGAATTTTTATCATATAGTAAAGATGGAAATGAATCCATGCTATCTATATATAGCCAGAATTGAATTTAATAGTCATTCGTATTGAGCTTAGAACGTAAACCCTA
>JAEYON010000073.1 GCA_023411645.1 Bacillota bacterium | reverse complement strand
TTAACGGGTAGCTGGTAACAAACTTTCGCAAGTGGCAGACCGTACCAACGCCTTTTAGGCGTGGCTAGTAGTTAAGGGCTTCGCCCGTTAAAGAAAAACCACCGGCTAGGCCGGTGGATCATTATTGTGAGAAAAGGAGGCGGGCGAGAAGGAGGGGACGGTTCTTCTATTTATCTTACCTATTAAATGAGAGCAAAGGAACGATTGTTACGATTATGGCGTCTAATACAATAAATACACGGTATATTGATATTGTAAATTATTGTATGTAAATCGAGGCTATATAAATGCAGGAGGATATTGTTATGAGAAAATTATTAATAATAATTATGACATTGATTCTTGTAATCGGTGTGGCCGCATGTTCTCAAGCAGGCACGGAGCCGTTGGGTCACGCAGGACCAGACGATACCGGCCTGGATACATCGGCAGATGGTTACGTCACATTGACGGCAAGGATCATGGAAATCAAAGGGGCATCCTTTTTAACAGCCAATATGGGAGAAGATGCCAACGACGCGGATATTTACTGGATCAATGTGGGAGATACGGAAGTGATTGGAGTGTCGGGTGGAAAGCTCAAAAGTGACTCACTAAAAGAGGGCATGCTGGTGGATATTCTTTATGACGGTGTAGTTATGGAAAGTTACCCGATGCAGGTTGCTAATATAAAGAGTATTCGGGTCAGGGAAGAGGGCGACGATCTGGCCGGATTCTATATGTCAGTAATCAATGATTTATATAAAACTGATCCGGGCCTAAACGATGGGATTGAACGCATTGCATTTGATTTCAGCGGCGTATCGAATCTGACGGAAACAGAGAAAACGGCGCTTGTTTACCGTCTGGGAAGCTTCTATGAAATGGAGGCGATCCGAGGCACTTATGATGAATTGAGCGAGCAAGGTTATATTGATAATGAAAAACTGAGTTTTGAAACCGGGATACTTTTTATTATGGAACTCTCAAATGTTAAGTCTGACCGATTTAATTTTAATATCAGGAAATGGAGAGGTGGAGATGGGGCGTACTATTTTCAAGATTGTACGGCTAAAAAGACAAATGGAAGCTGGAAATATACCGTAGGTTCGCATATGATATCGTAAAATTACACGATTACTGACATGATTTATACCCCGATTACGAGGCGATTTCTACGCATTCAAATAACCCATTCAAGTAATGTCAGAAATTTCATTGAAAAGTTAGTGAAATCATGATAATATAATTGAAAATGAATGATTGGTGGCGTGACAATGATTTCAAAGTAATCACAAATTTTCAGATGGCATTTTAGGAAAGCCTGTTTTGATGGGCTTTGTTATGTTATCGAGATTTGGGGTTACAAGCTGACTTGTGGTTGGCTTGCCGGGTATTCCGGTTAATCATTGCCGCGCTTTATTTATGTTAAATGGTATTCACTTGCCCTTTGACGCTGCGACAAAGAGACTCCATTCTCGATGACATTAGGTTATGTATCGGGAGTGGAGTTTTTATAATTGGGAGGACGATGATTTATGAGTGAAATTTGTTTGAAAATAGAAACTAGTAGGTTAATTCTCCGGACGTTTACTGAAGGTGACGCAGCGGCAGCCAGCCATAACACCAGTCAGCCGAGTGTAGCGCATTTCATGCCGGACATGATTATGAAAACCGAAGAGGCTGCGCTGGAATGGATTCGCTGGATTAACGGCGAGAAGTTTGATACTACGGTACCGTGCGTTGTGCTAGCTATAGAGCTGAAATCTACCCATGCATGTATTGGTTTGATTGGTCTTGCTCCGAAGCGTGAAATAAACAATGAGATTGAAATTCTATTTGGGATAGCAGACGAATATCAAAACAAAGGCTACGCTACTGAAGCGGGCAAGGCAATAATATGGTGGGCATTTGAGCAAGCCAGCCAAAATGTTCTCTCAGCTATCGTCAAGTTGGAGAACAAAGCATCCCGCCGGGTAATTGAAAAGCTTGGATTTGTGTACTGTGATACCCGTATACTTGAATATGATGGAGCGGACTGTGCTTTTGACTATTTCAGGCTTTATCACACAGATACTCTGCCGGGACCTGAATGGGATGAGAACAGCCTGTATCTGCCTGAAAATATGGCGGACTTTTTTGACAAACGGGTAGTTGAATATAACGAGCATATGCTCTCAAATGGTGGAATTAACAACTATATTAAACTTGGAAGCTTCCTCCCTAAGACGCAGGAACCTCTTTCCGTTCTTGATATCGGCTGCGGGACGGGAATCGAACTTCAATACATATGGGAAAAGGCTCCGAATGCGCATATTACCTGCATAGACCTGTCGCGTGAAATGCTGAATCTATTACAGGAACATCACCAGGGAAAAATAGAGCAGATAACTATAGAGCAAGCCTCTTACCTCACTTGGGCATACCCTGAAGACAGATTTGACATTGTATTGTCTAGCATGACTATGCATCATTTTTGGAAGGATGAAAAAATTGAGGTTTATAAACGCATCTATAGAACCTTGAAAGAAGGCGGCAGATATATTGAGAGCGATTTTATTGTTGATGAGCCGCTTGCAGAACAATATCGAAGACGCTATGAGAAAATTTTGACCCATGTATCGGGCAAACCTTCACCGGGAGAATATCATATTGATATCCCGTTTACGGTTGACGTACAAAAAAGGTTACTTCTCGAAGCAGGTTTTTCAAAGGTACAAGTGCTGGATAAGGACATTAATCATGGAAAAGGTGCAATCTTAAGAGCGGTTAAAAGCACCGATCCGTTTAATATCATTTCAATCCGCGAGCATCCTGAATATCTTGACCGAGCCGCCGAATATTTTTCCTCAAAATGGGGCCTTGATCGTAAGATTTATGAAGAATCAATGTCTGACGGCATAACAACTTCAAACTCGTTGCCCAGATGGTATATCATGCTCAGAGGCGATACTATCGTCGGCAGCTTCGGGCTTATCGAAAATGATTTTATGGTTCGTAAGGATTTACTTCCGTGGCTCTGTGCTCTATACATTGAGGAGAGCGAAAGGGGCAAAGAGCTTGGTTCCAGGCTGCTGGCTCATGGCAGGCAGGAAGCCTGTAAGCTTGGCTTTGACAAGATTTATCTGTGTACAGATCATGTTGGGTACTATGAGAAATACGGCTGGAGCTTTTTCGGTATGGAAGATAGCGAATGGGGTGATGAGACGAGGGTATATGAAATTAAGAGCGTAGCTGTTGACAATGGACAGCAATTAAGGGAAGCAAAAATAAAGAAGATATGACAACATCTTGAACAGCCATATTATTACGAAAGGTGGTGAGGAAAATGGCAGTTAATTTTGGCTTCACACTTGGCAAAATCCATGCAAAGTCTGAAAACAGACGACGCGCTTTGCATGGATTTACGCTCGGCACCCGCTGAAGCGTCGTTTGTCATTCTGGCTTTGCATCCTTAAATAATAAAATATAATTTTAAGGAGCAGGTTTGAATGATTAGTAAGAATTTAAAGCCATATAAAGATGAGCATGATTACTCCTACACTTACGGCGCATATTCCACAATTGAAATGCTAAAAGTAAATCCTTGTGTCGTTCGATCCGTTTATATACACACAAAATATACAGGAACAGATGACATGAGCAAATTGTGCCGTGATAGGGGGATCCCTGTATTTTATGATGACAGGGCGCTTGAACGAATCAACCAAAAAGAGAACAGTTACGTTTTGGGCGTTTTCAGCAAGTATTTCTGTCAGTTAGCGCCGAATCGTCCTCACATTGTTTTGGTTAATCCGAGCGATATGGGGAATATGGGTACCATTATCCGTACCATGGCTGGGCTAAACATGCTTGATCTTGCAGTGGTGACACCGGCGGCTGACATCCTCCATCCCAAGACGATACGTGCATCAATGGGAGCGCTGTTTCGCATAAGATTTCAATGTTTTGCATCCTTTGATGCATATAAAGATGCGTTCCCTGATCATGTGTGTTTCCCGTTCACACCGGAAGCTAAAATACCACTCAGTCGGGGAAACTGTCCCGAGGCGCCATTGTTTTCTCTGCTATTTGGTAATGAGGCATCTGGGTTGCCTGATCAATGCAAATTTGCAGGAATGGGTGTAAAAATCCAACAGTCGGCTCTTGTGGATTCTTTGAATTTATCGATTGCCGCTGGGATCGGGATGTTTATCTTTGCAGAAAAACATGGGTTGATTTGAACAGCCGGACACCTAATTTATGCCGGCCTGATTATATGTCAGGTCGGCATAGTTCTATAAGAATTAAGCAAAGAAGAGGAACTGCTCTGTATAATTAACAGCTCCTCTTTTACGGCCTCTATCTACGTTCGCGGATTGGCACACAAATATCCATTTGAACCATATTGTTGTGTAGCCAAGCATGATCGCGTTCATCATAAGCCTCGAAATCCAAACGCGTTTCATCATACTCATATTTTGACTCCGGAAGCCAGCGGGTCAAAATTTCCACCCATGTATCTGCTATGGCTTTTGGGTATTCTTCACTTGGTAGCTTCGGTGTAGTGAATACTGCATATAACCCACCCTGCATTTCTACTTTCCGCATGTCTGGCTCGATTTTTGAGCTATCAGCATCTTTGTCGAATCTCACACCAAGCAAATAGGTAAATTCGCCGGTCGCATCATCCACGTCGAAACAAAGGCCGAATTCGCCGTGAACAGCAGGGGTAAAGGCGTCATATAGCCTTGACAAATGCTTCCCATAGTCCATTGAAATCGTGTTCCAATAAGCTGGTACATCGGCGCTCCTTTTTACATTCGGTAAAGCATGTCGGCTGATAACGCCGACAATAACAAAGGACGGTAATTCCTTTAATTGAACCTCCATTGCAATTCCTCCATGTTTTTGTATTACACTGGCGATTGTCGCTCTTTCCGGCAGATTAGCGGATATGTGCAGACGATGAAGAGATGGTGGATATCCGAAAAATTTTTTACAGGCTTTAGTGAACCCGGCGTGTGTTTCAAACCCGTACTCCATCGCTACGTCTATAATCCGTTTGCCTTGCGATAAATCATACAGTGCGTATTCCAGCTTGCGTCGTGTGACATAGTTCATGACCGACGTACCGGTTAGAGCCATGAATAAACGACAGAAGTGATAAACGGAATAATTCGCCGCGCGCGCCAGTTCATCAACCCGGATGTTCTCAGTAATTCTTTTGTCGATATTGTCCAGAATGGATTGAACCATAACTTCATATTCCATCGTACCACCTCCTTCCGCTTGATGCTTTTAGTTTAACATGGAGAAATTGATGCCGCTTTTCCTGTTTTGCTATGCTCATTAGCATACCATTTTTTTTCAGATAAATTTTTCAGGAATTTGAGAGGTGGAATACGAAGCGTGAATACTTTCTCTATTTTTATTATATCATAGAGAAAAGCTAAACAACAGTCTTTTAATGCCCGTTTATTCCCTGTATGATAGGTAGGTCACACTTGAAGCCTGTAGGAGGATCATATGGTTACGGATAAAAATATAAGAGATTTTGAAAATGCCTACCTTAAGAAAGTAAACACTGAGATAAAAACACAATTGAATAAAGCTGTAACAGATGCTGGAAATTATAAAAGGGAAGCAATCGAAATTCAAAAGACCATGTGGGAGGAGGTCAAATGCACGCCTACCGACTTGGGTGATCTGGACGCTCCGGCTCAATTGTGGCAGTACCAGGTGGATATTTCAAATCAGGCCAGGAAGTATAAGATGTCCACAAATGTTGTCAGCCGTCTGGAGAAAATGCTAAAAAGTCCGTACTTCGGCAGGATTGACTTTAAAGAAGACGGGGAGGACGCTGCTGAAAAAATATATATTGGAATGTATAACCTCCGTAAAGAGGGGAGTATGGAAATCCTTGTGTATGACTGGAGAGCCCCTATTTCAGGCATGTTTTACGACTATGAAATCGGCCCTTCCGGTTATGACTGCCCAATGGGTCGTATAAATGGACAAATGCTGCTTAAAAGACAATACAAAATTGAAAACGAGCGTATTTTGTACATGTTTGACAGCAGTCTGAGGATTAACGATGAAATGCTTCAGGAGATGTTGGGTAGAAGTACTGATAACAGAATGAGAACCATTGTAACTAGTATTCAAAAGGAGCAGAACTGTGTCATAAGGGATGACCGGAATAAAATCCTTGTAGTTCAAGGCCCGGCCGGCAGCGGAAAAACTTCAATCGCCCTTCATAGAGCAGCATTTCTATTGTATAAATACCGGGAGAATATAAAATCCGAGAATATTCTAATTTTTTCACCCAATCATGTCTTTGAGGACTATATCTCAAATGTCTTACCTGAACTTGGAGAAGAAAATGTGGAAAGCAGCACATTTGCGGACTTTTTTACATGTGTGATTGATACTAAATATCGAATAGAAACAATGAACGGGCATATGGAATATGTCCTTAATGCTAAATCTGACAGCATAAGACTCAATAGCATTAAATTTAAAGCTACTTATACATTTCTGAAGATTTTGCAGGAGTACATGAAGCGCCTTGATCGTGGGGACGGCATAGTATTCAAAAGCTTGTCTTGTGAGGGGAAGCTAATTATTTCCTCAGAAGAAATTAGCAGACTCTTCAGGGAAGACTACAACTACCTGCCATATATAAAACGACTTGAAAAGCTGAAACAAAGGCTCTTTTATCTTATAACCCCCTATGAAGAGAGGCTTGCTGATGAGATAACGAAAAATGATTTATCAGCAGATAGTTCGCTAAACGAAGGAGAGAAAAATTCAATAGCCGCTCAGAAAGCCAAAGCATTGCTTGGACCAATTCTGAACGAAATAGAGCAAATGACAACGGTTGACATTTACCGCTTATATGGTGATCTGATTAAAAACATGAAATTGTATGTCAGCCAAGAGCAATGCGGAAAGCTTTGTGAAAACATGAATTATGATCAGCTGGAAGACATAGGGCAATATACCTTACGGCGTTTGGAGCAGGGGATCATTGATTATGAGGATTTGGCGCCTATTCTATTACTAATTACTGGACTTGGTGGTGCATATAATGCAAAAGCAATTAAGCATGTTATCATAGATGAGGCACAGGACTATACTTCCGTTCAGTACGAAGTCCTGAGAAGAACCTTTGAACACTGTAATATAACGATTCTCGGAGATATGAATCAAACTGTAAATGCCTATATGAACATTGGCAGCTTTGATATTACAGCAAATATCTTTGGTTCAAAGGATACTGCATATATAACACTAACCAAGAGTTACCGGTCTACGTTGGAGATTTCTGAATTCTGTAATGAAATTCTTCAATGCCGGACTAGCGCTCAACAACTCGGGAGGCATGGAAATAAACCTGAAATCATCAGGTATGACAGGGAGAATCTTTATAGAGAAATTGCTGAAGATATCAAACAGCTAAAAAACAACGGCCATAAACTGATTTCAGTAATATGTAAAACGGCAAGCGAATGTGAAAGACTATATCAATCAATCCAGCCATATTCGGATATTAGTTTGATAACAAACCAAAAAGAAGTATATAAAGAAGGCATTGTCACGATCCCGTCATATCTTGCAAAGGGTCTTGAGTTTGACGCAGTAATTGTTTGTACGGCCGACGAATGGGTTTATTCTGGAGATGTTGATAGGAGGCTGCTATATACTGTTTGTACCAGAGCATTACATGAGCTGCATTTATATTATTGTGATAAATTATCCAATCTGATCCGTGACCGGAGCAAAAGCTGTTAAAAGTGGTCTTGAAACATTGTTTGTGATAATATATTGACAGGAGTGGATTTAATGGCTGAAAATGGGTTGGAAGGCTGCAACTGCAAGAAAAAGAAATGTGAAAGATATGGGAAATGCATTGAATGTATTGATTACCACAAAACTAATAAACGTTATACGGTGCCGTACTGTAAACGCATAACAGATAAAAACGTTGGCAGGAGCAGTTAGGGAGAGTAATGATAACAGCGGCAGGACATAAGCCTGATGCCGGCAGAAAAACGGGGACATCATATAAACATTGAATACAGGAACAGAAGCGGCGAACAAAATATGGGAATTATTTCGGGTGAGAAAAAAGACAATCATAGCAATCATCAGTATCTGCCTTATGATATTATTTGTCGTTGCCGCTTTTTATAGTGGCCTGACAGTACGCAGATACACTGTTAAAACAGATAAAATGGCTTTGGGGGAGTCCTTCAGAATAGTATTAATAACAGATCTGCACAGCCAGGTTTATGGAGAAAATCAGAGCGAGCTTGTATCTTTGATTAAAGAGCAGCAGCCGGATGTACTTTTACTTGTCGGCGATATAGCAGATGACAAGATACCGTTCAGAGGCGTGCAATTACTGCTGGAAGGGATCAGAGGAATTGCACCCGCTTATTATGTTACCGGAAACCACGAGTTTTGGTCGTCTGATGTCGAGTCCATGAAAGAAGTTATCCGCAGCTATGGAGTAAAGGTTCTTGAGGGTGAATACGAGCAGAGGATTGCCGGCGGTACAGTAATTACTTTTGCAGGTATCGACGACCCGGACTTGGAGCTGTTTGAACATTCGTCGCGGGAATGGGCGGACCAAATGGAGAGTGCATTCCAGTCGTTGCAGAATGAATCAGGGTTTAAAATTCTTCTGTCCCATCGCCCAGAGCTGATTGATGAGTATAAAAAATATGATTTTGATCTCGTGGTTTCCGGCCATTCACATGGCGGACAAATACGCATCCCATTGATTCTGAACGGGCTGTATGCGCCGGATCAGGGATGGTTTCCCAAGTATGCCGGTGGATTGTACAAACACAGCGCTTTAACGCATATAGTGAGCCGCGGCGCTTCCAATCCTCTTCCTGTACCGCGTATATTCAATCCGCCCGAAGTAGTTGTGATTGATGTCAAAGGAAGTGCTGAATAGACTTCCGGAGTTATTGTTTATCATTTGCGGTTGTGGTAAAATCTTTCTTACAAGGGATTTACTATTTGTGGTTTAAATATTAGGAGGATTTATTAATGGATACTTTTATGGAAAAACTCGTGACAAAAAAGAAATCAATTGCTGATCATCTAATTACCGCAGGAATATTGCTGGCCTCGACGCTGCTGATCATGATCGCCCTGTTGGTACAGGTGCTTCAAGAGCTCGGTATCAGCCTTATAATAGCTGCAGGTATTGCATATCTTGGATATAGACTTCTTTCTGCAAGAAATGTTGAATATGAATATATAGTCACGAATGGAGATCTTGATATCGATAAAATTGTTTCAAGACGGAAAAGAAAGAGGATCTTCAGCGCAAACTGCAAGGAGTTTGATGTTGTTGCACCTGTAAAAAGCGACAGTTACAACCGGTCTGCACAGGAGATCAAAAAAAGGATTGACGCTTCAAGCTCTATCGATTCAGCGGATGCTTGGTTTGTTTCGCTTAATTATAAAGGGGAGAAGACCATTGTTATCTTTGAGCCTGACGAGAGAATGCTGAAGAACTTTAAGATTTATATCCCGAGAAAGGTTCTCCAGAACTGACAGTCTGAATAATAATGAGGTGAAAATATGCCTTTCGCTGTTGAGATGGTGCTCCGACTATTGTTATCTGTCGGACTTGGCGGAGCAATCGGTTATGAGAGGGAGCATACGAGCCGGCCGGCCGGCTTCAGAACACATATTTTGGTGTGTACCGGAGCCGCCCTTGTCATGGTGACTTCAGAATTTATTTTTAGAAAGTATACAGGGTTGGCAGGTATTGATCCGACAAGGCTTGGCGCTCAGGTTGTCAGCGGGGTTGGTTTTCTTGGCGCAGGCACGATTATACGCGACGGGTTCAATGTCCGAGGACTTACGACGGCCGCAAGCCTCTGGGCTGTTTCCTGCGTTGGTATTGCCGCAGGCGCGGGTTTTTACACCGGAGCTGTTGCTGCCACTGTATTTATCTTCCTCACATTGATTACGCTGAAGAAGGCAGAAAAACTTTTTTCAAGGAGAAACAGGTATAGAACCTTTATCGTGGAGTCCGATAATGCGTCCGGCCTGGTCGGCGCTGTCAGCGGCATTCTGGAGCAATATAAAATAGAAATTAAGAATATTCAGCTATATAAAAGCAAGGAAAACGAAACGAGAATAAAGCTGCTTGTGAAGATGCCGGGCAGTATGATCGATATGCAGACCCTCGCGGACATTCAGACTATTGAGGGTGTAAAAAAGGTGTATGAGGAATAAGATGTTTCGGGAAATAGTAAATAAATGTATTAATCGGAATGCGCATTAATAAGAAAGCCAAAGTAATAGCGATTGCGGTATGGTCTAAACCATACCGCTTTTGAATAAAAATAGGACATAAACCTACGATAAAGGGGTGTCCTATTTTGAACAGACAGTATACATCTACGGGTATTGGGCTAAGTGATAGAGAAGCAAAAAAGAAGCTGATTGAGCATGGTCCAAACCTGCTTTCCGAAAAAAAGAAAGTATCTCTGATAAAACTCCTGCTTAGCCAATTTAAAGATATTATGGTAATAATACTAATGGTTTCGACAGCAATTTCTGCATTTATGGGAGAAATGACCGAGGCGGTCACAATCATTGCGATTATTATTCTCAATGCCTTGCTGGGATTTATTCAGGAATTTAGAACGGAAAGAACCATGGAGGCTCTAAAGAGCTTAACAGCGCCTGCGGCAAAAGTACTAAGAAGCGGCAGACACGTCAGTATTCCTGCGGAACAGATTGTTCCGGGGGATGTGATCATACTCGAAACAGGTGATCGGGTCCCGGCAGATGCGGTTATACTTGAAAGCTCAAGTATTCAGGTGGATGAATCTCTTCTAACGGGAGAATCGGTGCCTGTGGAGAAGTTTGCCGTTTCACCGGATAGTGAAAAGGGACCGGGAGAGAAAAAAAACAGAGTGTTTATGGGCACAAGCATAACAGGAGGAAGGGCCAGGGCTCTTGTTACAGCTACCGGTATGAATACTGAGATGGGCAGCATTGCCGATCTGATTCAAAACATCGAAGAAGAGCAGACTCCGCTTCAGAAAAGACTTACGAAGCTGGGAAAGATTATTGCAGCCGGGTGTCTGATCATTTGCGCTATCGTGTCTGCGGCAGGGATCATGAGGGGTGAGAATGCGTTTTCCATGCTTCTTTCAGGTATCAGTCTTGCTGTCGCGGCTGTGCCTGAAGGATTACCTGCGCTGGTTACCATTTCACTGGCACTTGGCGTCCAGAGGATGCTGAAGAGAAACGCACTAATAAGAAGGCTTCCTGCTGTGGAAACATTGGGATGTGCCGGAGTAGTATGTTCTGACAAAACAGGAACGTTGACACAGAATAAAATGACAGTAAGAAAGATCTTTGCAGGTGACCACGTGGTCGAATTAAAGGATAGGAATGGAAGCGATCAGATCTTTTTTTCGGGAGGCAGGTCTGTCGATCCATTAAAGGATCAGGTAGTGAGGCTTGCCCTTGAGATCGCTGCAGTATGCAACAATGCGGGCCTTGTAAGTGAGAGACAAAAACAGGACAAAATGAAGTGGAATTTTACGGGGGATCCGACAGAAGGCGCATTAATGGTGGCTTCAGCAAGAGCCGGACTGACTCCGGAGACGCTTGCTTCCTTGTATTACAGGATCGATGAGATTCCCTTTGACTCTGAAAGAAAATGTATGTCCGTTGTGTGCAGTAATAAAAATGATGAAACTCTCGTTTTTACAAAAGGCGCACCGGATATGCTTCTAAAAAAATGCAGCAGCATCCGACAGGCAAAAGGTGTTACCCATCTGACCCGCGAGCTGGAACGAAAGATTTTGAAAGTCAATGATACAATGGCCCTTGATGCACTGAGGGTGATTGCGGTCGCATATAAGCGACTTGATTCTCTGCCGTACAGCAGAGATGAACTGGAGTCTGGCCTTACCTTTATTGGATTGATCGGAATGCTGGATCCGCCGAGGCCGGAAGCGGCTGAAGCTGTTATCAAATGCAGGCTGGCAGGCATTAAACCGATCATTATTACAGGAGATCATAAGCTGACGGCGGTCGCCATTGCAAGGGAATTGAGTATTTACTCAGACGATGAAAAGGTTTTTACAGGAGCAGAATTGGATGAACTAGATGACAAAGGCCTTGAGAGAGTTGTTGACAATGTCAGCGTATATGCGAGGGTTTCACCCAAGCATAAGCTGAGGATTGTAAGAGCATTAAAAAGGAATGGCAATATTGTAGCAATGACCGGTGACGGGGTCAATGACGCACCGGCTGTGAAAGAAGCGGATATTGGCGTCGCAATGGGGATGACAGGAACGGATGTGACGAAGGAGGCCTCCGCTATGACGCTGCTTGATGATAATTTCGCGACAATCATAGCAGCCATAGAAGAGGGAAGGGTCATCTACAACAATATCCGCAAGTTTATCAGGTATATGCTGGCATGTAATATTGGAGAAGTGCTGACGATGTTTCTGGGAATGATCGCCGGTTTGCCCGTCCCTCTGCTTCCCATACAGATACTTTGGATCAATCTGGTGACGGATGGCTTGCCAGCGGTAGCGCTAGGCTTTGATCCGCCCGAAAAGGATGTAATGAAGAGAATGCCCAGAAAAGCTGACGAAAGCATCTTTTCACATGGCCTTGCCAATATTATACTTTCCAGAGGTATTCTAATCGGTCTGACGACATTGACAGTGTACATTACCATGATTTATTATACCGCCGATATTGGAATGGCACGGACAGGGGCTTTTGTCACGCTGGTTCTCACTCAGCTGATTCATGTGTTTGAGTGTAAATCTGAACGGATGAGTATCTTCCGAATACCCATCTTTAACAATATGTATCTAGTACTAGCCGTGCTTTGCTCACTGTCGATGACGCTTGGCGTGGTCTATATTCCTTCTTTACAGAATATTTTTAAAACAGTACCGCTTGGACTGAACGAGTGGCTCGTCACTGGTGGGCTAACATGCCTTGTGCCTATGCTCGCCAGCTTCTTCCCGAGGGGGCGTGAAGAGCGATAGAAAAAAAGATTAGTAAACGTTCAGGTGCTGGCAGTTCCATTTATTCTGGTTGTGTTCAGTCACACCCTCCTAACTACAGTACTATGTAGAAGGGCTTTGAAGCAGGAAACACAGCAATGAATTTCTGCTTCGCAGAAATGCTACATTAATGTAACATTTCGCTTTAGCGAAATCTATATCCACAAATGGAACTGCCGCTGTATACTCGACCAGTCTTCCTGTCAAGCTATCTAATTTTAGTATAAGTGCTTATTGTTTGAATAAGGTACAGATATATATGTCAATAATATTTATAGTAGTCGTAATTTCGAGAAATATTCTCGAAAATGTTTACAAAATTGATGAAGGTGATATAATGATAGTTAACAAAGACTTAGCGGGGTGTACCATGCTATTACAATTCAGGTTTAAGAACTATAAATCATTTGCTGAAGAAGCAGTGTTGGACTTGACTGCAACAAGCATCAGGGAGCATGTTAACAGCTTGATTGAAAAGAATGGGAACAAGGTGTTGCCTGTTGCTGCGATTTTT
>JAEYON010000159.1 GCA_023411645.1 Bacillota bacterium | reverse complement strand
CCGGATCGGATGGAGGACGGCTATGGTCTTTCAAATACGACTGTTGAAAAAGTGAAGCAGCTTGATGTGTCTTTAGTGATCACTGTGGACTGCGGGATTACTTCCGTTGATGAAGTGGATCAGCTTCAGATGGCAGGGATGCAGGTGATTGTAACGGATCATCATGAATGTAAGGAAACCCTTCCGGATGCTTATGCAGTATTAAACCCGCACAAGCCCGGCTGCGGATATCCGTTCAAGGAGCTGTGCGGCGCAGGAGTTGCTCTTAAGCTGGTTCAGGGGTTATGTATCCGTTCAGGTCGCGGAGATGAATATATGAAATATGTCGATCTGGCCGCACTGGCAACCATTGCAGATGTTGTTCCGCTACAGGAGGAGAACAGGCTGATTGCCGGCTTCGGACTTAAAGAGATGGAATCGACAAAGAACCCCGGCTTGAGGGCGCTGATCAATATTGCCGGGTTGTCCGAAAAACCCATCACCTCTTTCGGAGCGGCATTCGCGCTGGCGCCAAGAGTCAATGCGGCAGGTCGTCTTGGAGATGCATCAAGGGGTGTAAGGCTATTCACAGCAAAGGAGCTCGTATTGGCGGAAGCAATTGCAAAGGAACTGGATGCTGAAAACCGTAACAGGCAGGAGACAGAAGGCAAAATTCTTGAGGAGGCCTTCGCCTATGTAGAGGAAAAGCTTGATCCGGTCAGGCAGAAGGTCCTGGTAGTCGTGGGCGATGGTTGGCATCATGGTGTGGTTGGTATTGTTGCGTCAAAGGTTTTAGAGAGGTATTACAGACCGTGTATTGTCATATCTGTTGATGAGGGGATCGGGAAGGGTTCAGGCAGAAGTATCAAGGGCTTCAACTTGTTTATGGCTCTTGCTGATTGCCAGGACTTGCTAGAGCGTTTCGGTGGTCATGAAATGGCCGCAGGATTGAGCCTGAAGGCGGATATGATCGAAGAATTCCGTATCCGTATCAATGAGTACGCTGACAGAGTGCTGACTGATGATAATCTGACACCATGCCTTAGGCTGGATGCCCTTTTGGAGCGTGGAGATATTACGCTGACAAGTGTACGGGAAATGGCTGGAATGGCACCATTTGGCGAAGCAAATCCAAACCCAAGGTTTGCTTATACGGATCTGGTTGTTATGGATATAAGAACAATGACAGGGGGCAAACATCTTAAGCTGAGGCTGGCGGACGGCGGATTTAATGTGGACGCTGTCGGGTTCGGTATGGGAGCACTGGCGGAGGAGCTTAGGAAGGGAGATGTGATCGATGCCGCATTTACACCGGACATCAACACCTGGAATGGCAGCGAGCGGCTCCAATTGCTCCTTAGCGATATCAAGCGCTGCGCAAAGTGATAGTAAGTGCTGCGTAAAATGAGGAGTTCGACAAAAACATTGTTTTTAGTCAGGCAAATGACTATAATAGTTATATTAACCCGCAGGGAGTTGTCCTGTTGACTGGAGGAGGACGTACCACCATGGATCTGAAAGCAAAGCTGAGACATGTACCAAATTTCCCGAAAGAAGGCATTGATTTTATTGATATTACTACAGTTCTGCAGGATCACGAAGCATTGCAGCAAAGTATAACGCAAATGAAGAAGCTGACAGAGGAGATGGGCGATTTTGACATCATCATTGGCCCGGAGTCCAGAGGCTTTATTTTTGGGGCTCCACTGGCCTATGCCCTAAACAAGGGTTTTGTGCCGATCAGAAAGAGGGGGAAGCTCCCGTACAAGACGGCCAGTATTGAATACGATTTGGAGTACGGTACCGACATTCTTGAGATACATGAGGATGCTGTCCGACCGGGACAAAGGGTCCTTATAGTGGATGATCTGCTTGCCACGGGCGGAACAATGGAATCAAATATCAAGCTGGTTGAGAAGCTTGGTGGAGAAGTGGCGGGGTTGGTTTTTTTCATTGAACTCACTTATTTGAATGGCAGAAGAAGGCTGCATGGCTATGAAATCCGTTCTATTGTAGAGTTTTGATCCGGTATACGGGCATTGGATAACGAACGTAATCGCAGGAGGCGATGGATGGAAAACCGGTACAATAGGCTTGTTGCGAAGATAAAAGAATATAATCCAAACGGTGACTTCACGCTGCTGGAGAAAGCTTATAAAATGGCGTCCAGCGCACATGAGGGGCAACTGAGGGAGTCGGGTGATCCGTATATCAGCCATCCCGTTGAAGTTGCGCACATTTTGGCCGGTCTGGAGCTGGACACCACTACGATTATTGCAGGATTGCTCCACGACACAGTTGAGGACACCAACTGCACCTATGACGAGATTAAGGGCATGTTTGGCGAGGATACTGCTATGCTTGTGGACGGTGTGACGAAGCTGGATAAGATACCTTACACCACCAAAGAGGAGCAGCAGGCGGAGAATCTTCGTAAAATGTTCTTGGCTATGGCTAAGGATATCAGGGTCATTCTCATTAAGCTTGCGGATCGTCTGCACAATATGCACACTCTCAAATACATGCCTGCGGACAAGCAGGTAGAAAAGGCAAAGGAAACGCTGGAGATTTATGCTCCGCTTGCACACAGACTGGGTATTTCAAAGATTAAGTGGGAGCTGGAAGATGTTTGCCTTCGTTATCTTCACCCAAAAGAATATTATGACCTTGTCGATAAGATTTCCATAAGGCGCAGGGAACGCGAAGCTTATATCACACAGATAAAGGATGAAATCAAGCTAAGGACGACGGAGCTTGGGATCGAAACAAAGATCGACGGGCGCCCGAAGCATTTTTATAGTATTTATCGCAAGATGCAGGAGCAGAATAAAACACTGGATCAGATCTATGATTTATTTGCGGTAAGGGTAATTGTGAATTCTGTCAAGGACTGCTACGCAGTACTGGGGCTGGTGCATGAGCTTTATAAGCCCATGCCGGGCAGGTTTAAGGATTATATCGCGATGCCCAAGCCCAACTTGTATCAGTCACTGCACACGACGCTTATTGGCCATGAGGGACATCCCTTCGAAGTGCAGATAAGAACATGGGACATGCATAAGGTAGCCGAGGTTGGTATTGCGGCTCATTGGAAATACAAGGAGGGTTCCGGAAGTAAAAGTGAACTGGACAATAAGATGGCCTGGCTCCGTCAGATGCTTGAATGGCAGAAGGAGGCCAACGATGCGAATGAGTTTGTCGAGACGGTAAAGATAGATTTGTTCGCGGATGAGGTTTTTGTATTTACTCCAAAGGGAGATGTCGTCAATTTGCCGGTGGGTTCAAACCCTATTGACTTCGCCTATTCTATACATAGCGCCATTGGCAATAAGATGATGGGTGCGCGTGTGAATGGCGAAATCGTTAAACTGGGATACGCTCTGAAAAACGGAGATATTGTAGAGATACTGACATCCTCCAATGTCCACGGGCCAAGCCGGGACTGGCTCAAGATAGTCAAAAGCTCACAGGCGCGAAACAAGATTAATCAGTGGTTCAAGAGGGAAAACAGAGAAGAGAATATACTGAGGGGTAAGGAAAGCATCGACCGGGAGCTGAAAAAGCAGGGTTTTACTTACAACCAGCTTTTTAAGAGCGAATGGGTCGATGTGATGCTCAAAAAGTATAATTTTAATTCTGTTGAAGACGTGTTTTCGGCGGTCGGCTACGGCGGCATCGGCGCAAGTAAAGTAGTATCAAGGCTCAAGGAGGAGTATAAGAAGACGCTGAAGCCGGACGAGCTAGAGGAACTGGAAAAGGAGCTGCTGGCCAGGCAGGAGAAGGAAAAGGAAAAAAAGAAGAAGGCCATACCGGAAAACGGAATTATTGTCAAAGGGATCGACAACTGTCTGGTCAGACTGTCACGGTGCTGCAATCCTGTACCTGGCGATCAGATTATCGGTTATATTACCAGAGGCAGGGGGGTTTCTGTTCACCGAAGTGACTGTACGAATGTTTCCGGCAGTCAAGGGGAGGATGAGCGCCTGATCGAGGTGAAGTGGTATACCTCCAGCAATGTGGCTTACAAGGCGGACATTACGGTTATGGCAAATGACAGGACCGCACTGCTGATGGAGATAACCAACACCACTGCAGAGGCGAAAATTCCTCTCAAGGCGATGAATGCCAGAACTACCAGGGATCAGATTGCAATTATCAATTTGACGCTTGAGATTATAGATACGGAACAATTGGATAAAATTATCAAGAGACTAAAAAAAGTGGACGGCGTGTTTGAGGTTACGAGGAATAAGCAGTAGATGATTAGTCAGGGAGGTTTGGGATTGTTTATACAACGGTTGGATACGGGGATGCTGCAGTCGAATTGCTATATCGTCGGGGCTTCAGGCGAGGCGGCTGTGATCGACGCGGGAATTGAACCACGTGAGGTTTCTCAGATACTGAAAACGAATCAATTGATTCTAAAATATATTATACTGACACATGCCCACATTGACCATATTGTGAATTTTGGTGAGCTTCAGGACGTTTGTGGAGGCAAGGTCGTGATCCATGAGAAGGATGCGCCGCTGCTTGAGGATGAGGTGCTCAACGGTTCAGTGATGTTCGGCAGCAACAAGCGGTTCAGGCAGGCTGATACTCTTGTAAGGGACGGCGATACGCTGAAGATCGGAAGTGTCAGGCTTGAGTTTATCCATACGCCGGGTCATACGCCCGGAAGTATGTGCATTAAGGCGGCAGAATGTTTGACTGGAATAGAGAACGGCACAATAGCTGAGGCAGATATCGTAGCGTCAGAAGCAGCATCAGCCGTAACATCAGCAAAAGCACAGGCCGGAGCAGAAGCCGGAACCGGCGATTGCTGCATCTTTACCGGAGACACCTTATTCAGGCGCGGCGTTGGCAGAACAGATCTTGGCGCGGGTGACAGCAAGCAACTGGCAGAATCACTGAACCGACTAATGGAGCTTCAGGATGAACTGACCGTTTATCCGGGGCATGGACCTGCAACGTGTATCGGTAACGAAAGAAAGAATATAGGATAATATAGGAGGCAGCTATGTTCAATCAAGCGCCAAAGGGAACCAGGGACATTCTTCCGTCCGAAATATATAAGTGGCAGTATGTGGAGAATGCTTTTGCCAGGCTCTGTGAGAAGTTTGGTTTCAAGGAGATCAGGATACCGGTTTTCGAGCACACGGAGCTTTTTCAAAGAGGGGTGGGCGATACCACCGATATTGTTCAGAAGGAAATGTACACTTTCCATGATAAGGCACAAAGGAGCATTACACTCAGACCTGAGGGTACGGCCGGAGTGGTCAGGAGCTACATAGAAAATGGCATGGCATCAATGCCATCGCCGATCAAGCTGTTTTACAATATTACCGCCTACAGGTATGAGAATGTTCAGAAGGGCCGCTACAGGGAGTTCCATCAATTTGGAGTGGAGGCGTTCGGTTCACACGGCCCGGCCATCGATGTTGAGATCATCAGCCTGCTTTCCATGTTCTTCGAGAAGCTTGGATTGGGAAAAACCGGGCTGAATATCAACAGTATCGGCTGCCCGCATTGCAGGGCCGCCTATCATGAAAAACTGAAGGACTTTTTCAGGCCGCACCTGTCAGAGCTTTGTGATAACTGCAAGAACCGATTTGAAAAAAATCCTCTCAGAATCATTGACTGCAAGGAGGAACGCTGCAGAAAGAATATCACCGGTGCGCCTATGCTGCTTGATAACCTCTGTGAGGATTGCAGGATTCATTTTGATGGACTGAAATCCGGGCTGGACAATCTGGGTATTGAATACCGTGTGGATCCTCAGATCGTAAGGGGACTTGACTACTACACGAAGACAGTGTTCGAATTTATATCCGAGAATGTCGGCACTCAGGGTACTATTTGCGGCGGAGGAAGGTATGACGGGCTGGTGGAGGCATTAGGAGGCGCACCTACACCAGGCATCGGCTTTGCGCTAGGTGTTGAGAGGCTGATGATGGAGCTGGAAAGCCAGGGCATACAGATCAACGAGCCGTCTGCCATGGATATTTATATCGCAACGATGGGGGAGAGGGCACAGGCTTTTGCTCATGTGATGATAAATAAGCTGCGCCGTTGCAACATCGGAGCTGAGACAGATTTGATGGGCAGGAGCCTGAAGTCTCAGATGAAATACGCAAATAAGAAAGGGTTTTCATATACAATCGTGCTGGGAGACGATGAGATCGAGTCAGGCAAGGGAGTGTTGAAGGATATGCGGTCGGGAGATCAGAAGGATGTGAGTCTTGATTCAATCATCGACAGATTGAAAAACCAGTGCAAGGCGCCCAGGTGTGCGGATAAAGAGCAGCATGGTTCAAAGAGTGGTATGGATAAAGATCAAAGTAAATAATTTGAAATAGGAGTTGGCTTATGGGTGAGACGATTTACGGCTTAAAAAGAACACACAGGTGTACGGAACTCAGTGAGGCGGATACAGGTAAAAAGGTGGTTGTCATGGGTTGGGCGCACAAGCGCAGGAATCTGGGCAGCCTGCTGTTTGTTGATTTACGCGACAGGACAGGTTTGCTGCAGATCGTTTTCAACAGCGTGACCAATGCTGAGCTGTTTGAGAAGGCTGAAGCAATTCGCAATGAATATGTGCTTGCAGTGGTGGGAGAAGTGGCCAGGAGAGGTCCCGAGGCGAACAATCCTTCCATGAAGACTGGCGCAATCGAGATCATTGCATCGGAGCTGAGGATTCTCAGCAGGTCTGAAACGCCGCCGATGCAGATAGAAGAAGATTCCGGCGTGAATGAAGCAATGAGGCTGAAATACAGGTATCTGGATCTGAGAAGGCCTGATATGCAAGCCGGGCTGGTGCTGCGTCACAGAGTTGCAAAGATTGCCAGAGACTACTTTGATGCTAACGGTTTCATTGAAGTTGAAACGCCGATGCTGATAAAGAGCTCGCCTGAAGGAGCAAGGGATTATCTGGTGCCAAGCAGGGTACATCCTGGTAAGTTTTTTGCGCTGCCGCAGTCGCCTCAGTTGTTCAAGCAGCTTTTAATGGTGTCCGGCTTTGATCGCTATATGCAGATCACAAAGTGCTTCAGAGATGAGGATCTCAGGGCCGACAGACAGCCGGAGTTCACCCAGATTGACCTTGAGATGTCTTTTGTGAATGTGGATGACGTGCTGCAGGTTAACGAAGGGTTTATCAAGAAGGCTTTCAAGGAAGCACTAGGCGTAGATTTGGAAACGCCCTTCCTGCGGATGTCATACGAGGAAGCCATGAACAGATTTGGCTCGGATAAGCCGGACCTGCGTTTTGGGATGGAATTGGTGAATGTTTCGGATTTGGTTGCCGGCTGCGGCTTTAAGGTATTTTCCGATGCAATTGCAAATGGAGGAAGCGTTCGAGCGATCAATGCAAGTGGCTGCGGTAAGTTCAGCAGGAAGGAAATTGACGCTCTTGTGGAGTTTGTGAAGACCTACAGAGCGAAGGGAATGGCCTGGATTGCAGTAGATGAGAACGAGATCCGCGCATCCATTAGCAAGTTCTTTAGTGAGGACGAAATGAAGGCTCTGCTCGAACGGACACAGGCGAAGCCAGGCGATCTGATCTGCTTTGTGGCCGACAGCAATCAGGTGGTGTTTGATTCCCTTGGCGCGCTCAGATGTGAGATAGCAAGAAAGCTTGACATATTGGATAAAAATGTGTACCGGTTCCTTTGGGTTACCGAGTTTCCGCTGCTGGAATATGACGAGGAGGAAAAGCGCTGGGTGGCGAAGCACCATCCGTTTACCTCGCCTATGGATGAGGATCTGGAATATCTGGACAGTGATCCGGGTAGGGTGCGCGCCAAAGCATATGATATTATTCTCAATGGGACCGAGCTTGGCGGAGGTAGTATCAGGATCCATATGCAGGATTTGCAGCAGAAGATGTTTAATCTGTTGGGCTTTACGGAGGAAGAGGCCTGGGCGAAGTTCGGGTATCTGCTCGATGCGTTCAGATATGGCGTGCCGCCTCATGGAGGTTTGGCATACGGCCTTGACAGGATGATCATGCTTATGGCCGGGAAGAGCAGCATCAGAGATGTTATTGCATTCCCGAAGGTGCAGAATGCTTCTGATCTGATGACCAACGCGCCGGATGTGGTGGATGAAAAGCAGCTCACAGAGCTGCATATCAGGGTAACGGAGTAAAGGACAGACAGCGGGACGTAGTCAGGGGGACGGTTCTACCGTCTTACAGTCTCGGAAACGGCAGAACCCTGAAAGGAGTTGTTTGGGATTGGAAAAGAAAGAGAAAAATGAAATACTGGATTGGATTCTCCACATAGTGATTGCCGTAGTGGTAGGCTTTCTTATTGTAACGTTTGTCGGGCAAAGGACGATTGTTTTTGATATTTCCATGCAGCCCACGCTGGTGGAAGGGGACAATCTAATAGTGGAGAAGCTGGGACACAGGTTTGGATGGCTTCAAAGAGGGGACATCATCGTTTTCTATTCACCGCAGAGCGATCGTCAGCTGATCAAGCGCTTGATCGCTGTAGAGGGGGATAGGGTGGAAGTGAAGGATGGCAAGGTGTATGTGAACGGTGAGCTGTATCTGATCGGACTGCCTGAGGAGCCGGTGACGCCTTATGGAGATAAGCCCGAATATACTGACTTGACTGTTCCTGAAGGAATGGTTTATGTGCTGGGCGACAACAGGCAATTTAGCGAGGACAGCACCGAAAATGGCCCAATTGATAAGGATTTGATCAAAGGGAGGGCTATTTTAAGGTTCTATCCGTTTTCGAAATTCGGCAATCTGAAATACGATGACTAATATTTCCATCAGGATGAGTACTCTTTATTCTTTTTACGTATTGTGTTAATATGAAATAAATTTTAATTCATGAAGTATCAATAAGAATATTGATACTTCTAATTATTTCTGGACGGTATATATTTTTGGACGGTATATATTAAATGAGAAAAAAGCTTTTACATCTAGGCCTGGATGTGGGTTCAACGACGGTTAAGCTTGTCGTGCTGGATGAGAATGATAAAGTTCAATACAGTAAATATCAAAGACATTTTTCCGATATCAGAAAAACTATTTTCGATTTGGTAGATGAGACCTGTGCGCTGTTTGAGGAGGATGACCTGACAGTGACTCTAACAGGCTCTGGCGGCATTTCTGTGGCACAATGGCTTAGTCTGGACTTTGAACAGGAGGTTATTGCAGCTACCGGCGCAATACAGTGTCTTATTCCGCAGACGGATGTAGCTATCGAGTTGGGCGGAGAAGATGCCAAGATCACTTTTTTCAAGGGCGGTATCGAGCAGAGAATGAACGGAACCTGCGCAGGCGGCACCGGTGCGTTTATCGACCAGATGGCGTCGCTTCTTCAGACAGATGCGGCGGGGCTGAATACGCTGGCCGAAGGCTGTGGGGTGATTTACCCTATTGCCGCTAGATGCGGTGTTTTTGCAAAAACGGATATCCAGCCTCTGCTCAATGAGGGAGCGGCAAGGGAAGACATAGCGGCATCCGTTTTCCAATCAGTGGTGAACCAGACCATCAGCGGTTTGGCCTGTGGCAGGCCGATCCGGGGGAATGTGGCTTTATTAGGAGGCCCGTTGTATTTTCTTCCGGAGCTACGAAAGAGATTTATTGAAACGTTAGTATTGGAGGATGACCAGGTGATTTTCCCGGAGAATTCGCAGCTTTTTGTTGCGATCGGCGCGGCGCTGGCATCCAAATCCAAAAAGGTCATGAGCTTTAAGACGCTTCGCAGCAGGCTTCCGGCCATTCACGCAGTTTCGGTGCAAGAGGTGGAGAGGCTGAGCCCGCTTTTCAGAGACGAGATCGAGCTTGCCGAATTTAATCGAAGACATGCCAGACACAAGGCTCGCCGCAAGGACCTTGCAACTCATCACGGGGCTTGTTACCTTGGTATTGACGCCGGTTCAACCACCACAAAGCTTGCATTGACAGATGACGAGGGCGCTTTGATGTATTTCTTTTATGGAAGCAACAGAGGAAGCCCGCTCAAATCTGTGATCAGGGAACTGAAAAAACTCTATAGTATGATGCCTGAGGACACATATATTGCGAATTCTACCGTGACAGGGTACGGAGAAGGCCTGATCAAGGCTGCCATTAATGTGGATATCGGGGAGATCGAGACCATTGCTCATTACAAGGCCGCTGAACATTTTCTGCCGGGTGTTGAATTTATTCTGGATATTGGCGGGCAGGATATGAAATGTATGCAGGTGAAAAATGGTGTGATCGATAACATCATGCTCAACGAAGCATGTTCGTCGGGCTGCGGCTCTTTTATCGAAACCTTTGCCACCTCACTTAATATGGGGGTTGAGGAGTTCGCAAGGGAGGCGCTGCTGGCACAGAAGCCTGTGGACCTGGGCTCACGCTGCACGGTGTTTATTAATTCGAGAGTTAAACAGGCGCAGAAGGAAGGGGCATCCGTTGGTGATATTTCCGCCGGTTTATCCTATTCTGTCATTAAAAATACGTTGATGAAGGTTATTAAGATTCGCGATCCTAAGGAGCTTGGAAAGAAAATCATCGTACAGGGCGGGACATTTTACAATACCGCTGTTTTGAGGAGCTTTGAGCTTATTTCTGAGCGTGAGGCCGTCAGGCCGGATATTGCCGGGATCATGGGCGCATACGGCGCTGCTCTTATTTCCAGAGAGCGCCTGCCGGAAAAGCGCAACAGTGAGGCTCTAGATGGCAATAAGGCCATATACAATAATGAAGCAGGAAACGACCATGAAGCTGGATACACAGACGAGGCCGGACAAAAGTACGAAGCTGTGCACAGGAGCAGCATTATGGGAGCAGCCGAGCTGGAAAGCTTCGATACAGAGATATCCATGAGCCGCTGTGAAAAATGCAGTAATAAGTGCTTGCTGACAATCAACAATTTTGCCGACGGACGCACATTTATATCGGGAAACCGCTGTGAACGCGGCGCAGGCGAAGAGCTTCGAAAGGATAGCGTTCCTAATCTTTTTGATTTTAAATATAAGCTTATAAATTCATATAAACCACTGATGGAAAAAGAGGCCACCCGCGGTGTTATTGGGATCCCAAGGGTACTAAACCTGTATGAAAATTATCCGTTCTGGCATACATTCTTTACGGAATTAAAATTCCGTCTGGTATTGTCACCGCGCTCCAGCCGAAGGGTTTATGAGATGGGCATAGAAACTATGCCGTCCGAATCGGTTTGTTACCCTGCCAAGCTGGTGCACGGACATATAATGTGTCTGGTGAACAGCGGGGTGAAGAATATTTTTTATCCCTGTCTTCCATATGAAAAGAAGGAGGATAATAAGGCTGACAATTGCTATAACTGTCCCATTGTCACTTCTTATTCCGAGGTAATCCGCACCAATATGGAGGTGCTTCAGGAGAAGAATGTCCGTTTTATGAATCCGTTTTTACCCTATTATGATAAAAAGCGTCTTGGAGAGCGGTTGCATGAGGAACTGAAGGACTTCGGAATAAGCAGCCGCGAGGTGAAAGCGGCTGTGGATAAAGCCTGGCACGAGGATGAGC
Source organism: Bacillota bacterium (assembly GCA_023411645.1). GTDB lineage: Bacteria > Bacillota > Clostridia > Acetivibrionales > DTU013 > JAEYRF01. The sequence continues at coordinate 11,763 of JAEYON010000159.1, read as the reverse complement.
GGGTTAAAAGGCTTGTAAGGCAAAAAGGTGAAGAAGTGGTTTCGCAGCTGGACAAGACCGGCGCAAAGGGAATTGTGCTGGCCGGAAGGCCTTATCATATTGATCCGGAGATAAACCACGGCATCCCAAATCTGATCACAGAGTTTGGGATGGCCGTACTGACCGAGGATTCCGTCGCGCATCTGGACATGGTCAGAAGGCCTCTGCGTATTGTGGACCAATGGATGTACCATACAAGGTTGTATTCGGCTGCGAGCTTTGTCGGAACAAGGGATAATCTGGAGCTGGTGCAGCTTAATTCGTTCGGCTGCGGACTGGATGCGGTGACAACAGACCAGGTACAGGAGATTATACATGCGGCGGGGAAAATCTATACGGTGCTGAAAATAGATGAGATCAGCAATCTGGGTGCGGCAAGGATCCGCTTGCGTTCGCTTAAGGCGGCAATGGAGGAACGGGACAGAGAGAACTATCGTACTGAGAAAAAACGTTATATGTTTAAAAAGATGCCTTTTACGGAGGATATGCGACCAAAGCATACTATTCTGGCTCCACAGATGTCTCCGATCCATTTTCAGTTTTTAGAATATGCGTTTAGGGAGTCGGGTTACAATCTGGAGATTTTGCCCTCCGTAGACAGAGCAGCCGTGGATGAAGGCCTGAAGCATGTAAACAATGACGCATGTTACCCGTCCATATTGACGACGGGACAATTAATCGAGGCGCTGAAGTCAGGCAGGTATGACCTGAATAATACTTCTCTGATCATATCACAGACGGGAGGCGGCTGCAGGGCGACCAACTATATCGGGTTTATCAGGAAGGCTATCAGAGATGCTGGATTTGAGAGTGTGCCGGTCATTTCACTCAATGCGCTTGGACTGGAGAGTAATCCCGGATTCAAGCTGTCCGGCGGACTTTTAAATAAAGTGCTGATCGCACTGGTATATGGTGATTTGCTCATGCGTGTGCTGTATAGGGTGCGCCCGTACGAGAAGATCAAGGGCTCGGCAAACCTGCTGTATGAAAGCTGGGTAGAACGCTGCATAGCTTCTGTACGGAGCGGTAAACATAGTGAATTCAAGCGCAACATTCGCATGATCGTCGAAGATTTTGACCGGCTTGAAATCGTGGACATCCGCAAGCCAAGAGTTGGTCTGGTCGGGGAGATCCTCGTCAAATTCCATCCCACTGCCAATAATGACGTTGTGGATGTAATCGAAAAAGAAGGCGCCGAAGCAGTAATGCCCGATTTGATCGATTTTTTCCTGTATTGCGCTTATGGGGCGAATTTCAAGCGCAGGTTTCTGGCTGAGAGGTTCCATATAAAATTGGCGAATAATCTGGCAATCGCCGGGATTGAATATTACAGAAAATATATGAAGAAGGTGCTGGCGGCAAGTAAACGGTTTGAACCGCCGACCACGATTTTTAAACTGGCAGAAAAAGCCGAAAAGATACTGTCTTTGGGTAATTGTACAGGTGAGGGGTGGTTTCTGACAGCGGAGATGATCGAGCTGATCCAGGAGGGAGCAGCTAATATTGTCTGTATGCAGCCGTTTGCGTGCCTACCCAACCATGTAACCGGCAAAGGCATGATCAAGGCACTGAAGAAGGAGTTTCCGGCGGCGAATATCGTACCGGTTGACTATGATCCGGGTGCCAGCGAGGTCAACCAATTGAACAGAATTAAGCTTATGCTTGCAGCGGCATTTAAGAATCTGGAGGAAGAAGAGAAGCGTATGCGTCCTGACCGCCATGGACATAAACAGTCCGCACAACACAAACGCAATCAGCCTGCACGCCGGGAAGCGGAGTGAGAGACCGGAATGCAGGCACAGCACTGACGCATAGCAGAAGAACTATCTGCGGCGTCTTTTCTTTTTTGTAGCAGCCATTCTGGCGTCATGCTTTTTTATGGATATGCTTAATCCAAAAGCAAACAACACGAAGACGATTAGAACTCCAATAATATAATAAGTTTGCATGAGTAATTAACATTTACCTTTCTGTTATATATTTTTCGTAGAATTTTTGCGTATTTTAAAACAATTATATCTGTAAGCATGATATATGACAAGCCTGTTTATATGTAAGACGTGTTTATATGAAATCAGGATATGTTTATGAGACGATAGCCGACGTTTCTTACTGTCTCTATGATAATGTTATTTGCATCACCAAATGCTTCAAATTTGCTGCGCAGTCTTCTTATATGCACGTCAACTGTTCTAGTCTCCAGAGAATAATCATCCTGCCATAGTGTCTCCAAAATTTCGTCACGGGAAAAAACCTTTCCAGGCCTTCTGGCTAATAGTGTCAACAGCTCAAATTCTTTATAGGAGAGGGATAAAGGAGTATTTTTATAATAAACACTTCGTGTAACGGTATCAATTTGAAGATTATTCAGCTCAATTTTCTCCGAATTGCCAAAGTGTGTCTGATCGGCTCTGCGAAGCAGGGATTTGACTCTGGCTACAAGCTCGTAATAACGGATGGGTTTTCCGATGTAATCATCCGCGCCAAGTTCCAAACCAATAACACTGTCAAATTCGCTGTTTTTACTGGTAAGCATGATGACGGGTATATGATGACAGGATGGGGTGGCTCGAATTTGTCGAAGGGCCTCAAGGCCATCCATCCCGGGAAGTAAAACATCCAGAATTATGGCATCAAAACTGCAATTTTTTATGGAGACCAAGGCTTCTTCTCCGGAATTTACCGAAGCAACTTCATATCCGTTTTGTCTGAGAGCTGATTCCACAAGGCGGCAAATGTTTTTTTCATCATCAACTACCAGGATACTTTTACCTGACATTCGTAAAACCCCCAAAGCTGCATCTAATTATCTGACTGTTATAGTTTACCATATAGATAGACGAAAAATCAAATATTTTCAAATTTTGTTTACATGTATGTAACATTAAGTCGATAAATTTTACAATGGCATGATAAAATTTCTATATCAATGACATAAATAAAAAACAGCCAATTTGTTTTGTATGAGGCGAAGCTGTGAAGGATTCAAAAAGACAGGGGAGACCCACAGAGCAGGAGCAGTCCTGGGAAGTGGAAGCATCAGTCGAAAACCAGAAAGCTGGGAAAAGCGTTTCCGGTTTACAAAGCGCGGCTGCATTTGCGGCGGCATTTTCTCAGGGCATGATTCCGAACACTCTTGAATCCAAGCTCTTTGAAGCTCTGAGCAGCATCGGGAATTATTCTTTTCTTCAAGCCCTTGAAAAAAAGGAAAACACAGATAAAGCCATGAAAAGCAATGCAGAGAGGGAGGTTTTCAGCGTGGAGAGAAAGAACGGTCTGCTGGAAATGCTTGCTCAGGAGTTTGGTCAGCAAGCAAATAGGGTGGAGGTAATGCCTGAAATACAGCAGGATCAACAAATTCCGAATATGGCAACAGATACAGCATCATATGATCCTGCTTCAAGCGATACGCCTTATATATCTGCGCTGACGCCGGTCTCTTTTGGTCAGGGGGCGATGGGATGATCCTTAGGGTGCAGGAGATCCTTGAACAGGAAGGCTGGCATTATGAAAAAAGAGAAAACGACATACTTCTGGTTATAACTTACATGACAAGAAAGTGGAAGATGGTCATCAGCTGTGACGACAACAGTCGAATATGCTGTTTTTCTGTATTCCCATGGCCGGTAACAGCAGACAGGCCAGTAACAATGGAAAGGCAGGCAGCGATTCTTGCTGCTCTAAATGATTTGAACCTGAATCAGCGCCGCGGCTGCTTTATTCTAAATCCAAAGGATCTAAGTGTGGTTTACCGCTGTGGTGTTCAAATATTGGACGAATTTACAGCCCAAGATTATATAAAGGACATTCTTTTTTCCAGTGTGGCCTCTGTCAACAGTAACTGGGAAAGAATTTACGGTATTACAAGAGGAGGCAACCATGGAGAATGATGTTTGGAATATTGATGCAGAGAAGCTGAATAAGCCCTATGAGAATCAGCGGGAGATGATGACGGATTTCATGACTCTGTTGGATATGCGGATATATTATCTCTATAAATATCACATGTGGGTGGGACCTGAAAATAATTTGCAGAATATGATGGGTCTTGCAGTATCCCGGGCAGAGTTTGAGATGAATCTAACAAGAGCGGTTGATTCAGTCATAGGTGTAAATCTGAAAGAAGAAGAAATCGCTGATATCGAGTCACTCAATGGCTATTTCTCAGTGAGACTTAAGAAAACCGCCGTTTCTAATCCTGAGATGCCGGCACTTCAGCTGATCAAAAAGTTCTCACTGGATGACTTTGCCGGAAACTGCCTGTTGCTTGCATTTGCGGTACAAATGGATAAAAAGTATGAAAAAATCTTTGCGTTTCTGCAGGATGATATTACAAAGAAGCTTCCGACAGCTGAAACTGCGATCAAGCTTTTTGCTATGCCCGGTGAAATGACGGCGGATTATTATCACTACTTCACACATAACAGTGCTCTCACCAGATTTTTACTTAACCCTTCTGAAGAAAGCGAATCGCTTTTCAACATCAAAATCATCTTACGAGAACGCGTTGTAAATTATCTAATAGGAAATAATACCAGGCTTGATAACGGCTTTATTGATATTTTTTGTGGGAATGACCAGCTTCATGCACTTGAGGTCAATGACTTTACTGCCCGCTGTATTGATTCGATATTATCCTCCCAATCACAGACCTGCGGTGAAAGCCGGGAGACTGTTCTTATCTTTATAACGGGCAGGAAAGGAAGCGGCAGAAAGTTTCAGGTCAGGCATGCCATACGCAGAAAGGGGGGGAGAGGCCTTTTTGTAAATATGAAGGCCCTGATAGAGGCAACGGGTTCTATGAGGCTCAAGGTTCATGAAGCTATCTGCGAGGCTGTTCTCAATAGCGCATATATTTGCTTTACAGGCTTTGAACCTCTGCTCGAGGAGATTAACCAAAGAGAATTATACGACTTTATTGCCGCAATGACTCAGGATACAGCATATCTTCCCGGAATAGTGTTCATTACATCAGAAAAAATATGGAAGGAGACAAACCTGCCAAGCAGCTTCATTAAAGCTGATATCGCAATTGACCCGGTTGATGAAAACATGAGGCTGCATTTATGGGAGTCATTTACCCGAGGGAGAAGTCTGGAAAATGAGATTGATCTGGCTGAGCTGGCGTCTAAATTCAGGTTTACTCCCGGCCAGATACGAAACGCTGTTGAACAGGCGTCAGGTCTGTGCGATATTTACGGATTTAATGCAATTGATACTGCGACACTGCATAAAAGCTGTTATGCCCAGGTGGTCATGCACCTCGATGCACTTGCCGACAAGGTTGAACCTGCCTACGACTGGGAGGATCTGGTGCTGCCCGATGATCAGGTGACGCTCCTTAAGGAAGCGTGTACTCATGTTAAATTCAGACATACCGTATATCAGCAGTGGCATTTTGACCGAAAGGTATCATATGGGAAAGGCTTGTCCATGTTGTTTTCCGGACCTCCAGGCACAGGGAAAACTATGGCAGCTCAGGTTGTTGCAAATCAGCTTCATATGGAAATGTATAAGATACAGCTTTCACAGGTGGTCAGCAAATACATAGGTGAAACTGAAAAAAATCTGAGGCAGGTTTTTGAGGAGGCAAAAAACGCTAACTGCATTTTGTTTTTTGACGAGACAGACGCACTGTTCGGTAAAAGGTCGGAGGTCAAGGATGCCCATGACAGGCATGCCAATATCGAAACAGCTTACCTCTTGCAGCAGATTGAGGAGTATGACGGTGTCATCATTATGGCAACCAATTTGCTCCAGAATATAGATAACGCCTTTATGCGCAGAATAAACTTCGTCATTTCATTTCCTTTCCCTGATGTGCCTACCAGAAGAATGCTGTGGGGCAAGATGCTCAATACCGGCGCACCAATTTCAGAAGATGTGAACCTGGATTTTATGGCGGAACAGTTTAAACTTGCAGGGGGAAATATTAAGAATATTGTGATACATGCGGCCTTTCAGGCGGCGGCAGAAAAGACTTCGATATCCATGAGGCACCTCCTGAAGAGTACTGTCAATGAGCAGCGTAAAAACAATATTATTATTGTGAAGGAGGATTTGAAGGAATACTCTGATCTGGTTTTCTGATGCTACTACATTTGCTCTGATACTTTAACATTTATGTAATATAGTTCACACTCCTGTTACATAGTTTACACAATTGTAATATAGATCATCAATAATTGACAATTAGTGACACCTTATTACAAAAAACAAGTGCTATTTTATTAATATTTGTATAGTATGGAAATGTGGTTTAATAAGCTTTATGCATTTTTATTTCTTCTGATATGGGGTAAGTTATGGGTTTTGCGGGTGCATACCGGAATAAGAAAACAAAAGCTTCGGCCGTTTCGCACACTGCAGCTTCTATAAAGCGGAGTATCGAGGGTAATCTTGCTTTAAGCGCAGGGACGGCAAGTATTAAAAGCCGTGATCCTATATATCACATAACAGAAAGCTTCAAATCAACCTTTGATTTATGCGGACAGCACAATGCTGAGCAATTGGCAGGCAGAAACGGATTTCCTGCAGGACCTGAGAAGACCGGCGAGAAGGGCAATGTAAGGGAAGCATCAGAAGAGTCTGTTCAAAGCAACAGGAGAGGACAGCGCCTCGGGGAACCGGATCGGGTTTTTGCGGGGGAGAATACAGGAGAAAGCACAAGGGATAAGCCCGGTGAAAAGCCGGGAGGAAAGCTGGGGGAGAACCCGGAATATGAGAGTGAGCCTAATGGAAGAGCGGAAGGTGATTTTTACAGAAAATTTTCTGATGTGGCCTTCACCAACGGACATTTAGCTGCTGCAGTCCTCCGGGGCGAAGGAAAAACAATTTTTGTTTCCTGTCTGAAAAGAACTATCGGTCGCTCCGGTCCTCACAATTCCTTTCAAGGTAAGCTCTTTAGTTCATCTTCAGTTAAGGCTCCTGTAAGAAATTCTTTAGCTAAGGCCTTATTTAACCGGTATACAGACAGTGCGATCGGGCTTGTAGTTGAATCCATACACAGTGCGCGGCAAACACTTCAGTATTTAGAAGGTATGGCGGCAGAGGATCCTCAAAAAGCAGTAATTGGAATTAAGGGAGATACTCTTCGAAAATTATATCCATTCCTGAACATTTCTGACGATACACAGAGATTGACAGAATATGAAAAACAGCTAAAGGAATTAACCGGAATGGAGCAGGCTGAAGCGGACAGCAGCAAGCGCAGTGATGTTTCTGAGCAAAAGGCTGTATTGACTGCAGGCATCACAAAAACACAGGCGCTGATTAACAGAAAACGACAGATGAAGATTCAGTTTTTTAATCAGCTTACAATGCTTCTGGAAAACTCCCGGAGGGCAGAGGCTATTTTTTCAAGGCCGGGCTTTTCGGCAGAGATACTTGAAGAGCTATCGGATATGGAAGAACCTGAGGATAACGATGACGACAAGAATAAGAGGAATTCGGGGAAATCATCCTGAAGACTCAAAAAGTAGTTTTTATTGGACGCAGTATTAACTTAGCTTTCTAGCTGTCCAAGGGCAGCAAATATATATAGAGAGGGGGTAACTGATCTCATCATCGTAGATTTATGATCGGATGGGATTAGAAACAGCATGCCAGAGTATTTATCACCAGGTGTATATGTCGAGGAATACGAGTCCGGTTCCGTTCCAATGGCTGGTGTAGGGACCAGCACAGCAGGCTTTATCGGCCTGGCTGAAAAGGGCCCTGTTATTGGAAAACCGCAATTTGTAACCAGCTTCAGCGATTATATGCGTATTTACGGCGGTTATCTTACAGAATCCAAGTACGGAGAAAAAAGATACCTTCCTTACGCAGTGGAGAGCTTTTTTGTCAATGGAGGCTCCAAATGTTATATCATGAGAGTCGCTCCGACTGATGCAAAAGCTGCAACAGGCAAAACTGCGGAAGTTTTGACCTTTTCAGCGGCAAGCCCCGGAGAATGGGGAAACAAGATCAAGGTAGTCATTGTTCCTTCCAGCAGGCAGAAAACTCCTGTATACGAAGTTGAAGGCAATGATTGCGTGCTCAAGAATACGGATGGCTTCTATGCTGGAGACATTGTAGTTTTTGACGACGGAAAGAATAAGGTCTACAACAAAATCAAGGCGATCCAGGAAAAGACGGTTACATTTGAAAACCCTGTCAATCCGTCATTTATTGACAAGGCACTCGTTCCGACTAAGTTTATGAAAAGCTGCGAAATCAATATCACTGTGAAATGCGACGACGCGAAGGAAGAGTATACATTTGTATCCTTAAATCCGGATTCACCTGACTACATTGTATCCCGTATGACTAAGAGCGAGTTTGTGTCGGTTGATGCATCCTTTAGTGCGCCTGAGGCGCCAAAAGCCAAGGCTTCTGAAGCCGCAAAGACCGATAAAAAGGGCGACAAACAGGAGGAAAGTGAACCGACTGCTGTTGCAGCGCTTTTACCGCCATATGAGGCAATAGGCGCCAAGGGCGTTTCAACGCTTATCACTTTCGATGGCGGCTCCGAAGGCAGTATCGGAGGAATTACGGCCGCCGACTTTATCGGCATCAATGCAGGACCCGGAAAACGTACGGGAATTCAGGCTTTCATTGAGATAAGTGATGTAAGCATGATGGCTGTGCCGGGCATTACGATCCCGGATGTACAGCTTTCTCTTGTTGCACATTGCGAATCGACCAAGAGCAGATTTGCAGTATTGGATATACCAAGAACGAAGAAAAAGGTTGATGAAATTCTAGAGTATAAAGATATGTTCGACAGCTCCTACGCTGCTATGTATCATCCGTGGTTGGAGGTTTTTGATCCCCTGGCCAAAAAGAGCTTCTATTTACCTCCGTCCGCTACCATGTGCGGCATATATGCACGTTGTGATCTGACTATAGGCGTACATAAGGCACCCGCAAATGAAGTGGTTCGCAGCTGCACTGGTCTGGAATATGGCTACAACAGTGCTGAGCAGGACAGGCTTAATCCAGCCGGAGTCAACCTCATCAGAGCGTTCCCCGGCAGAGGTATCCGCGTTTGGGGAGCAAGAACCTGCTCATCTAACGGTAACTGGAAATATGTCAATGTCCGCAGACTGTTTATATTCCTTGAGGAATCCATTAAGGCAAACACAAACTGGGTCGTATTCGAGCCTAACACAGAACTGCTATGGACAAGAGTTCAAAGATCTGTTGAGCTATTCCTCTCATCTGTATGGAGATCGGGAGCATTAGCAGGTACTGCTCCGAATGAAGCCTTCTTTGTCGATATCGGACGTTCCACAATGACTCAGGATGATATAGACAATGGCCGTTTGATTTGCGTTATTGGTGTAGCGCCTGTGAAGCCGGCAGAATTTGTGATCTTCAGAATTGGTCAATTTACGGCTAATTCATAATGTCCTAAATAAGATGAAGAAAGGATTGAATATAAATGCCAGAAATTAGATATCCGTTTAGAAATTTCAGGTTCAAGGTTGAATTTGATGGCGTTGAAAGCGCTGGCTTCTCGGAAGTTTCCGGAGCGGACATTTCAGTTGATGTTGTCGAATACAGGGAAGGTAACGAAATCAGAACGACGCCGCGTAAGCTCTCCGGGCTGACCAAATATGGAAATATTACTTTGAAGTGGGGCGTTATTGGTTCTATGGAGATGATGGAATGGCTCCATACAGTAGCCTCAGACAATACTTCAGGCCCGACTGGTATCGCGCGAAAGAATCTTGTCATCAAGCTTCTTGATGACACAGGCGCAGATGGACCATCATGGGAAGTAATCAATGCATGGCCTTCGCACTACACAGGGCCCAGTCTCAATGGTCTTGGCGCTGAGATGGCTATTGAGACTCTTGAGCTGGTTCATGAAGGTGTATTCCGTGTTGATGGTGCGGCAATTGACTCTGCTTCTCCATCGCAGGTATAGTACCGGAACGGAAAAGATAGTGGTTTAGCATAAGATGCTGTCGTGCAAGGTTATATAAGAATCTTGCATGACAGCTAATTGTGTATACATTCGTTGTACTTATCAAACTGACAGGTGGTGTAATCATGTCATTCCAGACAGAATATGAATTTGAACTTCCGCGAGGCTACGTTGACGCCAATGGAGAGGTTCACAAAAAAGGAACAATGAGGCTGGCTACAGCTGCTGACGAGATTCTCCCGATGAGGGATCCCAGAGTACAGCAGAACCCCGGGTATCTGACCATCATATTGCTGACAAGGGTCGTCACAAGGTTAGGCACGTTGAATTCCATCAATACCAAAATTGTTGAAGGACTGTTCACTATTGATATGGCATTCCTGCAAGATCTTTACCAGCGTATCAACATGTCGGAAGTCCCTTCATACAAGGTTCAATGTCCTAAATGCGAGCATACCTTCGAGGTGCCGCTGGATTTTTTAGGAGAGTAGAGCTTTCGTTGTATCCGGAGGAAAAGCTCTACGAAGAAGCTTCTTTTTTAGGGTACTATCTCCATTGGTCCCATGAGCAGATCATGCAGCTCGATCATAAAGAACGCCGCAGATGGTGCACGGAGGTATCCAAAATAAATAAGAAGCTTAGTAACAAGCCGGAGAACGTATTTGAAAGAACATAAAATATGATGGCGGGATGTTGATATTTATGGCGCGTAAGCCATTAGGTCCGATGGACATCAATGAGTATTATAAGGCGATGGGCGCCCGCCCTGAAGCAGACGCATGGCAAATGCCCGTATACAATACTGTGAACGGAACACCGATCACGGGACAGGGTCGCGGAGCAGTCAGAGACAGCGGCAATTTTGCTGCGCCTGTTTATAACCATCAGGGGAACCCTATATTAAGTAATAAGGATGTTCCAGGGCATCAAAATGGGGATCCCACTTATCAGATTGAGGTTTATCGTCCGGGTACAATGCAAGGTCAGCAATTTAGGGCTCCAAGGTATAATGATTCTTCCGGAAAGCCGATCCTCAACGAAGAGCCGCAGGAGAGCGGAAGCCAGAATGTATATCGTCCGTCTGAGATAAAAAAGACAGGTGTGCCAACTCCATTATCCCGAAAAGACTTACCTATCGGATTGGGTGAAAGCAGAAAGGTTTTTTTGAACAACTGCTTTTCAGCAGATGTCCCAGGTATGCCATTTTTACTAGGCAGCTTCACCAAAATATCCGGAATGGAAAGCGAATGGGAATTGGAAACCTATCATGAGGGCGGAGACAATGGCGGATATCATATGTTTCCAAAACAGGTCAAAAATTCGAGGCTCGTTTTTGAATACGGGCTTGGATTTATTGATACATTGAGTAAATGGTTTACAGCCACAAAGCTGGGAATGATGGTGAAAATGCCAATGATGGTTTATCTTTTGAACGAGAAAGGCTCACCAATTAAGCTGTGGATGGTACTGGATGCAATGCCTGTTAAATATACGGTTCCGGAGTTTGACGCCATGGCGTCGGAAGTGGTTATAACACGCCTGGAGTTCATACATAACGGCATTATTGGCATTTTATAAACGGAAATAGGTATGGAGGCTGTAATGGGCGGCATTAATACTGTAAAAAGTATTCACTGTATTGTAAAGAATATTAAGCCTCGGATGGGTCTTCAGAACCTTGTCAGGGATCGCTATCTACTAAGAGTATATAGCAGATGGAAAATGCTATCCCTGTTTTTCATGGAAACATATACGGCAGCAGGTTCACAGTCTTTGGTGAACAATGTTTACAGCTTAAGTCCGGAGATTAT
>JAEYON010000064.1 GCA_023411645.1 Bacillota bacterium | reverse complement strand
TTCTTTTATAGTCATTCCGCTACAGCGGAATCTGACTAAAATCGAGTGGGGCTCGATGCCCCCGAGATTTTCTTTTATAGTCATTCCGCTACAGCGGAATCTGACTAAAATCGAGTGGGGCTCGATGCCCCCGAGATTTTCTTTTATAATCGCGGATATTATAGTATAATTATTTTTATAGGTGTACAGGCAAGTACCGAGATCATTTTTCTGCAGGAGGAATTGATTTGAAAATTATTCAGAACCTGATCAATCAAATCGGTGAATTTATGGACGGCTATATCGGTGTCATGGATGATACGGGGCTGATCCTTGGGTGTTCAGACAAGTCGCAAAACGGTACCAACCATCCGGCGGCAGCTGAGGTTCTGGAGGACAGGTCAATATTCCATGAAGCACAGGGACAGCTGTTTCAAAAGGTTTATATCAAGGCTAGACTGGAGTTCATTGCCTTTATCGCTAAAGAAGGGGAACATAGCAAGCAGCTTCTTTCAATGCTCGCTGTAAATGTTTCAAATATTCGAAATTATTATGAGGAGAAGTTTGACCGAGCCAACTTTATCAAGAATATCATCACAGACAATATCCTGCCGGGAGACATCCAGCTAAAGGCCAAGGAACTGCACATCCCCTTAAATGTTTACCGGGCTGTTTTTCTGATAAAGATAGAAGCAGCGAAGGATATACAGCCTCATGAGGTTATACAAAGCCTTTTCCCAAAAAAATCGAGAGATTTTGTCATTGCACTTGATGATGAAAGCACTGTTTTGATAAAGGAACTAAAGAACGGTGATGACGTCAAGGAGATTGACAAAACTGCCAAAGCTATAATCGATACATTGAACACGGAGATCATGGTGAAGGCGCAGATTGGCATCGGTTCCGTTGCCGAAAGTGTGAGGGATATCGGACACTCATTTAAGGAAGCACAGACAGCGCTGCATATCGGAAGTATTTTTGAAAATGATAAAACCATCAGCAATTATAACAATTTAGGTATGGGCAGACTAATATACCAGCTGCCAACGACAATGTGCAAGCTGTTTTTGAAAGAAGTTTTCAATGATAGTTCTCTGGATGCACTTGATCAGGAAACGATTTTTACTATTCAGAAGTTTTTTGAAAACAATCTGAATGTCAGCGAGACTTCCAGGCAGCTTTATGTTCACCGAAATACACTGGTGTACCGGCTTGATAAGATACAGAAGATAACGGGGTTGGATCTTAGAAACTTTGACGACGCTATTATTTTTAAAGTTTCCATGCTGGTGAAGAAGTATCTGGATAAGGCAGAAAACTTTAGCGTTGATTTTGTATAGCTTCGAAGACGAACCAAAAATTATTAAAATTCCGTTACAGGCAGGAATTTTGGCGGTTTTTGTAGAATAAAAAAGTATAACTGTTTTCATCAATACTACTTCGAAACAAACATTAGTTTATTGGCATTTATGCTTCTGGATTAATAATATGTTTTGATGTAGTTGTGGTTGGGGAGTGTTGTAGTGGTTGAATTAAAAAATGTAGCGAAAACATATCCCAATGGGACTGTTGCGCTTAGAGATGTTAATCTTAAAATAGAAAAAGGCGAATTTGTTTTTCTGGTAGGGCCAAGCGGTTCGGGTAAATCCACACTTGTCAAGCTGATGCTGAGGGAAGAGGAAGTGACTGAAGGCGAGGTCTATGTCAACGGATACGATGTTTCCTCAATGACAAGGCAGGAGGTGCCTTACCTGAGGAGGAGTCTGGGATGCGTGTTTCAGGACTTCAGACTGCTGCCGAACAAGACGGTGTATGAAAATGTTGCGTTTGCAATGATAATAACGGAGGCGCTTCCAAAGGAAATTCGAAGGCAGGTGCCTATGGCGCTTGCACTTGTCGGCCTCAGCAGGAAAGCAAACATGTATCCAAATCAACTTTCGGGCGGAGAACAGCAAAGGGTAGCATTAGCCAGAGCGTTGGTCAACAATCCGTCATTGCTCATTGCCGATGAGCCAACAGGTAACCTTGATCCGGAGATTTCCTGGGAAATAATGAAGCTTCTCAGTGAAGTGAATCACAGAGGGACAACAGTGGTTGTCGCTACACATGAAAAATCAATCGTTGACGAAATGAAAAAGCGTGTTGTTGCTATCAACAAGGGCTTGATTGTAAGGGACCAGGAGAAAGGACAGTACAGGGATGAGGATAAGAACAGTCAGACATATCATTAAGGACGGATTTGTAAATTCATATAGGAATAAGCTGATGTCGTTGGCATCGGTGATTATAGTGGTTGCATCGCTGATTGTTTTTGGTTTTTTCCTTTTGATTTCATTCAACTTGGAACTGAATGTTTCCTTATGGCAGGAACAGCCACAGATGGCGGTATTTTGCTATACCGAACTGGATGATACACAGATACAACGTGTTGAGGACAGCATAAAAAGCAACGAGATGATATTAGAGTATGAGAGAGTTTCTAAAGAGCAGAATTTTCAAAAGGCAAAGGAAGAGCTGGGGAAGGGCTCGGATTTACTTGATGGCTATGACGCTGATACATTCATGGTCTCTTTCATTATCAGGCTGAAAGATCCGGCTTATAGTAATGAGGTTGTGAAAACACTCGAAAACACTAGCGGTGTTGAGAAAGTCAGCTATTCGCAAAATACGATTGATGTTATTTCCCGGATTGCCTATTGGATCAGATTTGGCTCAAGTATTATGGTGATTATATTTTTAATCGTTTCGATCTTTATTATTTCCAATACTATAAAGCTTACCGTATTTGCAAGAAGAAAAGAAATAAACATCATGAAATATATCGGTGCGACAGATTGGTTTATACGCTGGCCTTTTGTTGTAGAAGGTGTTATAATTAGTACCATTGGTGCGGTTATTGCATTTATACTCTCGGCATATGGTTATAATATGGTGCAGGAGAGATTTTCCCAGGATATGTTTCTTTCTAAATCACAACTGCTGCAGTTAATCGAGATCAAGGATGTATGGTCACAGTTGCTTCTATATTACCTTGCTATCGGCTCTGTTGTGGGAATGATTGGGAGTTTTCTTTCGATACGCAGACACCTTAGGGTGTAAGAATATTGTCAGCTGTGGGATGTGGGTTAGCTCGCAAAGACTTTGATAATCTTATGGAGGTTTGAATTGTGAAGAGATTAGCAATCTTAACACTGATTGTGGCTTTACTGGCTGCATTATGTATGCCGGTAATGGCCGGAAATGATCTGGAAAAGGCGCAGAGTGCAAAGTCGTCTGCGGATAACCGGATCAATGAGTTGAAAAAGAAACAGCAGCAGGAATTAAAGGAAAAGGCTGCGCTTGAAAGTCAGAGCAAGAAATTAGTCAATGAACAGGCTTCGGAGACAAACGCTTACGAGGAACTGCTCAATCAGATCAAAGGAGCTGAGGAAAACCTCAGACAGACAGAGCAGGCTCTTGCAGAAGCAATTAACAACTACAATCAGCAGTATGAACTTGTTGCTGTCAGGCTAAAGGTGATGCATCAGAATTCCAGTGTCACCAAGCTTGATACATTATTGGCATCAAAGAGCATAGTGGAGTTTTATGAGCGCCTGCAATACATGCAGATTATTTCCGAACAAGATAATAAAATGATTGAGGATCTGGAAGCTGCCAAACAGGACGTGGAGTATAAAAAGCAGCTTCAGCAGGAAGCAAAGGCGCTTCTGGAACAGAAAGCCGGAGAAAAACAGAAAAGACTGGAGCAGTTAAAAAATTCCCGTGCAGAGGTCGAAGGGGAACTGGCCAAAACAAAATCTGAACTTGAGAAACTGGAGAAGGAGATCGATAAACAGATTGCTGAGTCCAAAAGGCTGCAAAGCGTTATCAAGAACCTTTCCTCCAAAAAGAAATACGTGGGCGGCACCATGGTATGGCCGTGCCCCAGTTCATACACCGTGACCTCATCGTTTGGAATGAGGAAGCATCCAATACTCAGAAAGTACAAAATGCATACGGGCATCGACATTGGAGCCGATAAAGGAACATCAATTGTTGCCGCCAACGCCGGAACTGTCATCATGGCACAGTACGATAAAAGCGGCGGCTATGGCAACATGGTCGTTATTGATCACGGTGATGGGATTACTACATTATACGCACATGCAAGCAAGCTTTGTGTCAAGGTTAAGGATGAGGTGAAGGCCGGCGATGTGATAGCAAAGGTCGGCAGCACCGGTTTATCAACAGGCAACCACCTTCACTTTGAAGTAAGGGTAAACGGCGAACCCAAAAACCCGCTTTCGTCAGCGTATTTGGGCAAAAAGCAGTAATAAGCGGTAATATAAGGTATTATTGGATCATAGAGATAATACACCAGAAATTACATATTGAATTAGTTATACAGAACAGACCCGGTGTAAAAATCCGGGTTTATTTGTTATTTGAGGAGCATAAGATATATTGAATTGAAGCTTCCAAGGAGCGTGCAAAATGGATAAAAAGTTCTCAATCAGGCAATTGGCTGCAAGTGTTGTGCTGGCAATAGTTATTACAGCTTGTTTAACAGTCATGGCATTGAACTCATTTAATTCCATTAAGAACAGATACGTCATCAGCTTTGATGCGGATGAGGTCAGCTATGAAAATATTAAAAAGTTCAATCAGGTTAGAAATATTCTAAAAAAGGATTACTACCTGGAAGTAGATGAAAATCAGTTGATCGAAGGTGCGGTTGCAGGTCTTGCTGAAGCGCTAAATGACCCATATACGGTTTACTTTAACGAGGACCGTATGAAGACCTTTCTGGAAAAATCCGAAGGAAGCTACGTGGGCATTGGCGTTACGGTTAATGTAGATGAGAAAGGTCTATTGACAGTGATTGAGCCTGGGGAGGATTCTCCTGCGGCAGAAGCTGGTATGAAGAAAGGTGACAAAATTGTCAAGGTAGGCGACACTGATGTGACCGCAATAAGTGATGAAAATATGGTTATTAGTATGATTAAGGGAAAAGAGAATACCAAGGTTAAGATAACGGTATACCGTCCGGATGAGGATATATATAAGCAGTTTGAAATCACCAGAAGGCGGATCAAAACATCGAATATCAAAAGTGAAATCCTTGAGGGAAATATCGGTTATATCAGGCTCGTGATGTTTGACAATGAGATCGCAGATTATTTTAAAATCCATTTGAATAAGCTGCTCCAAAATGACATTCGTGGGCTGATTATCGACCTGAGGGATAATCCGGGCGGTTCGTATGAACAGGTGGTAGAAATAGCTGATACTTTGCTTCCTGAGGGAACCATCGTTTATACGGAGAACCGGGAAGGTAAAAGAGAATACAAAAAATCTGACAAAGCACATGTTGATCTGCCGTTGGCCATTCTGATCAACGGAAACAGTGCCAGCGCTTCGGAGATACTTGCGGGAGCTGTAAAGGACCATGGCAGGGGTACTTTGGTGGGTACAAAGACATTTGGGAAAGGGCTTGTACAGGAACTGAAGATTCTGGAGGATAATTCGGGGATTAAGGTGACGATATCAAGATACTTTACCCCATCAGACGTGTGTATTCACGGAACCGGGATTTCTCCAGATATTGAAGTGGATGTGATGAATGACTACAGGAGCCTTCCGGCTTCGCAAATACCTCGAGCAAGTGATATCCAGCTTCAATCTGCGATAGAAGCTGTAAGACAAAATGTAAAACAGAAGTGAGTAAATTTAACGGAAGTTATACTTTAATGAATAACGGGGTATAAAAGCGTGAATTCTCCACAAAATACCTATATAGAGTTAAAACGGATAGAGAGGTGTGGAGATGAAAAAAAATCAAGAACTGTTGAAATTTGAAATAGCAAGTGAGCTTGGTCTTGCCGAGAAGGTTCTCAAATTTGGCTGGAAAAGCCTGTCGGCAAAAGAGACGGGTAAGATTGGCGGCCTTGTTTCCAAGAGGAAGAAATCCATAAAAGAAGGAGTGGAAGGCTGACAGGAAAACAGGCTAAGCTATTATTCAAGTACCATTGATGTTAATTCAGGTTTTGATTCCGAGCGTTGGTCTATTTGTGGTAAAATGGTGGTGAGGTGATTGCCATCTATAAAGATTTTGCATTCTTGTATGACAAGCTGATGTGGGATGTGGACTATTCACAATGGGCGGACTACATCACTCAGTTGTTTGAACGAAACGGAGCGAAACCGAAGCTGATCGCAGATTTGGGGTGTGGTACGGGCAGCTTTTGCCTTGAGATGACAAGGCGCGGATATGAGATGATTGGGATAGATCAGTCTGTTGAGATGCTGGGCTGCGCGAAGCAAAAGGCGCTGGAAGCCGGTGCTGACATTCTCTGGTTGAATCAGGATATGACCTCTTTTGAGTTGTACGGCACAGTGGATGCCATAACCTGCCTTATGGACAGTGTAAATTATGTGACATACAAGAGGGATTTAAAGCGTCTTTTTAAGCTTGTAAACAATTATCTCAACCCGTCGGGAGTATTTATATTTGACATAAACTCCCCATATAAATTTGAGAATATTTTGTCGACAAATGTATTTTGCGAGACGGATCGTGAAGTATCATATATTTGGCAAAACAACTATGATAAGTCAAAAAAATTGTGCACATTCGATCTGTCATTTTTTTTCTTGCAGGGAGAATGCTACAGAAGGTTTGATGAAGTCCATTACGAGAGGTGTTACGAAATCCCGGAACTATCTGATATGCTTGAATTGGCGAATCTTAAGGTTTGTTCCGTATACGGGGCATTTAAATATATACGGCCATCGAAGAAAAGTGATAGGTTGTTCTTCGTATGTAAAAAGGCAGGATAATATTACATTATAATTTTTGAATAGTTTTCAAAAACGGTGGTAATATAATGGTACAATATGTTTATGGTAAACTTTTATGAATTGTTATTGAACAGATTATGTAATCTGAATCATTGACAAGCTATGAAAGAATGTGTTAAACTTATTAAGGTTTGGCAAAAAGAGCACATGATGCTGCCAAACCCAAGTTAATTTATGGAGGTTTTACGTAATGGAAAGAGGAAGAGTAAAGTGGTTCAATGCTGAGAAGGGTTTTGGTTTCATTGAAAGAGACAACGGAAATGATGTTTTCGTTCATTTTTCAGCAATTACCATGGATGGGTTCAAGACCCTCGAAGAAGGCGCTGAAGTAGAGTTTGATGTTGTTGAGGGTGCTAAGGGACCTCAGGCTGCAAATGTCTCAAGAGCTATGTAATTAAAGTTTTTTATAACTTTAACATAAAGCTAGTCAGCATACAGGAACCTCGATATTATAATATCGGGGTTTTTGTTTACTGGATGAAGGAGAACGTATGGAAGATCATATTATCAGAGCAACTGCGGCAGGAGGGTCTATACGCGCCTTTGCGGCCGTTACGACAGAGTTGGTGCAGCAGGCTCATGAAATGCACGAAACCTCGGGGGTGGCCTCTGCAGCGCTCGGCAGAACACTGACAGCCGCTGCAATGATGTCAAGGATGATGAAGAACGAACAGGACGTATTGACTATACATATCAAAGGTGACGGACCGCTGGGGGGAATCATCGTAGTTGCAGATGCCTATTCTAATATACGAGGCTATGTTTACAATCCTCAGGTGTATCTACCGCTTAATTCGGTTGGTAAGTTTGACGTGGGACAGGCGGTTGGCAAGAATGGATATATGAATGTCATAAAAGATCTGGGACTTAAGGAACCATATGTGGGCTATGTGAACCTGGTATCGGGAGAGATCGGCGAGGATATTGCATATTATTTCGCGACCTCCGAACAGATTCCGACGGTTATATCGCTAGGCGTAATGGTGGATCCAGATGAGAACATTGTGACTGCAGGCGGATATCTAATTCAGCTGATGCCCGGAGCGGAGCAGGAGCTTGCGGAATATTTGGAGGACAAGGTGTTTTTTGCTGACTCTATTACAACGATGCTGACGGACGGTCTTGGGCCGTCACAGATATTGGAGAGACTGCTTGGGGAGAAAGGACTTGAGATTAATGACAGGCTTCCATGCAGGTATCAATGCAACTGCAGCAGGAGTCGAATGGAGCGAAATCTGATCAGCCTTGGAGCCAAGGAGATTCTCGAGATAGCTGACGAGCAGCATGGAGCGGAATTGGTGTGCCATTTTTGCAACAAGAAGTATAATTTCTCCGAGAATGAGCTTCGATCATTGGCTGAGCCCATAAAATAGGCTAATTACGCGGCTTTGCAATTGATCTGGATAAGACCCGGAAAATTCTTTGGCACAATTATCTTGATAAAAAATGAATTTTGTTATTGACTTTGAAATGTTATTTTTGTATACTATGTATTGTCGCTCGACGCGAGAGATACGAGGGCGCTTAGCTCAGCTGGGGGAGCACCTGCCTTACAAGCAGGGGGTCATAGGTTCGAGCCCTATAGTGCCCACCAAGATAGAGGTTGGAAGTGAGATGTGAGAGGTTGGAGTCTAGGATCTGATTTCTCACAAATCATGACCGCTTCAATATATGGCCCGGTAGTTCAGTTGGTTAGAACGCTAGCCTGTCACGCTAGAGGTCGAGGGTTCGAGTCCCTTCCGGGTCGCCAAATGCCCAGATAGCTCAGTTGGTAGAGCAGTGGACTGAAAATCCACGTGTCGCTGGTTCAATTCCGGCTCTGGGCACCAAGGCGTTTTCATCAGCAATATAGCTTGCATTGTATAAGTATATGCGGGATTAACTCAGTGGTAGAGTGTCACCTTGCCAAGGTGAAAGTCGCGAGTCCGAATCTCGTATCCCGCTCCAAATATAGTGCAGTAAAGGGAACTGGAGGGCAGAGGCCGATTAAAAGGCTTCGAGAATCCAGTTTCTGGTCTGTAAGGCATGGCGCCATAGCCAAGTGGTAAGGCAAGGGTCTGCAAAACCCTCATTCCCCGGTTCAAATCTGGGTGGCGCCTCCAAAAAACAAGTCTCATTTATAGGGTTTTCCGTAAATGAGGCTTTTTCTTTCTATTTTAATAGACGTGTGTATAGGTCAGTGGTTGTTTTTGCATGTAATGGGCACAATAATGATTAGTAATCATGAATCCATTAACATAATCATACTAGAAATGCAGTTATTTTGGAGTAACTAATAAAAAAATTGCTATTTCTTAAAAATAAACGCCCATTAATTGAAAAATCAGCCATCAATGGATTATAGATTTCCGAGAAGGATTTTTGGATAGAGATAAAATTCATGCGTTTGCTCTGATCTAGGCATATTAAGTGGTTGTTATTAACATTTAAATTAATTATAATGGTTTGTAAGTTTCAAAGATGGACCAGGCAATAAAGAGAGCATAATATTTGGTAAAAGAAAAATGTAATAACTGGAGGCTATAGGATAATGAAACCGTGGTATGAAAAATTATTTGAGAATTATGGAGAGCAGTATGATAAAGAGCCTTTTGCTCACGGAACTACAGGTGAATGTGACTTTATTGAGAAAGAGCTTAATAAAGATAAAACTTTAAGGATTATTGACATTGGCTGCGGAACCGGCAGGCATGCCATAGAACTTACAGAAAGAGGTTATTCGGTCACAGGAATTGATTTATCTGAATCTCAGTTAAAAAAGGCCAGAGAAAAAGCCGAAAAGAGGAACTTAAAGATTGAGTTTTTAAAGCATGATGCCAGAAACCTACCCTTTGAAAACCAGTTTGATGTAGCGATTATGCTTTGTGAAGGCGGATTCTCTTTGATGGAAACCGATGAGATGAATTTTGAGATATTGAAAAATGCCACTAAATCATTAAAGAATTCCGCAAAATTCATATTTACCACTCTTAATGGCTTATTTCCTCTTTTTAATTCCATTGATGATTTTCATGATGCAGATATGAATGAGGAAGGTGCACATTACAAAAGCAAAGGTTTTGATTTGATGACCATGAGGGACTATAATGTCACAGTCTTTACAGATGATGATGGAATTGAACATCAGATTGAGTGCAATGAAAGATATTATATGCCGAGTGAGATAAACTGGCTTTTAAAATCCCTGGGGTTTAAAAAAATAGATATATTCGGTGCAAAATTAGGGGCCTTCTCAAGGGAAGATCAGCTTACCACAAAAGATTTCGAGATGCTTGTTGTAGCTGAGAAATAGCTAATA
>JAEYON010000052.1 GCA_023411645.1 Bacillota bacterium | reverse complement strand
GGATTAACGAAGAACATAGGTTGGTGTACGTTTTTGATGATAAAAAACAATTTGATGATTATTTCGTGTAAAGGACATTATGAGGATTGATATAGATATAAGAAAATCCGGCCTTGACTCCGCCGTGGAGCACCGTCCACCTCCATCTTCGCCGGGCAGGCGTGCCCCTGACAGGCTTGGTGCGGCTCAGCCAGAGGTTTTACTGCTCATCGGCGTCGCGACTGCGTGGACGTTAGTGCGCTAAGCAAAGCTTGCGCGCTTCTTATAGAGTGAAGGTCTCTGTTGGGCAAGGGCTAACCACCCACCCATACCGAGTATTGCGTCTGACTGGGTAACCATAAGACGAAGCGTACACAGGGAACCATATAGGCCAAAGGGATGACCGTACATCCCGAAGCATATTCAGCCCCGTCAATAGCTGAAAAGCAGACGGCGACATGTTTAACGTCATGGAAGCCAACACGGAGGAATCGATACAGGTGAGATTCCCGAGGGTCTACAAAGGCCATTGGGACTACCAGCTTTACGGGACAAGATCATCCAAAGGGCAGCAGCTGATATACTGGAAGCAATCTATGAGCAGGACTTTATACAAGACAGCTACGGGTACAGACCGGGAAGGAATGCGCATCAAGCTATACAGGCCATCAAGAAGGAACTAAGCGGCAAGTACAATCATGTAGTAGAATCAGACATCAAAGGATTCTTCAACAATATAGACCACAACTGGCTGAAAAGAATGCTTAAAGAGAGAATTGACGATAAAGCGTTTATAGGACTGATAAGTAAATGGCTGAAGGCTGGGATACTGGATAGTGACGGTAAAGTAGTAAACCCGATGAACGGCTGTCCTCAGGGTTCGGTAATAAGTCCTGTGTTAGCAAATATCTATCTGCATTATGTAATAGACATGTGGTTTGAGAAGGTAGTGAAACCAAAGTGCAAAGCAGAAGCATACTACTGCAGGTCGGCGGATGATTTCATATTTGGATTCAAGGAGTTCAATGAGAAGATGAATTACTATGGATTAATAAAGCCGAGAGTGATGGAAGGAAAGTACCGGCACTGTGTATTGAAGAGTGCGGTTTTGCTTGAATACGGAAGCGAGTATATTTGAAGAGCCCGGTGCGGTAATTCCGCACGCCGGGATCTGTGCGGGGGCTGGCGGGTAACCGCCAGTTCTACCGTGACTAAAAGACGGCGAAAATAGTAGTGCGCGCCGACCGTGGCGCGCAAGAAAACCGCATAGTGCATGCAATTATTTAGAAGAATATGATATAATAATTGTAAAGTAAGAAAAGAAAGGAATATGCGTTATGAATTCAAAAATTGTGGCATTTATCGAAAAAGATATAGAATCTGGAAATTATGTAGCGTTTGTCCCTGGAATACCTGGGGCACATACCCAGGCAGATACTCTTGACGAATTGCAAATTCGATTAAAAGAAGTAATTGAATTATGCTTGGAGGAAATGGATCCGGAGGATAGGAAAGCTTTACCTGAGTTTGTTGGGGTTCAACAAATTGAGGTCGCGGTATGAGTAAACTGCAATTGATTAATGCAAAAACAATGGAAAAAGTAATAATGAGTTTGGGTTTTGAACGTACGCGCCAAAAAGGTAGCCATGTATTTTATAGACATAGTGATGGTAGAACTACAACTATTCCTTTTCATCCCAGTAAAGATCTAGCAAGATCTCTAATACGAGAAATAATCAATGAAATAAATATTAGCGTTGAAGAATATAATTCTATTTTGAAAAACTTATAAAAATGCTTAGAGGCGCGCCGTCCGCGCCGTCCGTGGCGCTCTGGCTTCGAAGGATTTTCACCGTCCTGCATATAACACAGTTTTCACGCTTTGGGCGTGCTCAAGGGGCGTTGCTGCCACACCATCCCACCGTGCGGCAAGCGCCGCTAAAGGAAAGGGGTCCGGCTCATCGGCGTCGTGAACGCGAAGCCGTTAGATGAAATTTTGCTCGTTGGACGTCACCTGGGCCTCCGGCGAAATGAAGGGATAAAGAATTATGTTTTGTGACCATGAACTGATTGAAAAACTTTATAAAATAAGTGGCCCTGTGCTCCAATTGAGAATTAAAACTGAACTTATGGACAAACTTCCTTGTGATAATGAAGAATTAGTACAAAACGTATTAAAGCTCCCAGAAGTACAAAAATATATTGAATTCTATGCAAATGGATCAAGGCAGGAAAGCTCTTATTGCTACTCTAAAATGCTTCATGGAGCTGCAGCTGAAAAGTTAGAAAATACAGTCGGGAAAATCTGGACATTTGGTTTAAAAAAAGGTGTTCATGCAATTGACGAATTCTTAAAATCGTATATAAATATAATGGAGCAAGATTTTTATAGAAAAGATGTTAACCGCATTGGCTATGGAGTTTATTATATTGCCCAGTTTTTGAGCTTAATCGGATATGCAGATGAAGATCCAATAGCATGTATCTTGCAAAAGCGCTTAGATCAAGTTTATAACTTTGTTAGGCAGGAACGATATGATATTTATGTTGATGTAAAAGGGTATCCAAAGCTTCCATCAAGTTGGAAAAGTGTTGATAAAATAATTGATCCTGCTCTTACACGATATGGAGATGCAGAGAGTGAACCACCGCTACCTTCCTTATATGATTTACTTGGTATATTAGGCATGAAACAAACAGGAATGACAAAAGAAAATGAAATCAAAGCAAATACTATATTAAAATACTGCTACGATGAACGCTATCAAAAAGGGATTATGTATAAATATGGGATTGCATTATCACCAACAGGACAATATTATTCGATGGGCTGGAGCGTACATTTACCAGGCTATGGACAGATATTGAATAAGGACATGGAGATAAACAAGCTTCTGTTATGGGCAGATATATTCAGTAATTTTACTGTTTCCACAGAATTTGAACTTATGAAAGGATTAATGAATTTTTTAGAAAACTATAGGACAAAAGACGGTTTTTATAGCTTTCCAAAGAAATTTATTCCGGAAGAAAAAAATGGCTATTTTGTTTCAGGTAAATATATGGGATTAGGAGAAAACAGGACACAAAAGGAAGCTTACTTGATTGAATCAACTTTCAGGGCATTGAAATTGAAAAAAATCTTGGAATGTAAAGGTAATCCGTGACGTCGCCCGGGTCTCCGGCCGTCGGGCGAAAAAGTAGCGCTCTGCGAAATGGTATTAAAGTGTGTACGGGAGATTTTTTATATTAGTAGGGGGTAAAGTTCATGTCAGTATTTAAGACAGCCGACCGAAAAAATATTATGCACTATATCATATCCTTCACCGAACAAAATGAGCATATTTTAGCACTTATCGTTGTTGGCTCGGGTTCGTTCGGCTATATTGATGAGTTATCCGATTTGGATATGGTGGTGGCGATCGACGATGATAATAATATGGGAACTGTAATGGAGTATGTCACTTCACAGCTTAATAAACGGCTAAACTTCATATATTTTAAGCAAATGCCTCAAAGGAGGCTTCAAGTATATTTAAGCGATAATTATCTTGAGATTGACATCGGTTATGGTGCCTATACCAGTGCAGCTGCCACCCGAAAAAATTGGAAAGTTATTTTTGACAAAACAGGAACAATAGACGAAATTATGCACAGTTCTTGGAAAAAATACGGGAGTGATCC
>JAEYON010000049.1 GCA_023411645.1 Bacillota bacterium | reverse complement strand
ATAATCTCTGTCTTCATCATCTTTGAATAGTAGAACCTCCGATACACTCCGGCACATTATGTGGTATATGGCTTCACAGTGCTTCTCACGCGCTTTTCTGGGCAATTCAATCACCTAACTTTTTTCTTTTATCCTAACATAGAACACATGTTCTGTCACTTTTCCCATCATTATTACCCATCCTTTGTGAGCGGAAATGCATACGGTTTCCTTTGTTGTGAGATGCGTCACTCTTGCGCTCCCACTGTGTAATCCTGTTACGCCCTTTACTTGAGAAACGTCCCCAGACTTTTCGAATTGAAACGTCTCCACGTTCTCTAACATCCCTAGCCAAAATACTGAACACCTGATTCAAACAATTTTTGATTCTTATTTCCAGGAACATTAATACAGACATTTGTTCCTTTTCTTTCGGAATGCCCCATTTTACCTAGTACTCTGCCGTCAGGACTGGTTATTCCTTCAATGGCACATATTGAACCATTTGGATTATATCTAATATCATATGAGGCATTCCCGTTCTGATCCACATATTGCGTCGCAATCTGCCCATTGGACACAAGTCTTGCTACTTCTGAATCCGATGCAACAAACCTGCCTTCGCCATGAGATACAGGTATTGTGTGAATATCTCCGACATTCACATTTGAAAACCATGGAGATTTGTTTGAAACAATTTTTGTCCGCACCATACATGAAACATGCCTGCCAATAGAATTAAACGTCAATGTTGGGCTTTCCGGACTCATTTCTCTTATAACTCCATACGGTAATAGCCCAAGCTTAATTAGCGCCTGAAATCCATTACAAATTCCTAGTACCAGACCGTCCCTGTTATTTATTAAGTCCATAACAGCCTCTTGAATATATGGGTTCCTGAATGCTGTCGCTATAAACTTTCCTGAACCTTCAGGTTCGTCACCAGCACTAAAACCACCAGGGAACATAATGATCTGACTGTTTCTGATTTTTTCTAGCATCGCTTGTATTGTCTCCGTTATACAAGCTGGTGTAAGATTTTTTACTATCTGGACATCCACTAAAGCACCTGCATCCCTAAATGCTTTTTCTGAGTCATATTCACAGTTTGTGCCAGGAAAAACCGGTATAAAAACTCTTGGTCTGGCACAGATCAGTTTTGCTGATTTATTTCGTACCTTATCATTCGTGGTTGTTATTTTGTACTCGTAAGTTTTTATTGAGCTTCCAATATCACCCGTTTTTGTTGGGAATACAGTTCCCAAAGGCTCCATCCATTTTTCTAGAAGCGTACTTAATTTGAGAACTGTCCCCTGGGCTGTCCCCTGGGCTTGTCGAGTTTCTGACAATAAAATAACCGGTTCCTCAATTGTATGCCCTACTACTGAGTAGTCCAAGCCTTTCAAGAGTTTTTCTGCATCCTCTGCCTTATCTATTTCCAATAAGAGCGAACCGTAATCAGGTTTAAATAGTTCTGCATTGTATGTGCTTTTGATATCGATGCCGATCATATTTCCAAAGCACATTCTGCTTATAACCTCCGCCATCCCGCCATTTCGTATTGAATGTGCTGCGTATATCTTCCCGTTTTTCGCGAGCTCGTAAACCTTCGAATAGTTCTGATCAAGTTGATCAAAATCCGGTAATTCATTTTTATCCTTGCTTAATTTTAGTAATATGACTTGACTTCCAACCTTCTTAAACTCTGTGGAAATAACATGATTGGCGTCACTGACCGCAACAGCAAAAGCAACCAATGTCGGAGGCACATTAATATCTTTAAATGTACCCGACATGCTGTCCTTACCGCCTATTGCCGGCAATCCAAGCCTAAGCTGTACATAAAAAGCACCCAATAATGCGCTAAACGGCTTTCCCCACCTTTCAGGATCTTTCCCAGGTTTCTCAAAGTACTCCTGTAGAGTTAACCTTATATTGTGATAATCTCCACCCATCGCTGCAATTTTGGCAATAGCCTCGGTAAGTGCATATACGGCTCCATGGAAAGGGCTCTGTTTCGCAATAGTAGGATTAAAGCCATGAGTCATTAGTGTACATGTACTTGTATCCCCGTCTAAAACAGGAAGCTTTGCAGCCATTCCTTCAGCAGGACTAAGTTGGTTCTTACCTCCAAATGGCATTAAAATAGTACCGGCACCGATTGTACTATCAAACCTTTCTACCAACCCCTTCTGACATGCAATCTCAAGTGTTTGCATGACATGTATCCACATCTCAGCAATCTCACTGGGGGACGCATTGGGGGTCACACCGGAGGATGTATTGGGGGACGTTTCTCTACTTATGGACTTTTCAAGGGACGTTTCTCCTTTCGGTGATCCTTTCGGTGATCCTTTCGGTGATCCTTTCGGGGACGTTTCTGGCATAAATTGTTTAGATGGTGACTTTATATAAACATCAATGTTTTGCTTCACTCCATTTGTATTAATAAATTCACGGCTTATGTCAACAATGATTTTACCACGCCATTTAATCCTCAATCTGCCTGTATCAGTAACAACAGCTACCTTCGTCGCCTCAAGATTCTCGTCTGCTGCTCTTCGAATAAACTCCTCCTCGTCTTTCTCCGAAACAACAACAGCCATTCTCTCCTGAGATTCTGAAATAGCAAGTTCCGTGCCATCTAAGCCTTCATATTTTTTTGGAACTTTGTCAAGATCAATGTCCAAACCATCTGCTAATTCGCCGATCGCAACGGAAACACCACCTGCCCCAAAATCATTACATCTTTTTATCATACGGCTAACTTGTTCGTTTCGGAAAAGTCTTTGAATTTTGCGTTCAGTAGGCGGATTCCCCTTTTGCACTTCAGCACCACATGTAAGCAACGACTTTTCATCATGCTCCTTCGAAGAACCTGTTGCGCCTCCACAGCCGTCTCGACCCGTCCTTCCTCCAAGCAAGATAATGCTGTCTCCAGGTTTCGGTTCAGACCTAATGACATTTCTCTTGGGTGCTGCCCCAATCACCGCACCGATTTCCATCCGTTTAGCAACATACCCTTCATCGTACAGCTCCGTGACCTGGCCAGTTGCGAGTCCAATTTGGTTTCCATAAGAACTGTAACCAGCTGCCGCACCTGTAGTAATCTTTCTTTGAGGCAGCTTCCCGGGTAATGTATCCTTTACATCTGTTCTCGGGTCACCACTGCCCGTAACCCTCATGGCCTGGTAGACATAGGATCTGCCTGAAAGTGGATCGCGTATTGCGCCTCCTAGACAAGTTGCCGCACCACCAAAAGGTTCAATTTCTGTCGGATGATTATGCGTTTCATTTTTAAACATCACAAGCCAATCTTCACTTTTACCGTTAATATCTGCCTTAACAACAATACTGCAGGCATTTATTTCATCTGAAACATCAAGATCATTCAGCTTACCTCTTTTACGTAGTTCCTTCATTGCTATTGTAGCTAGATCCATTAAACAAACATCTTTCTCTTTGCCACCGTAAACGAATTTTCGTGAAGCAAGATAATTGTCATAAATAGTTTTCATAAGGTCACTATATGGACCATTTTCAAATTGTACTTTATTGATTTTTGTTAAAAAGGTTGTGTGTCTGCAGTGGTCTGACCAATAAGTGTCAAGCATTCTGATTTCAGTAATAGTGGGATCTCTATGCTCATATTCTGCAAAATAGTTCTGACAGAATTCAAGATCATCAGGCGACATTGCTAATTGAAGCTCTTCCTGCAGTGAAGTCAGATCTTCCTTTGTCAGTTTGCAAAAGTCTACTAATTGAGAAATGTCCCCCGGATAATCTAATTTTTCTTCAAGCGTTTCAGGCTTTTCAAGTGAGGCTTCGCGGCTATCTACCGGATTTATACAATAAAACTTGATTCTTTCAAGATCATCCTGAGAAATTTTACCCTTCAGCAAAATGAGCTTTGCAGTTTTGCATGTTGGCTTTTCTCCAAGAGAGAGAAACTGGATACATTGTGATGCCGAATCCGCTCTCTGGTCATATTGTCCAGGAAGGTATTCAACTGAAAAAACTTTTTCATCTGAAGATATGTTAATTTCTTCTTCATATAAATGATCCACCGGTGGTTCAGAAAAAATCACAAACCGCGATGCACTATATTCTTTATCCAAAATACCTGTTATGTCATATCTGTTAATGATGCGGACACCTTCTAAGGCATGGATGCCAAGATTAGTTTTTAAGTCTTTGAATAGACCCTGAGCCTCTACATCATAGCCTTCCTTCTTCTCTGCAAAAATACGTCTTACCTTGTTTCTTTGTTCCATTTCACTAATCATACGTGCACCCCATACTTGGCTTCAAGCCACGAAATTTTCAGTCGACCACTTTCAAAACATTCAATAAGTCATCCGATTAAGTCATTTGTGTTAGATAATTACTCATTAGCCTTACTATCTTTACAATGAAATTATACAATGATATAATGCATAATAATAATTAATATATTTAATAGTTGTCATTAGGTGTTCTAATGGATATAAACTTTGAACTATATAAAATTTTTTATACCGTTGCAAAAAAAGGAAGTTTTTCGGCAGCAGCTAAAGAGCTTTATGTATCTCAGTCCGCTGTAAGTCAATCTATTAAGAGTCTTGAAACACAATCAGGCAGCGCACTTTTTATCCGAGGTACAAAACATGTAAAACTCACATCAGTTGGCGAGATGCTGTATAGCCATGTTGAGCAGGCATACAGCCTTATTAAAACAGCGGAAGCAAAAATGAGGGAAATGCAGTTGTTAGAATTAGGTGAGATAAAAATTGGTGTCGGCGATACAATACTTAGACATCTGTTGATTCCAGTGTTGCATAAATATGTTCTTGAATACCCCATGATAAAAATTCAAATCATTAATCGAACTTCTCCAGGGATAATCAATTCGCTTAAGTCCGGTGCTGTAGATCTTGGCATAGTAACCTTACCGGTAATTGATAAAGATATTGACTCACCGGTATTCAAAGAAGTGGAAGATGTTTTTGTTACATCTTCACGGTTCGAATATCTTAATGGAAAAGAAGTAACACCAGATGAACTAGCTGCTTTACCACTTCTTCTTTTACAGAAAGAAAGCTCAACCAGGCGGAATCTTGATTCATACTTCAACTCCATTGGCATTAATATTTCTCCTGAAATAGAGCTGGAAAGTATGGAACTTTTAGTTGAATTGTCAAAGATAGGTTTGGGTGTTGCGCATGTGTTAAGGGAAAGCGTGTCTGAGATGGTATCATCTGGTGAGCTCTTCATTGTGAAGCTTGCTGAACCTCTTCCAAAAAGAAAGCTTGGGGTCGCAAAGTTGAGAAACGTCCCCCTGTCACCGGCTGCTAAGGTATTTGAATCAATGCTGCTTCGCTGAAAAATGTCCCCCTCCTCGCTGAGAAATGTCCCCCTCCTCGCCGCAGCCAAAAAACATTCATTTTTTTTACGTTATCTTGACATCACGAATTCTTATCAAGGAGTCTGGTTTATTTCGCTAATGCTTTATGATATCATTTATAGATAAATTACTTACTGGAAAGGATGATTTGCATGTCGGACCAAATCAAACAGATAGCCGCAAGAATTAAGGATTTGCGAGAAATTGCGGGGCTTTCCATAGAGGCTTTGGCGAAGGATCTGGGTATACCGGCGGAGGAATATAAAGAGTTTGAAACCGGCGATGTTGATATACCAATCGGCTTCCTTTATGAGCTGGCTAATAAGTTCCACGTGGAATTAACAGCTATTTTGACCGGCGAAGATCCTCGTCTGCGTACTTATTCCCTTGTCAGAAAGGATAAAGGTGTCAGTGTCGATCGTAAAAACCCATATAAATATCACAGCCTTGCCTACAATTTTGTAAATAAAGCCGCTGAACCCTTCAGAGTCAGCGTCGAGCCGTCTGCGGATAATGAGCCGATCCATCTGAACACACACCCGGGCCAGGAGTTTAATTATGTACTCGAAGGCACCCTGATGGTCTATTTGGATGGTCATCAGCTTATTTTAAATGAAGGCGACTCATTATATTTTGACTCCTCATGCAGTCACGGAATGAAAGCAATTGGAGATAAAACAGCCAAATTTCTGGCAATCATCATTTAGTTTTTCAATACGGTAGTTGATTAAAATAAGTCAAAATAAATTTTGAAACAAGAGGTTTTTATTATGCTTGATAGATTTCTAAGTAAACAGAATTTTTCATCTTACGAGGATTTATACGAAAATTTCAGCATTAACATTCCCGGCGACTTCAACTACGCATTTGACGTTGTTGATGTTATCGCCTCCGAGACGCCGGATAAAACAGCTATCGTCTGGTGTGATGACAAAGGCAATGAAGCCAGCTTCAGTTTTGGACAAATGAAATATTACAGTGACAAAGCTGCCAATTTCTTCACAAATAACGGTATTAAAAAAGGCGACCCAGTCATGCTAATTTTAAAGAGGCGGTACGAGTTCTGGTTCTGCCTGCTTGGTTTGCATAAAATAGGAGCAATCTGTATACCTGCAACTCATCTCCTAACAACAAAGGATATCGTCTACAGATGTAATGCCGCTGATATTAAAATGATTATTTCAGTTACAGATGATGAGGTTATCAACCATGTAGAAAATGCTATGCCTGATACTCCATCCTTAAAGTCAAAAGCACTGGTCGGTGATAAGAGAGAAGGCTGGCTCGATTTCGCAAGTGAACTGGAGAAAGCTTCATCAGTATTTGAAAGAGCTTCAGGCAGTGATGCTGTAAAAAATGAGGATATTATGCTGCTTTACTTTACATCAGGCACCACCGGAATGCCAAAAATGGTTCAGCATAACTTCACATATCCGCTCGGGCATATTCTCACTGCGAAATATTGGCAAAATGTAATGGATGGAGGACTCCACCTAACAGTAGCAGATACGGGCTGGGCCAAAGCAATGTGGGGCAAAATATACGGTCAATGGATCGCCGGAGCAGCAGTATTTGTCTATGACTATGATAAATTTATCCCCAAGGAATTCCTTGATGTTATCGTGAAACATAAAATTACTTCCTTTTGCGCACCACCAACTATTTACAGGTTCTTTATCAAAGAGGATCTGACAAAATACGATCTGAGCAGCCTTAAGGATTGTTCCATAGCAGGTGAGCCATTGAATCCGGAGGTGTATAATCAGTTTTTGAAAGCAACAGGCATCAAGCTCATGGAAGCATATGGCCAAACAGAGTTGACCGTAACAGTTGCTACATACCCCTGGCTGGAACCAAAGCCCGGATCCATGGGCAAACCATCACCGGGATATGATATTGATCTTCTGGATGAGAACGGAAATTCCTGCGATGTCGGTGAAGAAGGTCAATTAGTAATTCGTACAAATAAGCGCAAGCCCTTTGGTATGTTTGACGGCTACTACAGAGATCCCGCATTAACACAGAAAGTCTGGCATGACAATATATACTACACCGGCGATATGGCCTGGAGAGACGAAGATGGTTATTATTGGTTTGTCGGACGAGCAGATGACCTCATTAAAAGCTCTGGTTATAGAATTGGGCCTTTTGAGGTTGAAAGCGCTCTTGTGGAACACCCAGCCGTACTAGAATGTGCGATCACAGCAGTACCTGACCCCGACAGAGGCCAGATCGTAAAGGCTACGGTTGTGCTTGCAAAAAACTATGTCGCAAGCGACGAACTTGTTAAGGAACTGCAGGACCACGTCAAGAAGGTCACTGCCCCCTATAAATACCCAAGGATCATCGAATTTGTAAGTGAACTTCCAAAGACAATTAGCGGAAAGATAAGAAGGGTTGAAATCCGCGAAAATGATGATAAATAGTTAAACCACAAACAAAAAACAGCACTGTAGTAGTTGCAGTGCTGTTTTTCTATTTATGGCCATTTGCGAATCAAATCCGGCTGGAATCGAGTGACGCTCGATGCACAGGATGCGTGGGCGAGCAGATGACGCAGCCATCGACCAGCCCCGGAGATTCTAATTCGTTCAACTTTATCATTCAATTCAGGTCATAAATGTCAGCCACACCTAAAGGATCATGCAGCACACCTTAATGCCTAGCGAGCATTACCCTCTCACCCCATGAGTCACACCTAAAACATCATACGACACGCATCATGCTTCAAGTTTCTTCCTGTCATTATCCTTCAGAACGTACTGTACAAAGCAAACAAACGCAATAATAATAATCCCGACAAGATCGGTTATCAGACCCGGATCAATCAG
>JAEYON010000040.1 GCA_023411645.1 Bacillota bacterium | reverse complement strand
AAGCTGCACAATCACAAGATTTTCTTGCTGTCATGCAGCCGGACGGCCCTCTTAAAACCAGGGCTCTCAAGCTTTGCGTCCACATTTTGCAATGTGTTTGCCAAAATTTCAGTCATAAACGATATGTGTTTGCAGCCCAAACCTTTTATGCAATTGTAATCTATTCTACCATTATTGTCAACATTTACCAAAATTAAAATTTTATGTATTTGCCTCGTAAATTAAGTCCGTCCATCTGCAAAAATTCTTGGCAACAGCTAAAATAAAAAGAACCGGGACAGATATTCTGTTCCGGCTCTTGACACATTCGATCTTCTGGATAATGCCCTTGCGTACTTCTTCCTCATCATCGACGATAATAAGTCGGCGGTTAAGTGTGAAATCTCTTTGCAAAGAAGGCCTTCTCTTATAAATATTCTTTTTATTAGTTTCTCAAAGGCTGGAATTGATTGAAACACTTTTCCCCAGGAATTCCAATCTGCAATTTCCTCATAAAATACATTGTCCATCTTTATTATCCATATTATTCCTTGGTTTTTTATATCGTTTTACCTTGATTATACCAGATACTTCCTTCCTTTTCTCGTATCGGTTCAAAATGCTATTTCCTGTATCCACATTTAGGACATACTCCATTTTCGTTAAGTGCAATACCGCATAATGGGCAACGGTCTATATCCTTTTTAGGTTCGTACTCTTCTGTAGCGCCATTTACTCCGCTTGTAAAAGTGAGCTTCACAATGTTCAGTTTATCCTTCAGTAAATCGTATACGACTGCCTATTTCACCTCAAATATTGATCCCTCTCTACGATATCCGAGTTTTTCATAATATGGATCTACGTCGCTCATAACATAGACAGGCTGGTCCGGAAAGTCCTGACACACCCGTTCCATAAGGCATTTGCCAATCTGCTTTCCACGATATGATTTTCTTACTAGTAAATCATAAATATAGACACCGAAGCCGTCATCTTCCCGGCAGCGGACGTACCCACACACAAGGGTTTCATCGCAGGCTATATATGTTATACTCGAAGCTAGCGCCTTAATGTATTTATCACGGCCGGCCAGGCCATGGTAATCGCTCCATTCATCCCCCTCGTCGACAAGCATGTCAAAAAGCAAAGGTTCATCGGCTTTGCTGTATTTTTTGATCTCCATACATTC
This sequence comes from Bacillota bacterium, assembly GCA_023411645.1. GTDB lineage: Bacteria > Bacillota > Clostridia > Acetivibrionales > DTU013 > JAEYRF01. The sequence goes on along the minus strand of JAEYON010000040.1, from coordinate 2,935 downwards.
CCTCCTTACGAGAAAAGGTTCCGGAATATTACCATATAAACGGAATTACTCTGTACTTTATCCGCTTTTTATATTCCGAATACCCTTCCAGACTTTTTTCCAGAACTTCTTCCTCGTTTCTGATTCTTTTAACCATGATTACCGGATAAATTAAGAAAATAATAAACGAAAAGAAAGAGCCAAGCACCAAAGGCATAGACAAAAACAGCAATATCGTGGATGTGTACATTGGATGTCTTACAATCCCATACAGACCTGTATCTACAACCTTCTGATTTTCCTGGACTTCTATCGTCCTCGACAAATATGTATTTTCACGCAATACCTCCGCATAAAGCAGATACGCAAATAATAATACCACAGCCGCAGCGAACACAATCCATTCTGGCAGAACAAACCATTGATAACGATAATTCAATCCCGCAACAATAAAACTGCTGAAAAACATCAGGCCGCCAAATAATAACACAGTCTTCTGTTCTGTTTCCTTCTCTTTTGTATTGAGCCGTTTTCGCAGAAGCGCTGGGTTCCTGACCGCCAAAACTATTCCGACAATAAGCATCGGAATAAAAAGAAGTCCGAATAACAGCCATGCGTTCCAATAATTAAGTGTTCCAGCCGGAATAAACAACAACACGGATAACAATATTACTCCAGAAAAGTATTTCCCGATTGCTTGTATGAACAATTTTTTATCCAATTGCTTCACCCCTTTTTCCATTCATCATCTGAGTAAAGAGCTAACCAGAGAGGGATCAAACTGGCCTGATGTATCAGGTTAAGCTGATCGAAGGAAGGAGAGTAAGGGGGGCAATCACAGAAACCCTTGGCAAAGTATTGCAGGCAATAGACCCAAGCGTTGCTACTAATAAAAGCGCAGATGTTTCCATAATCTCTCCTTGCTAGTTAAGCTCATATGTTACCTAGAATTTGATTTCCCTTGGCTTATCGGTAAATGAAAAGAAGGTAGCAGTCGCATCTTCAAAGTAGAGAACCTCTGTATTGTCATCATCTACTGAATACATTGCCTGAAGATTTGGATAATTATCAAGCATATGCATTTTTGCCTCCACCCTATCATCTCTGATAAGCCTACCTGATACTCTAAGCCACTTCCCATCAGAAAAAGCACAGATCTCTGCTTTTGGATTTGCATGGAGCTGCTTGGATACTTCTTTTACTTTACCTGTCTGGATATAAAGCTTGCCTTCAAAAATATCCACTGTACCGAATGGTCTAACTCTAGGCTGATCCCCTTCTACTGTAGCTAAATAGTATGTTCTGCAATTCTTTAAAAAATCATAAACTTCCTGCATTTTCTTTTCCCCCAAAGAAATATTTCACATATCTTATTTATTCTAACATTTTGTAGTTAAGAAGAGAATACATTACGGTATTGTCCGCACGGCAAACGCATGAAACAATAATTTTCCAAAAATCATAATATAGTAAACCTGTATTCCGAAGAGGTAAGAGCATGCTGGGGCAAGCAGAGACCAGCAACCGGCAAAGGTCTCAGACAGGGTGTATGACTCTTTTTCAGGGCATATCAAAAGGCTATGCTTTCCTGAGAAAAACACTTTAACATTTTTACTTTGAGCAAGTAGCTATCGGCCGAGCAAAATTTTCAGTTGTGTTCAGAGCTAGTCTGTCGGCTGAGCAGAATTTCCGTTTGTGTTCAGAATTTTTGTATAATTTTATCATAATGTTAAACACAATCGAAATTTTTACACATTTTTTACTCAATTACTAAAGAAAGTTGAACACCTTCGCATTTTTTGCACATTTATACTTACATTCTTACTAAATACCGGTATCCAGACATGGTTGTCGTCGGACTAGGTCATTTTAAAATCAGATGCATAGATCAAACTGCGTCAGAATAGTCACACAATCTTACATTTCATTTAGAAGGTAATCTTAAAATGACAATAAACCCTGATACCGCTCGATACCACAAGCTTCACGGCTTTTTTACATCTCAATTAAAAAGATTGCCTCAGTTACCAGACAATCTTTTATCTTTATTTATTTATGCATAGGCCATGTTGCCTTCCGTAACCTCTGTTATTAGCTTTTAGTCGGCGTGGCAGCAGACATGTATTTAAATGCGTTTGTTTTATCAATAAGAGGTGGCGTCGCGCCTTCCTCGCCGATCAGAAGGAATGTTCCTGTATCGTCCGAACCGACGGCAAAATATGAAGAGGCGTCGAAGAGTGTTTCCTTTGCACTCCAGGTTCCGCCATCGTCATTGCTTTCCTCGACGACCCTCTCGGTAAGCTTTAATATTCCATCCTTTACGCTGTACTTTCCTGAAAAATACATTGCATTTGACCAGATTGCCAATGCATAGTAGGTTCCATCCGGCTTAAAAGTATATTGCTGACCAAGACCGGTTGCTCCGCCCTCATATTTCCCCGAAACAGCGTTAAATCGTCCGCCGGACAGGGTTCCGAGAGTCCATGTTCCAACAATGGAATCATCCGTCTTTACCGGCTGTGTGGGTTCGTTGATGTATTATCCCCCAACGCGCCCAGGTCACCGGATTTCATCTTTTCAAAGGAACGTACGCTCATGGCTATAGCCTGCTCCCTTGTGGTAGTCGCATAGCCTGCCGCTGTCTGGGCAGTAGTTGTTGCCTTTGGCATGAATTTTCCGTCGCTCCCCTTTATTATCCCTAACTTTGCCATGAACAGTACATGGTCCAACGCCCAGGCGGATATGTCCTTCTTGTCACTGAAGCTTGGAGCTCCTTCCGTGGAGAAATCTCCTCCCGGAGCCATGGTCCTTACAGCCCTGCTCAGCATCGTCGCCACCTGCTCGCGGTTGGTAAGCTCCTTTGGCGCAAAGGTAGTAGCGGAGGTGCCTGTGGTGATCCCAAGTTTGTAGGCCTTTAATATCTGTGGGTTTGTTGTGTCCTTAAAAGGATTGGGCG
>JAEYON010000035.1 GCA_023411645.1 Bacillota bacterium | reverse complement strand
ATACTGCGATTCTCTTCATACTTTCCCCTCCTGTAATTTTGATCCTGTAACCGTTAGATCAGGACACTTTATTCTAGTATTATACTCTATTTCAACATACAAGCACAACAATTATCGCAACAACATTGAAAGGCCGTATACCTTCATATATGGTATACGGCCTGCAGTATTCTGATATGACTGCATTCTCCTAAAACAATGGTACTACCGCACCTTCATACTTTTCTTCTATAAATTTCTTAACCTTGTCGCTCTTTAGTGCCTTAATAAGCTCCTGAATACCGGCATTGTTTTCATTGCCTTCCTTCACACAAAGAATATTTGCATACGTCTGAGCAGCGGTGGAATCCTTGTCCTCTGTTGCAAGAGCATCCGTTGTGGCATTCAGACCGGCCTGGATCGCGTAATTGCCGTTGATAACGGCCAGATCCACATCCTTCAGTGTAAGCGTCAGCTGAGCGGCTTCAAGCTCTTTGATGTCGAGGTTCTTAGGATTCTCGGCAATATCAAGAATTGTAGCTGAAAAGCCTGTGCCCTCTTTTAGCTTGATAAGTCCCTGCGCTTCAAGCAGCATCAGTGCGCGGGCTTCATTTGTCCCGTCGTTGGGGATTGAAATTACAGCGCCATCCGCCAATTGATCAATGGAAGCTGTCCTGCCTGCATAGATACCGAAGGGCTCATAATGAATTGCCGCGACTGAAACGAGATGGGTGCCGTCATCTTTGTTAAACTGGTCCATATACGGCTTGTGCTGGAAGTAGTTCGCGTCAATATCTCCATTCTCTACAGCCTTATTTGGCTGTACATAGTCGTTGAATTCCTTAATCTCAAGAGTGATCCCTTTCTCGGCAAGTATCTCCTTTGCAACTGCAAGGATCTCGGAATGCGGTGTGACACTTGCGCCTATCACAATGGTGTCATCCTTTTTAGCAGAGCAGCCTGCTAATACTGAAAGGGCTAATGTAAGTGCCAAAGCTATCTGTACTATTCTCCTCATAATCATTCTCCTCTTTTTTATTTTTTATTTTTTATTTTATACGCTTATCACTTTTTCTGGCAATCAAATTGCCTATTTCCTGAAAAACCTGAACGATCAATACCAGAACGGCCACCATAATCAGCATGATATCTGTCTGTGATCTGTAATAACCGTAGTTCACAGCGATGGAACCAAGTCCGCCGCCACCTACAAAACCCGACATGACAGTGTAGCTAAGAATAGTCGTGGTCGCAATAGCCGCTCCAACAATGAGGGATGGCATTGCCTCAGGGAGTATGACCTTGCTGACGATCTGAAATGTGGACGCTCCCATTGATAGGGACGCTTCTATCACGCCCCGATCCACCTCCTTTGCCGAGCTTTCTACCATTCTAGCGATAAACGGCGCCGCAGCAATAACAAGCGGCACTATCGTTGCAGTCGAGCCGATGCTTGTTCCCACAATGGCCCTGGTGACTGGTATCACAGCGACCAGCAGAATAATAAAAGGGACAGAACGCACTACATTGACAATGCCGCCAACAATACTGTTCACTGCAGCATTGGGTCTAATTCCGTCCTTATCTGTCACCACCAGAATCATTCCGACAGGCAGACCAAGCACATAGGCCATCACTGTGGAAATAACTGTCATGTACAAGGTTTCGAGGAGTCCTACTCCCGTTAAAGCAAGCAGTTCACTGTTAAACATTGTATTTCTCCTCCTCGTACGCAATATTCTCCATATCAAGGTAAGTCAGAATTTTACGGACAGCAACCATATCGTCGGGCAGCTGCAGAATCATGTGTCCGAACGCTTTTCCGTCGATATCCTTCGTATTGGCAAAAAGAATATTCACCGGCGCGCCGCACTTGAGCACCATATTCGCTATGACAGGCTGGTTCGAGTCATTTCCTTCAAATACGATACGCAGGTACTTACCATTGCCCTCCATTATTTCAGTTATTTCCCCCCTTGGGAAAATTAACTTCCTGGCAGCCTGGGTTTTGGGGTGCCGGAACACATCATCCACCGTCCCAATCTCCTCTATATGGCTGTTGTCGATAATAGCTACACGATTGCATATTTGTTCGATCACCTTCATCTCATGGGTGATGATGATAACTGTAAGTCCGAGTTTTTGATTCAGTTCCTTGAGCAGAGCCAGTATAGATTGTGTTGTAGTCGGATCCAGCGCGCTGGTGGCCTCATCGCACAGCAGTACCTTCGGCCCGGTAGCAAGAGCCCTTGCTATGGCAACACGCTGCTTCTGCCCACCGGATAACTGAGCAGGATAGGCCTTTTCCTTATCGGCAAGCCCCACTGTCTCAAGGAGCTCCCGCGCCTTGGTTCTGGATTCTTTTCGAGGCATTCCGGCAAGCTCAAGCGGGAAACAGATATTCTCCAGTGCAGTCCTCTGCATTAAAAGATTAAAGCTTTGAAATATCATGCTGATTGAACGGCGAACATGCCTGAGTTCATAATCCGATAATAAAGTGATATCCCTGCCGTCAAAAAAGATATTTCCGGCGGTGGGCTTCTCAAGTAGATTGATACACCTGACCAACGTGCTCTTGCCGGCACCGGACAGACCAATGATGCCAAAAATTTCTCCCCGGGCAATGGACAGATTTATGTCGTCCAGTGCAACAACTTCGCTTTCTCCCCCGCCAAAGGTTTTATTCAGTGCTTCTATTTTAATGATCGGATCATCGTTCATGGCTGTATTCCTTTCATAAAGCAGCAAAAAAATTGTTTTTGCCGCAGCAAAATTGGTATAAAAAAATCCCTGATAAATTACATCAAGGACGAAAGCTTCAGCTTCGTGGTACCACCCTGGTTCGCCCACTTCTCACGAGGAGGGCCTTTTTGAGTACAGATGCTAATCGATACTCCTGCGCTGTTACGGGCGCTTCCGTCGCAGCCTGTGCACATCATAAGCTATACGCAATATGCAGTCGGTGCGAAGCTCCAAGACCATGTTCGGCAATATTCTCCGCGCCCCTTTCCCACCAACCGGGGCTCTCTGGATCGTTTCCTGCTGCCTACTCTTCTTTTCATTGCCTGTATATAAATCCTATATTGTTAATGGTAAGTTTACATCATCCGGACGTTTTCGTCAATAGGCGGGTGAACCATCGTTGGGTGAACCATCGCTCCTAACCGATCTTCTTACCGGTACGTATTTCGTATGAACTGAGTACGGGCAGCACAAAAATCCTGCCGTCGCCCTGAGCACCCGTGCTGTTTACAAGTGTAATAATGGTCACAACCTTGTCAACATCATTATCATCGACCTCGATAATGATTTTTCTTTTTGGCATCATATATGACTTCATTAATAGGTTTCCTTCATCATCACTTAGCTCAACAGGCTTTTTCCCCTTACCCATTACCCTCCGGCCTGTCATTCCTGGCAGTCCTATTGCCTCCAGTGCTTTTTTTGTATCTTCAACCTTTGATGGCCTTATAAGAGCAATAATTTCTTTCATTTTAATACGCCTCCTTTACAATCCAGTCTGTCCTGAACTAATGGTATAAGCCTTTTCTACGGGAATAACAAAAATTCTGCCGTCACCCATATTCCCGGCACCCGTTTTTGCTGTCGACATAATTATATCTGCCACCTCCGTCTCCTGCTCATCCTCGATAACAATTAGAAGCATTATTTTTGGCAGTTCGTCATACTTGACCTCGCCGATGGTTATACCCTTTTGTTTACCTCTGCCATAGACATCAACTTCGGTCACTGAATTGTAGCCCGCATCGGAAAGCGCATCAATTACAGTCCTTGATTTTTCAGGTCTGATAATCGCTCTTATCATTTTCATATCTATCCATCACCTTTCTATAAGCTTTTTGCATGTATCTTCTCAACATTACATTGCCAGCAGCGACTGCAGCTTCTTTTTATCAAGCTCCTTTATATTTCCATCCATCAGGATTCTGCCCTTTTCCATAACATAACACTTGTCCGATACTGCCAGCACAAATTCCAGATACTGTTCCACCATAAGAATTGCCATATCCCTTTTGAGTCTTGTAATAACCTTGCCAATATCCTGGATAATTGAAGGCTGGATACCCTCAGTAGGCTCATCCAGTATAAGCACCCTTGGTTTGGAAACAATAGCCCTGGCTATAGCAAGCTGTTGCTGCTGACCGCCGGAAAGATCCCCGCCACGGCGTTCAAGAAACTCTTCAAGTATGGGAAAAATCTCAAAAATGTGCCTGGGTATTTCCTTTAGACTTTTGTTAGCCTCCATCCCAAGCTGGATGTTTTCCCGCACCGTAAGCTTCGGGAATATCTCGCGTCCCTGCGGCACATAACCTATTCCCGCTTTTGCTCTTGCATAAGTAGGCTTCTTGAAAATACTCCGCCCATCAAGCCGAATGTCGCCCGACGGCGTATTTACAAGTCCCATAATAGCCTTCATAGTAGTTGACTTGCCAACGCCATTTCTGCCGACAAGACAGGTGATTTCACCAACGCCGGCTTCAATGTCTACTCCGAATAAAACCCTGCTTCCGCTGTAAGCTGCAGTTACATGCTCTAACATCAACATCTCATTCACCGCCTCTGCCCAAATAAACTTCGATTACCTGCCTGTTATTTTCGACTTCGTCCATTGTACCCTCGCAAATGATTTCCCCGTCGTGCATAACAGTTACACATGTTGCTGCGTCACGAACAAACTGCATATCATGTTCAACAACTACAATTGAACAATTATTCTGAATAATTCTAAGAAGTTCTGCCGTTCTTTCCGTTTCGCGCCTGCCCATGCCTGCAACAGGCTCGTCAAGGAGCATGAGCTTAGGACGTGAAACGCACAGCATCGCCAGCTCCAGCCATTGTTTCTGACCATGTGAAAGGATAGTCGGATATTCGTTTTTAAGCTCATAGAGACCTACGAAATTCAACTGGTTATCGATCCTTTCCAGGTCTTCTTTTGTCAGCCTGTTCCGGATTGAAGCAAACAAACTCCTGTTATGAACAACTGCAATTTCCATGTTTTCAAAAACCGTTAATCCGGAAAATACGCTCGGAGCCTGGAACTTACGTCCCACACCGATGTTGACGATTTTATTCTCCTTTATCCTGGGTAAATCGTATTCGATATCATCATTTCTGTAAATTATGTTTCCTCCCGAGAGCTTGTTCTTTCCGCATATTGCATCAAGAAGCGTTGTTTTTCCCGCCCCGTTGGGCCCTATAAGAAATCTGATCTCTTTTTCATAAACTATTGTCTTAACATGCTTTACTGCCTTGAAGCTGCCAAATGAAACACTTACATCATTTAGTTTCAGGATCGGTTCTGGCATTATGACACCTCCTGGTTCGAGCTCCTTTTTGTTATTGCGGACTTAATCTGTGAAGGAATATCCTTTATGGATATAAGCCCTCCGGGAAGGAATAGAGTTACAACAATAAATATGCCACCAATAAAAAACTGCCAGAAAGAAGGAAATGATTCTGAAATTATACTCTTTGATAAATTAACAACAAGGGCTCCCAGAATTGCCCCTACCAATGTTCCCTTCCCACCAACGGCAGTCCAGATAACCATTTCAATAGATGGAGATATTCCAATATCATATGGAGAAATAATGCCCACCTGGGTTACATACAACGCGCCTGCAATTCCTGCTAAAGCAGCAGACATGCAGTATACGAACACTTTATAATAAGCTGTGGAATAGCCTGTAAAGCTTGCTCTGTTTTCAGCATCTCTTATTGCAATAAGCACTTTTCCGACTCTCCTTTTTACAACAAAATTGCAAAGTGCATAACCAGTAACAAGAACCGCCAAAGTGCAATAAAACAAAACCAGCTTGATTGCCGGACTGTTAAGGTTCATTCCGAGTATTGTCGAGAAGCCCGTAAGTCCGTTTGAGCCGCCGAAGTATTCCTGACGGCCGATCATAAATGTTGCCAAGGCATATGCAAGCGCCTGTGACAGAATGCAGAAGTAAACACCCCGTATTTTGTTCAGAAATGTAAGTAAGCCTACCGCCGCAGCCAGTATGACAGGTGCCGCAACAACCATCATTACTGCAAATAAAGGATTTTTGAACGGATACCATAGCAGCGGAAGCTTATCCACAGCGCTCCATGCCATGAAGTCCGGCAGAGCACCGCCTGAGGCCTCAAGTTTCAAATACATTGCCATACAGTAGGCTCCAATGCCGAAATAAACTCCATGGCCCAGCGAAAGGATACCTGTATATCCCCAAATCATATCAATGCCCAAGGCAATCAAGGCAAAACACATGTACTTACCAAACATGCTTACTCTGAAGCTTGACATGTATAGCGGAGCTGTGAGCAGGAATATAAATATTGCAGCTGCTAAAAAACCTTTACCGGATATTTTAAACACCCCCGCCATTTTTCTTTGAGTTGGTCTTGCCATAACTTTCACCTCCTCATTTTCTAACTGCTGCAGCCATTACTCATCCAAAGCGCGGCTGCTTATTGAGAATATACCTTTGGGCCTGAACTGCAGTGTAATTATAACTACAATGAATATCAGCACCTTCCCCAGGGAAGCGCTGGTAAAGTACTCAAATGTCGGACCACCCATACCAATAATCAGCGAACCCGTTATACAACCGATAACACTTCCGACTCCGCCTACTACGACTGTCATGAATGTATCAACAATGTACGCCTGGCCAATCGTCGGGCCTACAGGGCCAAGAAATGTCAACGCGCAGCCGGCAATGCCTGCTAATCCTGAGCCTAATGCAAACGTTACCGCATCACACAAAGTCGTGTTTACTCCAAGACTTGCCGCCATAGCACGGTTCTGCATGGCAGCTCTCACATTTCTTCCCTGCTTTGATTTGTACATAAGCAATGCAATCAGAATTACACATAAGACAGCCATTCCGAGAATAAACAACCTTTTATAAGACATTGAAAACATGCCTGTGACTGCTATACTCCCGTTAAGAAATGACGGACATATAACACTCAGGTTTGTCGGCCCGAATATTGACCTTGCCAGTTGTTGAAGTACAAGACTGATTCCCCAGGTAACCAGCAGACTGTTCAAAGGACGTCCATACAAGTGCCGGATAATCAGTCTTTCAACAAAAACACCAAGCATTGCAGCAACCGCAAATGACGCGGGTATAGCCGCAAACAGGTAACTGTCAAATGCACTTTCAGGCAGATATGCTGTCCAAAGGCTTTGTATCACATATGTCGCATACGCGCCAACCATGATGAATTCACCATGAGCCATATTTATCACGCCCATAAGTCCGAATGTAATCGCCAATCCCAAAGCTGCCACCAAATAAATAGAGCTGACACTCAGTCCGTTAAAAAACTGCATCATGAACCCATCCATAATTCCATCTCCTTTCTCCGCAGCAGGATCAGCCGGCATTTTGAGAACAAGTTCCTGCACAGTGTCTGTAGTCAAGTGCAGGGACTCGTTCTCTACAATACCCGGTTTATTGAACAGGAACTATTTAACTAAGCCGGAAGAAGCTGCCCAATCATACTGTTTGAGCCACGGATCCGGTTCAACACGGTCTTTTGTTTCCCAAAGGCTCTGAATCTGACCTTCTTCATCGCAAGCACCGACAAAAACCTTCTGCAGGCAATGGTGGGATGTTCCTGCTACGATAGTAACAAGACCTTCCGGTGTCATAACTTCTATTTCACCTGTTTCACATGCCGCTATAACTTCCTCCACACCAAATGAACCTGCCTTCTCAACAGCCGCCTTCCAGAGATAAACTCCTTCATATGCATTTACTACAGGATCGCCGGTAACTCTGTCCTCGCCGTAGAGTGATTTGAACTTTTTAGTGAACTCTTTACTTTCCGGCGTATCAATCGACTGGAAATAGTTCCAGGCAAAAAGATGGCCTTTTGCGTATTCGGCTCCCATGCCGCGGATATCTTCCTCATAGCAGGAAAAAGACATCGTCTGGATTTTATCCGGTGTAAGACCCGCGTCTTTATACTGCTTAAAGAAGGATACGTTTGAATCACCGTTGACCGTATTAATAATCACATCGGGATTTGTCTGCTGAATCTTCGTAATGACTGTTGAACAATCCGTATAACCAAGAGGTATGTATTCCTCCCCGACAATCTCAAATCCGTAATCAGGCTGCATACCCTTTATGATCGTGTTCGTCGTTCTGGGATAAACATAATCCGATCCAAAAAGGAATAGCTTGAGTACTCCGTCTTCGCCTTTATAATTTTCCATAAGGTAATCTATGGCAGGAACAGCCTGTTGGTTCGGACAGGGAGCCGTATATATTATGTTGTGCGAGGATTCTAGGCCTTCATACTGGACCGGGTACCAAAGGAGGCCATTGTTGCCTTCTATTACCGGAAGTACAGCCTTGCGGCTTGCTGAGGTCCAGCATCCGAAAATTGTAGCAACCTTATCTTTTGTTAACAGCTTTGTTGCCTTCTCAGCAAATACGGCTGCATCTGAAGCCCCGTCTTCGATAACAAACTCAATCTGCCTGCCTGAAATGCCTCCTGAAGCATTGATCTCATCAATTGCCATTTGGGTCGCTTCAATCATAGGCTTTTCAGCCATAGCCATTGTACCGCTCTGTGAATGGAGTATGCCAACTTTGACAGTTTCGCCGCCCGTCTTGGTTCCGCCGGCTGCCGATGCGGCAGAACCCGCAGATGCATTGTTGCTTCCCGTACTGCCGCAGGCAGTCAGAGCTGCTGTCATTAATACTGTAATCAGAATACTTAGAAAAACTGAAATTAATTTTCTTTTCATATTGTCCCCTCTTTCCATTTATTTTTATTAATTAAAAAAGGCATTTGCTTCCTCAAAGAGTCCATATCCCAAGCCATTCGGAATATTTTTTCTTTTTATTTGCAAACGCCTTTGTTTAATATGTTGTTATTATAGTGCCTGTTATCCGATTTTAACAACCTGACAATCCCGGCATTTTACAATAGTATTTTGCTGGAATCCTTCGTTCATTCTGTATTGTATTGGAGTTATTCCCTCACTTCGTTTAAAGACATTTGTGAAATAGTCAACAGAAGTATACCCAACTGCCTCGCTTATCTCATATATCTTTTTTGTAGTTTCTCTTAAAAGCACTTTGGCATGTTCGATCTTTAACCTTATCAGAACTTCATTACATGTCTTGCCCAGTTTTGTTTTAAAAATTCGTCTGATGTGATCTTTGCTTAAGCCAAACTTATTTGTTGCAAGCTCCATAACGTTTTTATTGTCTATATTCTCAATCATGAATGTGCATATCCTGCCGATTATGCTATCCAGCCGTTCCAATCCGATCCATTGTATTATTTCATGCTGTGACAGATAATCCTCCGCTACTTCGCAGATCGCATTCAACATACTAATAAAACCGGCTTCGGAAGAAGTTGTAATGGTCATGACGTTATTGTCTGCCAATATAATTTTGTATTCCATGAAAACTCCACCTTTCTGCAATAACAAAAAAGGCATACCCAAAGCACTGGTACGCCGTTGTATTCTTGCCTGCTGTTTTTATACGATATAAAATAACACATCTGGTTCTTCCAGTCAATACGTATATGAATAATTCAAAATGCAAAACTTCATAATTAGTACTTATTTATGCATTTTTTAATATATTATAACTAATTTATGAATTTTTTTATCTTTATTCCTTCATTTTTAATTGCCGGTCTAAGGTAATTACCCACAAACACGTATTTAGAAGAGATAATACCTTCTGCACAGCGGAAGTATATCAGAGGGAGTACTGTCTACCTGCACATTATTGATTTTTACCATATAAGTATCAGGATCTACCTGAATATCAGGAATTTCATTGTTCAGTAACATATCCTTTTTGCCGACTGTCCGGCAATTCATTACAGGCATAATGATTTTCTCCAGTCCGAGTTTGTCCCCCACTCCATTTTCATATGCAGCCTTACTCACAAATGTAATACATGTACGGCTTCTTGCTTTGCCATACGCCCCCCACATATTCCTGATTATAACAGGTTGAGGCGTAGGAATAGAGGCGTTTGCGTCGCCCATTCTGGCAGCTGCAATAAATCCGCCTTTTATGATCATATCAGGTTTAACACCGAAAAATTTCGGATCCCAGATAACAAGATCGGCAAATTTTCCTTTCTCGACCGAGCCGACATACTCCGATATACCGTGTGCTATTGCCGGATTTATGGTGTACTTGGCAATATATCTCCTTGCACGGTAATTATCATTATCCCGGCCCATTTCTTCCGGCAGCCGTCCTCTTTGCTTTTTCATCTTGTCGGCACACTGCCATGCTCTTGTTATAACCTCTGCAGGGCGTCCCATTGCCTGGGAGTCGGAGTTCAGTATTGAGATAGCTCCCATATCATGAAGCACATCCTCTGCCGCAAGGGTCCCATAACGTATTCTTGACTTTGCAAATGCAACATCCTCAGGAAGATTGGGATCGAGGTGATGGCATACCATTATCATATCCAGATGCTCATCGATTGTATTCTTCGAAAAAGGCATTGTCGGGCTTGTGGAAGATGGCATTACATTGGGAAGGCCTGCTGCCTTTATTATATCAGGAGCATGGCCGCCGCCCGCGCCTTCCGTATGATATGTATGAATAGCACGGCCTGCTATAGCATCCCGGGTAGACTCAAAATAACCTGCCTCATTGAGAGTATCCGTATGTATTGTGATCTGCACATCATATTTATCAGCCACATTAAGGCTGGTGTTTATAGCGGATGGCGTAGTACCCCAATCCTCGTGAAGCTTTAGGCCTATCGCTCCCGCCTTGATCTGCTCGATAAGCGGTTCCTCGGATGAGCAGTTGGCTTTTCCGAAAAAGCCAAAATTCATAGGAAACTCCTCAACGGCCTCCAGCATCTTTTGAATATTAAACGCTCCGGGAGTGCAGGTGGTTGCAAAGGTCCCAACGGCAGGACCTGTTCCGCCACCTATCATGGTTGTTATACCCGAATATAGAGAAGTCTCGACCTGCTGGGGGCAAATGTAATGAACATGCGTATCAATACCACCTGCTGTTACTATCATTCCTTCTCCTGCAATAACTTCGGTTCCCGCCCCTGCTACAAGCAAAGGGTCAACTCCGTCCATTATATCAGGATTACCCGATTTACCTATGCCGGCAATTTTTCCGTTTTTTATCCCTATATCAGCTTTAACTACTCCCCAGTGATCAAGGATAAGTGCATTTGTTATCAGTATATCCAGCGCGCCGCCCTCATTTGTGATGTCTGAATTTTGTCCCATGCCGTCGCGAATGGTTTTACCGCCGCCGAATTTCATTTCCTCTCCATAAACAGCATAGTCTTTTTCGGCTTCTATAAAAAGATCAGTATCTCCGAGCCTGACTTTGTCACCAACAGTCGGCCCGTACATCGATATGTATTCTTTTCTGTCAACGGACTTCATTTTTTATGCTCCTCTCTCATTTTGAAATCTCCGGTATCTGCTTTTGCTGAAGATATCTTGCGTGTGGAATCGTTGATCTGGGCATCTGTAAGATTATTATGGCCTCTTATTCTGCGCTTGCCTCCAATTTCAACAAGTCTGACCTCTTTTGCTTCGCCAGGCTCAAAACGGACTGCCGTTCCTGACGGTGTGTCAAGACGATATCCAAAGGCATCATCCCTGCTAAACGAAAGAAATTTATTTACTTCAAAGAAATGAAAATGCGATCCTACTTGAATGGGCCGGTCGCCCATGTTTAAGACCTTTATTTCTTTTGAATTCAGTCCGCTGTTTATTTCAACTGCGGTCGATCCAGCTATGAATTCTCCGGGAATCATAACAAACACCTCCATTACATGCAATAATTATTTAATAGGATTATGTACCGTAACAAGCTTTGTTCCATCATCAAAAGTTGCCTCGATCTGTACCTCCGGAATCATTTCAGGGATCCCCTCCATAACTTCGTCCCTTGTAAGCAGCGTAGTTCCCAAATCCATAAGCTCACGAACTGTTTTACCCTCACGGGCAAGTTCCATGAGCTCTGATGTAATATAAGCTTCAGCCTCGACATAATTTAGCTTAAGGCCTTTGCTTTTGCGTTGTTTTGCAAGCTCGCCCGCCGCGTGTAGCATAAGCTTTTCGATTTCTCTTGGTGCAAGTCTCATATTCCATCCTCCTTTATTGTTCGTTAATAAAAAATGACGCCGCTATTCATATAAATAGTGACGCCATTGTCTTTTCTCCTATTGAACTTTTTCTCCGTGCTAATATTTAAACACACATATATTATTAACGCTACCCCACAGAACAGACATTTTACACTAATAACCAGATGTCCGCCCCTGTCATTAACCTTCCATCACCGTTCGGAACCTTTTGATATCTCAAAGCGTCAATTACAATTAAGAGGTGTGGTATATGAGAATAAATTGCTCAAGAATACTGCTCTATTCGATTGTTCACTTTATAGTGGACTTTGCCTGTGCTTTCCTGCTGTATCAAGAGGTTTACGGTACAGAGTATTGGTACTTCAGTCTTCTTATATATAATTTCTGCGCCTTTGCCCTACAGATGCCGCTGGGACTTCTGGCAGACCGATGGAACCGGAATGCGCTTTGCGCGGCCCTTGGCTGCCTGCTGGCAGCTCTGGCATTCGGCGGCGGCAATTTCCCTGTACTATGTGCTGTGACGGCGGGGATCGGCAACGGGTTGTTCCACGTGGGCGGCGGCATTGATGTATTGAATATCAGCGGGGATAAAAGCAGCGCTCTTGGCATATTTGTCTCGCCGGGGGCCTTGGGCATCTACCTTGGAACAGTAATGGGAAGGCAGGGCTCGATACAGGAGTTAACTATCATATCAATATTACTTGCATCAGCAATTTGTATCTGTGCCATTCAATATATACCTCTCCGTTCCTTCCACTCCAGCAATAGACCGTTATCCTTTGAAGGCGCCGGATCATCAGCAGTACTTGCTGCCATTGCCTGCCTGTTTCTTGTAGTGTGTCTTCGTTCATATGTTGGAATGACCATGAATTTTTCGTGGAAAGGGCAAGGCAATTGGGGAATTGTACTTGTATTAGCTGTTGTTTTTGGAAAAATGGCAGGCGGTATCTTTGCTGACAGATTAGGAGCTTTAAAAGCATCAGGCATATCACTTGGCATAGCAGCAGTACTCTTTTTGCTTTCTGCAAACCCGCTTGCCGGAGTGGGCGCAGTGTTCCTGTTTAATATGACCATGCCGATCACACTGTGGGCAGTGGCAAGACTTCTGCCCGGAAGTAAAGGATTTTCATTTGGACTTCTAACCTTTGGACTGTTTTTAGGTTTCACTCCTGTATACCTTGGTGCGGAACCGTTATTGTCTTCGGCAGCAGCCCTTTCTCTGGCGGCAGTCGGATCCTTTGTTCTTTTATGGGCCGGGCTGAGAAAGGCGGTGTTGTAATGGGGCACCAGCTTCTGAGCATTATGGGGATTTCCCTGGGAATGACCATATTGTTTGAAGAGTTGTTCTCTGTCGCATTACGGATCCGCAATAAAAAAGATCTGCTTCTGGTTTGCCTGGTTAATGTGCTGACAAACCCTCCCGTAGTTTTGGGGTACTATTTGGCAGTTCATTATACGCAGTTGAGCCCAGCCCCGGTAAAAATCGCGCTTGAGCTATTTGCAATATCGATCGAGGCTTACTACTACACGACCCGTGGGCAAAAAATCCACCACCCTGTTTGGTTTGCTATCGCAGCTAATGTATTTTCCTTCAGTATCGGTATGATCATCCGCATGGTTTTGTGAAA
>JAEYON010000023.1 GCA_023411645.1 Bacillota bacterium | reverse complement strand
ATTTCATACGAATTTTTTTCGTATTTTTTATTTTTACTTTTTAGAAATCAATATTATATAGTTCTGTTTTTGAATGTATTCCCAGCTTGCTGTAAGCATTATATAAGATGGTTCTCACCGTCGCTCTCGATATGTATAACTTCTCTGCAATCTCTTTATGACTCAATCGGTCCTTGGCAAGAACGGCGACTTCCCTTTCTCTAGGGGTAAGCGGTGATTTTACTTGATACAGAGCATTCAAAATAATATTCCGCCCTTTATGGTATCTATTAAAAAGCGTCATTATTTTATCAATATCTGCTTTCCATCCCGGAATTGTCTCCAATATTTTTGAGAATGGAGCAGGATTTTCTGTTTCATCTGGGTTGGGAGTTTCACTGCGTGTTGAGGGATAAATATGCGCTTTAGAAAGGATGTCTCCCATATATATAAATTGAGCAAATGGCATATAAATCTTATCTGGAAGTGCTAAGACGAATGCTTCTTCCAAATTCTCCAGTGCTTCACGTTCACGGCCACTTGTGTAACATACTCCTGCCTTGAATATGAAGCTATAAACCTGTGGAAATAAATAATTCATCTCTTTTGCCGTGCTATTAGCATTATCAGCCAGGCCCAATAGCTCGGCATGCTGTTTTTTTCTAATCAAGAGATGTGAATAAAGAATATTAACATATGGGACAGCCCTAGCATACACTTTTTTACTTATACTCTCTGCATCCCCAAACCATTTAGCAACCATATCCGTTGTATCCAGTACTACACTAATAACCGATAAGCATATGTCAACCATGCGCAGTACATACAGATTGGAGCTTTCTTTTGCATATCCCTTGATATTCTCTAGTGAGGTAAAAAAACCGTCCACATCTCCGCGCAGGATTGCTATCCGGGCAAGAACCTGCTCAGCGCACAGACAAATACAAGTTTCTTGTTTGCTGCGGGCCTGGTATAGTGCTTTATGACATAATATCTCGGCCTGTAGATCGTCACCTCTCATGAGCATTATTTCCGCATGTAATGCGCTGTCTGCTCCGAATCCCTGCCCATGAGTAAGTTTAAAATGATACGGCAAATTACTTTGTATATCTGCTAGTGCCTCATCCAAGCCTCCAGGCTCACGCCACACCATGCTTAGAACAGAGGTTGCGCCCAGTGTAATTGGTATCTCGTTCAATCTAAACCTGCTGGATCCACCTAATAACTCATAGGCCGTCTTTTGCAACTCTTTAACCTTCTTGATATCGTTATATATGGTAAAAGACTTAAGGAGCAAGAATTCTCCCTTAAGCAATTGAAGCTCTTCTTTACTAAGCCCTACCGGATTACCTTTTATGACTAAATCAACCAGTCGGTATAGTTTATGATAGCATTCATATATTCCATCCATCCAAAATAAATACGAAAACAGGAGTAAGACAAAAGGGTATTTGCACATTGTCTCTTCTGGGCATTCATTGATGACTTCCACAAGAAACTCAATCATATTGCTTTCCCTTTTATTAATGAGATATATACCGTTAAATGGTGTGGACAAAATAGCATCAAAATCTCTGACTTCGAAGAAAAATTGCGCAGCAGTGTAGAAGTCCGACTCGGCGATACAGCATTGTCCCGCAGTTTGCACGACACGTTTTTGAAACGTCTCCGTCTGATATTGATAGAATTGATTCCTTAAATAGTTGCGTAAAATACTGTGAATTACATAGATTTTTTCTCTTGGAAAGTATCTTATGAAATCATTGTATTTGAGTAAATCCTTGATATGGTCAGGAAGTGTTTCCTCACCAATCATGATTGCGGCCTGCCGGGCTGTGAAACTGTCCATGACAGATAATGAAACCAGACAGTTTTTTTGTTCAGGTGTAAGTCGATTCCAGATAGCGGTCTCTACTAAACGGTCAATGTCGGCTATATAATCAAAAGAACCAGTTTGTCTATAATTAGATATTTGTAGCCGAAGAGCGGATATCCAGCCCTCAGTGCTTTTGTAGACACTGTTCAGTTCATCGTCATTAAGGCGGATGCCCTCCATTTTAAACAATTTGGCGGTGCTGTCCTTATCGAAGAAAAAGGCAGACGAATCGATAGTATGTATATAAGTATTATGAAATGTGATTTGTGCTTTTTTCTCAAGCTGCTGTGTGATGAATATTATATGCAGGTGAGGACTTCCGTGCATAGAAAATATACTCATTAGTTCCTGCAGAATATCGCTTTTAAGAAGATGAAAATTATCGACAACTATATACGTCTCTTCAAAACATCTGAAATCTTTGAAACACGATGATATATACATCAGCGTATCCAGTGCATGAAATCCCAGTTTTTTCAGATTTTTTGACATCTCGTTATTGATATTGGAAAACAAGTCGCATATACCCGCCCAAGCCACTGAAGGACTCTCGCTCAGACATGTATACCAGTATTGTCTAGCACTGTCCGGAAGAGCTACTTTCAAATATTCCCTTACAGCTGTTGTTTTCCCAAAGCCCGAAGGAGCCTCCACGACCGTCAAAGGGAAGTGTGGTATTTGGGCAAGCTGGCCTTTAAGCCTGTCCGATAAGTATATCTTTTGCTGCATCTTTTACTCCAAACATGATAAGGGGGAACAAGAGCATTTTGGTTTCCAACCCGATAATGTTTTGTTAATTATTTTGTGATTTCCATTGTCTGACTCCTTCTTCATGATAAGCCACATATTTTAGCTACCGCACCTATAATTCACTTATTCAATGCATAGTATATTATTCACTAGCCCATCAATGGTTCCCCTTATGCTCCTTTAAGTTCATTTTGCCGCATTTGAATATGAAACACTATAATTCCATCATACAAATGACTGTTTTAGTAGTGTTTTGACGATTACTACCGTAATCTGACAGTTGTATTTTTCTCTTTAACTAATTCTATAAGAACTAATATAATTCTGCAAGGTCTATTTTTACTAAATAATTCGGGCTTCTATTTGTAACGTAAATACGCAGAAAACTCGAAAAGAGCCAATAGTTATCACACAACCTTCCTTTAAACCGACTAGATTTCGCTTATTTCCTGAATCAGTGTATCCAATACTCTCAGTATCTTCTTCTGCTGTGTTTCAGACAGTGCAGATAACTTGTTGGACAACAAAGTCGATGTAATTTCATTCGATACCGACAAAACATCAGCCAAGATATAATTGGCATCAACTTTGAGTATATTCAAAATTTCAACAAAGGTTTCCAGTCTCGGCGTCTTAATTCCCCGCTCAATAACACTTATGTGAGAAGCACTAAGAGAAACTATCTCAGCTAATTGTTCCTGAGTTAAGCCTTTAGCTTCTCTGGCAAGCTTAATTCGTTGTCCTATGGCTTTCAGATCCATCAATGCACCTCCTATCAGGACGATTTTTGTTCTTCTAGTATAAGTTAAGCTACACAGGGCACTTTTCGATGTACTTTGCCTTCAGCTTGCCACATCCGGATAAGCTCTATGGTGTCCTTGTAGATAAAATCCATTGTTCCCATACCGTTCTCTTGGCGAAAAAGCCGTTCGATCTTTTCAAAAACATCCCGGTTGTACCACTGCGATGAAATGGCATTGGGCTTCATGCCCCCCATGTTTAACATTACCCCCAAAACCAACGAATGAATAATTTATTCGTTCATCCATGATATTCATTCAGGAGTTTTAATATTTTTTCACCAATATTTTAATGTATCCCTGTTAAATAATACTGTGAATAACATTGTTGATTATCGCTCTATTAGTAAAACGGCGCCGCCCTTATGGCCCCATTTCAATAATTTATCTGTTTTTAATGCTTGCCTAATTAATCACTCCATTTTTCCTATCGTATCATATTGTGACAAATATTCCTATTGACGAAGTTCTTGGCATGCAGGTTACTGCAATTACATGCATTTTCAATCTTCACACCTACGTTCAGGCAATTATTATTTAATTGCCTGAACGCATTATAAGGAGGGACTACGATGAAAAGAATAATATTCATTCTCGCGGTATTATGCCTAATTCTTACCCTCTTTGCCTGTTCCGACAAGGAGAACAATGCTGATTTGCGAATAGATATTACACCAAATACGGTACGGTATGACAAGCTCGGCGACACTTATGTTAATATCTCCATCACCAATGTCAACGGTAATAAAAATATCGCTATAAAAAGTTATCTCCCTTCATTTTCATATCAGGACGGAGATAGGTGGATTTACGGAGATGGTTGGTATGAATCCTTGCAGGATAGACCGACAATCATCATAAAAGCAAACGAAACGGTCGATATATGGACTGAGTTAGGCTTACAGGGTTATACAAACGTGTTTCCAATGATGACAGAGGGCGGGATGACATATGGGGATATCTTCGATATCTTTTCATCTGAGGATATACGGCAAATAACATCCGAGGCTGCAAGCAAACCTAGATTGTACAAATTAACAATCTATGGATTAAATACTAATGAGTTTTGGTCTGTCGAATTCACGGTCACTCCGCCGCTGAGTCAAGTTATACTGCGGTATGCGCTGATCTCCGTGTCGGCACTCGTTGTGCTGGGGTTGCTGTTGTTCTTCTTGCGCCGGATCGTTCGGCGGACGAAACAGTTGCCATCAAAGATGTGAATAGGAATCTCCCGATAACAAACATATCCGAAACACTGTATATTTGTTGAAACAGGTTTCCGATAAAAATCGGCAGGGTAAATGCAATCATCTTTTTGGCAGGACTGCCTTAAGGCTCTCTACACCCTCACTCTTTCACCCTCGTTATCAATACTACCGTCTCAACGTGCCTTGAGATGACAGTCAAGATGTCGTAGAAGGATAGCATTCCCTTGGTGGGGATTGCAGCCAATAAATTAAATTGAAGCTTAAGCATCGTGACCTATAAATTCTAATTTCTGTTCTGTAACCTTGAACCTTGGTAATTCTAGTTTTGATAGTTGATGTCTTGATTTACAAGATAGTCGAATATTTTTAGATTTGTATCTTCTAATTGTTCCTTATATATATCCACAGCATTTATACGATTATTACCATAAGTTTTATAATAATAAATACATTTTTCCTGATCCATACAAGAAGAGTAGGTTGTTAAATCTTCTAACCCTTCATCTGTAAGGACACCTCCTTTAACCATTTTCACATAATCCAGCATATGAAAAAATTGTGTTATGGCTTGTACATCTCCTTCAATTTTTGGCATATGTGAGCGAAGATAAGCAATCCTTACAAATCTGGAAACTGAAGCAAAGTCACCAGGTATACCTAACGTTCCAGCACCAACACCTAAGGCTTTTAACGTATGCTCCCCCCATTTAGTTGCTTTCGGTGATGTTGGTGTCAGATGTAAATATTCTTTTAAGTTAGTCAGATGCCAATCAAAGGTAGGATTGTTGGTCATCACTCCTATGGGGTTATCATGTACAGCTAGGCTGTCTTTTGTCTTCTCTACCACAATTGCCTTTCCTGTCTTATCTGCAATCATCCAATGAAGCATTGAAACAGGTGTTTTATCATTGATAGGGCAATCAACCAGCTCTAAATGCTCAATACCCTGTTTAACCTCTTCTACTGTTTCATGATTTGATAATACCCATTGTATAAAGTCATAGGGTGCAATATTATTTTTTCCTTCAATAGGCTCCTTTTCAAAGTATGCGTACCCTTCAAAATTTAATCCTGCACAGCCAAGACCCACTTCATTTAAACCATCCGCTAAAACAGGGTGGTTATCAATTACCGTTCCCATCCCAATCATTACATGATTATTGATTACTGCATTACCTGTTACTCTATCTTGATATTGATAGCTTCTTGGAATAATCATAACTGCTTGATTGAAATTATATGCCAAGTCCATATTTCTTCCAAAAAAACACTTACCCTCCTGAGATTGTATACTTAATCCTGTACACATGTTGACTCACCTCATTTTCTTCATAATTAGTATTCTTCGTCTAAGATTAATTATTCTTATACACTAAGAACCCTATATTATTTTTAATTTCTTCCAACGGCGGTAGAGTTTAACAGGACGGGGTCACTATAATCATTATTTATGAAACACGAATTTTCTATCTTAGGGAACGTAGGCAGCCTGAGCCAGATGAAATATCTACCTGCTGGTGTGTTCCATTAAACGATGCCTTTGTTTCATGGTATAAATATACCGCCATGATAGCATATAATTTCTTTTGGACTGTATTTCATAATTTTATGCAGTGATGCTTCAGCTTCTTTTAAATCCAATGAAAATTGAGGATTTGCAATTACTAACACTCCATTTTCAAGCGCTGCTGCATCCCCTGTAATCATAACTTTTTTCTCATTTACATAGAGGGAAATGTGACCCGGTGTATGTCCGGGAGTTCCAATTATGGTACAGCCTCCACACCAATTTAAAACATCTCCGTCCTGTACTTCTAAGTCCACTTCAACAGGTCTAACATTCCTTAAAATATTACAAAATTTCAAGCCAAACGGCTTTTGTTTTTCAGGTAAATTCGGCTGCATTGCTTCTGCTTGTTCCAATCTCAAGGATTTTAAGCGCCCTGAAATATATAGTGATTCCTTTTTGCTCGCAACTACCTGTATTTGGGGATATTTCTTTTTTAGTTCAGATAATGTGCCCATATGATCATGGTCTTGGTGTGTAATCAAAACATGCGTCAAATCACCACAGAAAAGATTATTTTCTTTCATTGCTTGTTCGACAGCAGAAAGAAAGCCGGTATATCCACAATCAATTAGGATCATATACATATCATCTTTTAATACAACTGGATGGATTACATTCTCAACTTCATCAAATTTAAATTTTATATCTAGAACTATTATTTCTTCCATAACCTAAGCTCCTCATAATTTATTAATACACTTTTTATACTTCTTCTCTCAATAATTATACTTATCAAACTCAGAAATTTACAATACTCATTATCTCATACGTTTTCTTCAAGCCATGTACGAACAGTCTTAATATCCTCTTTTTGCATGAAAGGATGTTCACTGTTTTGAGATATTGTCAGCTTGCAATCATTTGCTTTCACAAATTTTTGAATAACTTCTTCTGATTGCAGATTGTCTTTTCCTCCATAAAGTATTGAGGTGGGGATGTTCCACTTTTCAATTGGATGCTCTTTAACATACTGATAATAGTCCCAACGCAATAGATCAACAGGAGTAGGAATTTCACTTTCCGTATATAACTTTTCCTCTGTTACATTAAACCAACAAAACATCTGTCTGATAAGGTATTCCATGTTTAACACAGGCGATTGAAAAAGACAGTTCCTAAAATTCCTGTCTGCGTAAGCGTTTAAGCTGAAGTATGCTCCAAGGCTACAAGCAAACAATGAAACGTCGCTCCACATTGAAAAAGCGTAATCGCTAATCACAATAAGGTCGTGCATGCCATTCCAGATGTCACAACGATAATTACTATCTTTTCTTTCACCATGTTCCGGCAAATCAAAACTAAGTGTTTGGTAGCCCTTTTTCTTCGCTATTTCAGCAAAATTATCTGCATATTCTTTGCATGACATTTTTCCATGAACATGAATATATACCTTGTCTGATTTTTCACCCCAAATAATAGTGGGGATGTTGTTAATTTTAATGCTTTGAACTTTCATTTTTACCTCCAACTATTGAGGTATTACCCTCCTAACTCCTAGGTCTTGCTATTGTTAAAAGTATTGTGGAGCTGCTCTGCGGCAGTGTTATAATCTATCATTTAATTTTGATTGACGTTTATTTCTCCATATATTATACTCTATTTGTAATATTTGTATCTAATATTTACTATGTGTTTGATTTAGGAAGTGAGGAAAGAAGAGATGAAAAGAGCATTGATTAACTGGTTAGGATTGTTAGGTCTAATCAGCCTGCTATCTTATATAACAGCGGTCGTATTTTCACCTTTAGCATATCCCGGATATAATTGGATGAGTCAAGCTGTAAGTGACTTAAGTGCGGCTAATTCGCCATCTAAAATGCTGTGGAATCAGTTGAGCAGTTTGTACGGAGTATGC
Source organism: Bacillota bacterium (assembly GCA_023411645.1). Classification (GTDB taxonomy): domain Bacteria; phylum Bacillota; class Clostridia; order Acetivibrionales; family DTU013; genus JAEYRF01. The sequence goes on along the minus strand of JAEYON010000023.1, from coordinate 818 downwards.
GGAATGATTTCAATTATGATGGTGTGTGTATTCATTAAGGATAAGCTGAACAAAGTTTTGCGGATTGGAATTTATGCTTTTGCAGCAATGAATTGGGTGTCACATATTGGCTATTCCTTGTTTCCCCTTTCAAGTAGCGGTTATGCCGGAACATTTCAAGACATTATGCACACTTATGTGGTAACCGTATTGGTGGTTGTACTTTCAATCGCTTCTCTGGTTATCATAATGGTTGGCGGATATCGGGATAAGAAATTCAAATCCTTAGCTATTTGGGCAACGATTGCATTGACAGCAATGTTTATCGGCGCAATCGGGACTGGTACATTACCTCATGAGTATTTCGGTATAACTGAGAGATTCAGCGTTTTTGCAGCAACCGGATTCAATGCGGTTTTAGGTGTATTTCTATTTTATGGGTTTAATAGGTTAAGTTTTTTAGAAAAAAACCAAACTGTTAATATGCAATAAGCCGAGAGCGTAAATAATTTTGTGTAAACCTTCAGGGTGATATAAAATAATATCAAACTGGAGGTTTTCTTATGCCGAAGAAAAGATTGCCTAATGAGCTGGTGGATCAGTGCCAAAACGAGTACTGCAATCATATTTGTCATTTTTTTCTCAAGTACAGGTATTATCTACAAAAACCTCTACATTGATTTAGCTTGTTCTCTACATACATTCCGATAGGTAGTTGGCGATATTCCTCTTTTTGATGTAAATTGCTTAATAAAATATGTGTCATATTCAAATCCTGTAGACCGAGCAATCTCATTTAAGCTCATATCAGTATGAATGAGCAGTTCGCCAGCGATTTG
>JAEYON010000001.1 GCA_023411645.1 Bacillota bacterium | reverse complement strand
TAGTTGGAGCATTGACCTCACATACCGAATCAAGAAAATTAATGAGGTAACAAGAGGATGGATAAACTACTTTGCGCTTGGCAGCATGAAGAAAACGATGATGAAAATTGACGGACACCTGAGAACGGCAATTATTGCCGTCATCTGGAAACAATGGAAGAAGCGAGCAAGGCGAGTATGGGGATTAAGAAAGCTTGGAATTGACTTCAAAAACGCATATTTGATGGCAAGAATGGGCGACCGTTACATGGTGGTTGCGCATAATCCCATCATCAAGAAAACAATCTCAAAGGAAAAACTGACGAAGCGAGGCCTCGTCAGTCCGTTGGATTATTATATTGAAAAGCATGCTTTGAAATTAAATTGAACCGCCACTTGCGGAACCGCATGAGTGGTGGTGTGAGAGGGGCTACAGGTTAGCCCCTACTCAATTTATGGAACAGAACGATTAACAAACTGGTTTAAAATCATTTATTCGCCTAAGCAAAGAAAAATACCAAACCCCGAAAGGCTTGGTATTAGTGGCGTACCTGAAGGGATTCGAACCCCCGACCTACGGATTAGAAGTCCGTTGCTCTATCCAGCTGAGCTACAGGCACATATTTGGTTAAAAAAATGGAGCGGGTGATGGGAATCGGACCCACGCAATCAGCTTGGAAGGCTGATGTTCTACCATTGAACTACACCCGCACGCATTGTCTTGACTTCCGACTTTCATATTATACAGTCGACTCTCTTTTTTGTCAATGCCGGAAAACAGCATTTTTTCAAGAAGTCAATTCCAAAGTATGGAAGTACTACTTTGATAGGGTATTTTACTAAATGAGGTATTTAACTGTATAGGGTATTAATATAATTTGTTTGAATGGGGGCGAGTTAATGAATTCATCAACTGATCCAGCTATAGCAGTGAAGAATCTTACCAAGGTATTAAGGACTAAAATAAAGAAGGAGGGTTTCTGCAATACGGTTATCTTAATCAGAAGATTATTGATGCTGATTTGCCTGTATTTCAAATACAATTTGCAGGCAGCGAAGGAGTATAGAGTAAGCTTCACATCCTGAGAATTATTGCCTTCTATATTTGATTGTATAATGATGGGATAAGTTATATAATAGTCATGGAGTTTGTGCTGTCAGACCATTACTGATTGAGTGGGTCTGCTATTATTTTCATTTGGGGGAATGTATTTATGTTGTTGTATGTAGCACTTGCAATAGGAGCTTTTTTCACTCTGTTCTGGTGTGCTCAACTCATATTTTTTAAACTACATATGAACTGGACAAATCTGATTATACCGTCGGACGAGGATGATGAATCGGTTGGGGTCAGCGTGATTCATCCGATCAAGGATTTGGATTATGAATTGGATAAAAATCTTGAATCGTGGTTCAGACAAAATTATAGGGGACCTGTGCAGCATATATTCAGCTTCCAAACACCGGACGATCCGGCAATACCGGTCGTTCAGTCCGTTATTGAGCATCATCAGGACATAGACTGCCGGATTATTGTTAACCCTGTTATCACAGGGCTGAATGGAAAAAGCTCCAACATGGTTTATGGTGTGAAGCAAGCTAAATATGATTACTTGCTTTTTGGGGACAGTGATATCAGAGTTAAACAGGATTTTATTGTAAAAATGATCCGTCCGCTAAAAAAGGAAAAGGTGGGGATGACTACCTGCGGGCAGGTCAATATAGGAGGAAAAGATTTTTGGACTAGATTTTTCACATTTACGCAAAACAGCGAAACGGATTTTATCTGGGCATTTTTAACGAAACTGGGTATGGATCTGGGTGCTACCGGCGCGGCATTTGGGATAAAAAAGCAGCTTCTTGCGGAGGTTGGAGGGCTCGAAGCATTCGGAAGCTCACTGCTTGAGGACCTGCATCTGGGGAACACTCTTTACAAAATGGGGTATAAACTAATTCTAGGTCCTTTTATCGAATGTCATGTTCAGAAGCTGGAGAAGGAAAAGTCCTTCAATTACGCAAGACGTCTGGCTGTTGGTATAAAAGCACATATAGCCGTTGAGCTCCCTTCATTTATACTGATAATATTCTGGTACTGGATTATATTTCTTATCGGAATTATTTTTTCGAATCCGTACGTTGTTTATTTATCCTTCATATTCATGACTTTGAGGGTAATACATGGCCTGATCATGAGGGTTTTAACAAAAAACAGAATTATGCTCACGGATATTATCACTCCTCTGTTTTTCGATCTGTTTGCAACCTTCTATCTGATCTTCTCTATCAGCAATTCTTCTGTGGTATGGAGAGGAATCAAGTATGAAGTGAAAAAAGGCGGATACATTGAGGATGCGGTGGAAGGCGTCGAGCAAATCGAACTCGAAGAGGAAGAAGTTAAAATTTAGGCGTATAAGAGCGGGAGCAAATACATAAACAGGAACATATAATCGAGTACAAATAATAGGGCAGGCGGAACAGAGTATTTAACCTGCCGAAATTTTGCGGGACGGCTATCTTGGAATAAAAGAGAACCGTCCCGATGCGTCTACAAGTCTTTTCTGTATATTCTGTAGGTTTTACTGTGGGTGGCTCCGGTGCCCTCGATATCAGCTCTCATTTTGTGGTTCGTTTCACCAATGGTTGAGGCTTCGCCCCTGGTGAATCCGTTTTTTAAGGCGTTTTTAAAGGCTGTATAATAGATGGCGTAAGAGACGCCCTTGCTTCTGAACTCCGGGACTACAAACATCACAAACATTCTGGCGCATTTAATCTTTTTCTTGTACCAAAGGTATTTTAGAACGCCTACAGGAGTGATCCTGCCATTCAGGTGGATGAGCACCTCATTGTAATCCGGCAGCGCAATGCCAAAGCCAATAGCTTCATCTCCATGGCGTGCGATCGGTATTAGTTCCGGGTCTGCAAGCGGCACGAGCCTTTTTGCCATATTGCGCACCTCCTCCAGAGTGGGGGGCACCAGATCCGGCCAGTCCGAAGGCATGGCTCTATCCATGACATACTTCAGAGCGCTGATCTCATCCTCAATATTTTTTAGATTCAACGTGTCGATGCGGAAGCCATAACGCTTCTGCGCATATTCGATCACTTTTGTCGGGTCTTTTTGAAAGGTGGTCTCGGCATCCATATGATACGCGAAGACATCATAATCCTTTACAAAACCGTACTGTTCAATATATTCCATATAATAAGCGGGGTTATATGAATTCATCAGAGCGGGAGGACTGTCAAAGCTGTTCACCAGAAGTCCCTTGTTTTCGTCGCCGTCCGTACCGGTGACGGCACAAGGCCCGCAAATAAAGTCTGCGCCGTTCTGTTTGGCCCATGCGCAGGCGGTATCCAGCAGTGCTTTTGCTACGTCGTAGTCCATTATGCACTCAAACATTGAAAAGAATGCCATGTTCATTTGTTTCTTTGCGTTCAGATTTGTATCAATGCCCGCGTAGATCCTTCCGACAGGTTTGCCGTCTTGTGTTGCAAGGAACAGCTCATGTATGATCTTGCTCAATGCAGGGTTTTTAACGGGATCCAGTGAGGACTTGATATCACTGATCAAAGGGGGTACCCAGCATTTGTCGCCTTTGTATATTTTCCATGGGAGCATGATAAACTGCTTCAATTCGGATTTAGAAGCTGCCTTCGTAATCTGAGGCTGCATGTTCATTCCTCCTGCGTTTTGTAAAAGGACGGTTTTCAAGAGCCGTACCCTCCACTCTATTGTATCACCCGGTTAGTAACACCGCAATGTATCTGTTCAAGAGCCGGTACCTGATTATATCGCAGCAACTCGTATTGACTACCGTGCAAAAAGCTGATATGTTAATCGTATAGCGCAGTTTAATATTTTACTGTATTAAAGTGCGAAACACTATTCAGTTGGAGGAGAACCTTGTATGAATACCAAAATACAGGACCAATGGACTGATGGATTATTTGAGGCAATACTGCTTTTAGAAAATGTGGAAGAGTGTTATAATTTTTTTGAAGATATCTGCACGGTCTCTGAAATTAAAGCAATGGCACAGAGATTGGAAGTGGCAAAAATGCTGAAAGCAGGGTATACTTATATGGATATCAGCGAAAAAACCGGTGCAAGCACGGCCACGATCAGCAGAGTCAACCGTTGCTTCCATTATGGTGAGGACGGCTATAAGACAGTTCTTGAAAGGCTTGAAAAGAAAGGAAGATAAGCATTGCTCAGAAGTCTCCTGATAGGCTTTCTGATATTATCGGCACTCACATCAAAGGGCGCTGGGGCTCAGATTGTAAAAGATGATCTTAATATTTCAGCAGACATGCTGCTGGAGTTTTTCAATTCGGTGTCTGTTCAAAGCAGTAAAGCTGCCGAGCTTTCAGCAGCCAATACGGTAAGGTCTTCTTATGCATACACCTCTTTTAACAAAGATCAGATCAAACCGCTTATATCCAAGTTAAGACAGATCGGTCCAATCACAATTCCTGGACAAAATAATCAGATGGATTATGTTCCTGTAGGCGCAATGGTTTTCCACAAGGCTGTTCTGCCTACTTCTCAGCAAGTTTATTACTGCGTTTCAGGTCTGTCACCTCCAACTGCGAAAACGTGATAATATTGTTTCCCAACTAAATAATTTGGAGGTTTTCTATGTTTAAAAAAATGATCGAAAATATCATTGGCACTTACAGTGACCGTGAATTGAAAAGAATTACCCCTATAGTAGACCAAATAGAGGCACTGGAGCCTGAAATTAAGGCTTTGTCCGACGAGCAGCTCAAGGCAAAAACATCGGAATTTAAAAAGAGGATTGGCGAAGGAGAAACGCTGGATGATTTGCTGCCGGAGGCCTTTGCCGTGGTTCGTGAAGCTTCGCTCCGAGTGCTTGGCATGAGGCATTTTCGCGTACAGCTCATAGGCGGTATTGTACTGCATCAGGGCAGAATATCGGAAATGAAAACCGGTGAAGGAAAAACCCTTGTGGCTACACTGCCCGTCTACCTGAATGCACTTGCAGAAAAAGGCGTACATGTTGTGACCGTCAACGATTATCTGGCCAGACGTGACAGCGAGTGGATGGGAAAGGTGTACAATTTCCTGGGTCTGAGTGTCGGGCTTATTGTACATGGACTGGATAATGCAGAAAGAAGAAAAGCATATAGCTGTGATATCACCTATGGAACAAATAATGAATTCGGATTTGATTATCTCAGGGATAATATGGTGATTTATAAAAATGACATGGTGCAGCGCGACCTGCATTATGCCATTGTCGACGAGGTTGACAGCATCCTTATCGACGAGGCCAGAACCCCACTGATCATCTCCGGCGCAGGAGACAAATCGACTGATTTATACAAGAAGGCTAATTCCTTTGCGTCCAGATTGAAGGTCAAGACCTTTACCGAGACCGATGATAAGCAGTCGGACGAAGATGTGGATGCGGATTATATTGTTGATGAAAAGGCTCATTCCGCTGCGCTGACAGCAAGAGGCGTGACAAAGGCGGAGCAGTTCTTCGGGATTGAAAACCTTTCAGACCCGGACAACATGACTATTTCCCACCATATCAACCAGGCTATAAAAGCCCATGGACTGATGAAGCGGGACAGGGAATATGTGGTGAAGGATGGGGAGGTTATCATTGTCGATGAATTCACCGGCCGTTTGATGTACGGAAGAAGATACAGTGACGGTTTACATCAGGCAATCGAGGCGAAGGAGAATGTTAAGGTCGAAAGGGAAAGCAAGACACTGGCTACCATTACCTTTCAGAATTATTTCAGGATGTATGAGAAGCTTGCGGGTATGACCGGTACGGCACTGACGGAGGAACAGGAATTCCAGACCATATACAAGCTGGATGTTATTGAGATCCCGACCAATATGCCCATGGTCAGGATCGACAATCCGGATTGTGTTTATAAAAACGAGCTTGGAAAATTCAACGCAGTCATCGACGAAATTGTTGAGCTGCACAAAAAGGGTCAGCCTGTGCTGATCGGAACTATATCTATCGAGAAGTCCGAGTTCCTCAGCAGTATGCTGAAGAAGAAGGGCATCACTCATCAGGTGCTAAACGCCAAATTCCATGAGAAGGAAGCGGAGATTATTGCGCAGGCCGGAAAGCTTGGAGCAGTTACAATCGCAACTAATATGGCAGGCCGCGGCACCGATATTGTTCTCGGCGGTAACGCAGAGTTCATGGCGAAGCAGGAGCTCAGGAAGCAGGGCTATCCTGAAGAACTGATCAGTGAATCAACCAGCTTCAATGAGACTTCAGACGAGGAGATCCTGAAGATCAGAGCTGACTACAAGAGGCTTCATGATGAGATCAAAAGGCAGATCAGCCAGGAGAAGGAAAAGGTTCTGCAAGCCGGTGGCCTGCATATCATAGGCACCGAGCGTCATGAGTCAAGACGTATCGACAATCAGCTCAGAGGCCGCTCAGGCCGTCAGGGAGACCCAGGGTCTTCACGTTTTTACATTTCTCTGGAAGACGATTTGATGAGGCTTTTCGGGTCGGACAGACTGACCGCGATCGTAAACACCCTTGGACTGGAAGATGATCAGCCGATTGAACACAGGATGCTGTCCAATGCCATTGAAAATGCGCAGCGCAGAGTGGAAGGCAAGAACTTTGACATCAGAAAGCATGTCCTTCAATATGATGACGTCATGAACAAGCAGAGAGAGGTTATTTACGGACAGCGCAGGCAGGTCCTCAACGGAGAAAATCTCAGGGATTCCTTCATTAAGATGATAGAGACTACAGTGGATGGCCTGGTGTCGGCTTACTGCGGAGAGAGCCCCCATCCGGATATGTGGGATTGGGAAAGCCTAAGAGCACAGGCAGGGAACCTGTTCATGCTAAACGATGGCCTTGTTCTTACCCGTGAGGAAATGGAAGATTACACAAGAGATGATTTGAGAGGAACGCTGCTCAACGCCGCCGTGCAGTTATATGAAGCAAGGGAAGCCGAGTATGGTCCTGAGCTGATGAGAGAACTTGAGAGGATCGTTCTTCTCAAGGTGGTAGATGAGAAATGGATGGATCACATTGACGCTATGGATCAGCTGCGGTATGGAGTAGGCATGCGTGCCTACGGGCAGAGGGATCCGGTAATTGAATACAAATATGAAGGCTTTGAGATGTTTGAGGAAATGATTAAAAACATCCATGAAGATTCTGTCAGAAGAATTCTGCATATAAGGGTGAACCGAGAGCAGGGAGCGCCAAAAAGGGAGAAGGTCGCAGAGCCTCTTGAAGCAAGCCATGGTGAAAGCGAACCCCGCAAGCCTGCTGCGCGCAGCAGTGAAAAGGTTGGACGGAACGATCCCTGCCCGTGCGGAAGCGGTAAAAAGTATAAGAAATGCTGTGGTGCAGGCAACGGATAAGAAATACTGCTGTGTAGAAAAGGGATGATAATGACTTACGAAGAAGCTTTAGCATATATACATGGCTCATGGAAGTTTGGCAATAAGCTGGGTCTTCATAATATGGAGAAGCTGCTTGGACTGATGGGCGATCCGCAGAAAAAACTCAGGTTTGTACATGTAGCGGGAACAAACGGCAAGGGTTCTACGTCTGCTTTTATAGCAAGCATACTCATGCAGGCCGGCTACAGGACAGGTTTGTACACCTCTCCATATATCCAGCGCTTTACTGAAAGGATACGGATCGATACCGGGGAGATCAGCAGGGAGGAGCTTGCCGGTATCACAGCCTTTGTAAAAAAGTATGCGGATCAGATGGAAGCCATGGGTGATAACCATCCGACGGAGTTCGAAATTGTTACAGCCATAGCGTTTGAGTATTACTACCGGAAGGCGTGCGATATTGTTGTACTTGAAGTGGGCCTTGGCGGAAGATTTGATCCGACAAACATCATTGAAACACCAGAACTGGCTGTTATCACTTCGATCAGTTATGACCATACCGACAGGCTTGGGAATAAATTGGAGCAGATCGCGTTTGAGAAGGCTGGGATCATCAAGGATAATGGAGATGTGGTGATTTACAGCCAGAGCAGAGAGGTTGAACAGGTTTTTGAAGAAGCTTGTGCCCGACGTGGAGCGCATCTATACAAGACCGACTTTTCAGGAATGGAATTACATGAGTTTAGCCCAGATGGACAGGTATTCAGTTGGGGAGGATATGACCGGCTGGAGATTAGCCTTCTGGGGAGACACCAGATAAAAAACGCACTTGTAGCCGTTAGAGCAGCGGAGATTATGTCCGAAAACGGCTTCGACATATCACAGGACGATGTGAGAAAAGGTCTTGCGAAGACGAAATGGCCGGGCAGACTTGAAATACTTCATAAAGATCCTATATTGCTCATTGACGGAGCGCATAACCCTGAAGGTGCGGCAGTCCTTAGAAAGTTTCTCGATGATTATTTCCCTGGTAAACCTGTGACTTTTATCATGGGTGTATTAAGCGGCAAGGATTATTTATCGATGATCAGTGAGGTGTTGCCGGGATGCAAAAGGTTGTTTACAGTCACTCCCGATACCCCCAAGGCTTTGCCGGCGGCTTCACTGGCTGAAGCTTCAGCCAGCTATTGTAATGATATACATATTAGTGATACAATTGTAGAGGCTGTAAGGACAAGTATTGAGACTGCCGAGCCTGATGAGATTATCTGTGCATTCGGATCGTTGTATTATATCGGAGCTGTCAGGGATCAATTCAGGTTATAGACTTGGAGGTGAGGCTTCAAATGGATCTGAAGGTCGAATTGAACAATTTTAAAACAATCAATCTGGAGGAAATCGTACAAGGGAATGAAAGAATCCCGGATAACATCCGAAATTCCGTTTTCCTTTATAATAAGGCTATTGAAAGCCTCAGATCTGGCAGCGAGGATATTGCAGCGATCGAGCTGAAGAAGGCTGTATCAATGAACCCGAATTTTAATGAAGCATTGAACCTGCTGGGCATTTGCTACAGCTATATCGGAGAGACTGATAAGGCCGCTGAGACGTTTCGCAAGGTCATCAGAGCAGAATCCAATAGTGTTCTGGCAATGGGCTACATGCAGAAGTTAGGTCTTGCCGATACCATTCCTGTGCAGGTAGAGAAGCCGTCTAAGCAACCTGCTTCTAAGCCTTCGGATTCTTTAAAGAGAATACGAGAAAAAAAGACAAACAAGATTGAAAGAAAAAATATAAAGCGCGGTGTAAAGCAGTCTCTGCTAAATTTTCTGATGATAAGCTGCTCATTTGTGGCAGGATTGCTGCTTGCCTTTGTCATATATTCTGTACTGCCGGAGAAAGAAATCGTTACTCCTCAGCCAGACCAAAGTGCGATCGACTTTGCCGTCAATGAGGTAAAGGCAGAGAATAAAGCAAAAGCTGACGAATTGATGGAAAAGATCGATTCACTCCAGAAGGAAAAGGATAATGCTGCCGCGCAAGCTGCTTATTATAAGAGCGCATTGAGACTCTATGAGATAGAATCTTTATATAGGGACAGAAACTATCAGGAGGCCGCAGATATATTACTGCTCATGAAGACTGTTCAATTCAGGGATACGGAAAAGGAAAAATTCGATTCACTTTACAAAACAGTTATGCCGCTCGCAGCAAAATCGGCATACGATCAGGGCTACAAGCTATACAATTCAAGAAATTATCCTGATTCGCTTAAAAGCTTTGAGAAGGTTGCACTATATGATGAAGATTACGACAGAATGGATGCGACTCTTTATTACATGGGGCGATGCCATCAGTTCGCACAGGATTCAAGAACTGCTGTCGCCTTATTCCAGAGGATTGTTGACAATTACCCCCGGAGTGGATTTTTAAGGAGTGCAAAGGCCAGGATCAATGAGCTGACAAAGCTCCCGTAATATATTTACTTTCATTTTCGTTTCTTTTATATTATTATAAGTAAAGCGGCAGGCAGCAGTGCAAAACATTTTTAATTACGCTGCTTCTATTTTGATTTGTTTTTTAATCAAGGATTTTGATAGCCAGGGGGATTGCTTAATGTATTATGAAAGTACTCGGGGTGGATTGAAGAATATTTCTTCGGCGGAGGCCATAAAGCGCGGTTTGGCTCCAGATGGCGGCCTTTTCGTTCCACAGGCTTCGGTAAGACTGACAGACGATGAAATTGTTTCGCTTACAGCAATGAGTTATAATGAGAGAGCGGTTTATATTCTAAGTCGGTTTCTTGATGATTATTCTATTAAAGAGTTATCGGAATGTGTAAACGGCGCATACTCCGGGGGCAAATTTGAAGACGATCATGTTGCTCCAGTAAAAAAGCTGAGCGACAACGCATATATTATGGAGCTGTGGCACGGACCGACCTGCGCTTTCAAGGATGTTGCGCTGCAGATCCTGCCTCGTCTTCTGGTGAAGGCTAATGAGAAAACCAGCGAAAAAACCGAAACAGTTATTCTGGTCGCAACCTCCGGGGATACAGGAAAGGCAGCGCTGGAAGGGTTTCAGGATGTGAAGGGTACAAAGATCATTGTATTTTTTCCTGAGGATGGCGTAAGCCAGGTGCAGAAAATGCAAATGGTTACTCAAGAGGGTGAAAATGTCTATTCCGTTGCTGTCGAGGGGAATTTTGACGATACTCAGAATGGAGTTAAGGCAATTTTTTCCGATACCGAGTTGGAAGAGAGAATGCTTCGGAACGGTTATCGGTTTTCATCGGCAAATTCGATCAACTGGGGAAGGCTAGTGCCGCAGATTGTCTATTATTTTTCAGCATATGCTGATCTTCTGGCGGCCGGCGAGATAAATCCCGGAGAGAAAATAAATTTTTCTGTGCCAACAGGTAATTTTGGAAATATTCTTGCAGCATGGTATGCATGTGAAATGGGGCTTCCAGTGGGCAGGCTCATTTGTGCATCCAATGACAATAATGTTTTAACTGAATTCATCAACACAGGCCTTTACAACCGTGACAGGGAATTTAAAAAGACCATTTCACCTTCCATGGACATTTTGATTTCAAGTAATCTGGAAAGGCTACTTTATGAGCTGTCCGGGCATGACGCGGAACAAATACGCGAATGGATGAACGAACTGAAAAAAAATGGCCGTTATACCGTCAACGCTGAAATGAAGCGCAGGATATCCGAACTGTTCTGGTCTTCTTATACAACCGAAGACGAGACGATTGAGACAATTCGGGACGTTTATGCTGATTATGAATATGTTATCGACACACATACAGCCGTTGGCGTTGATGTATATGATAAATATGTAATTTCCACAGGCGACATGACAAAAACAGTGATCGTGTCCACTGCAAGCCCGTTTAAATTCAGCAAAAGCGTTGCAGGCGCAATATTTGACGAGCGCGCTATTGAAGGGAAAGCAGAGCTTGATTTAATGGAGATACTGGCGCAGCGGAGTGCAATGAAGATTCCAAAGGGTCTCGACGGACTGGACAAACGGGAGATCCTCCATCAGAACGTATGCAGCAGGGCGGCGATGAAGGATGAGGTCATAAAACTGTTGAAGCTGAAATAGGGCTACCCTTAGCAGATTAAAAGTATTAAGGGGCAGACCTGGAATCAGCTCTTGCTGATCTTTGTGATTATAAGTAAAAACAGAAAAACAAGAGGAATGATAAGAGCAATCATGATGATTGCTCTTTTTATGATGGTTGTTTTGCGCATGCTCGATTTCGTTAGGGTTGCTTTATTCACAGGCGCTGATGTTTTCATAGGTGCTGATGTCTTCATAGAATAATTCTATTCCGTCTGTTTGAGCTTTATTCCCTCACAAATACTCGGCTCATTAGTTTAACTTGGTTAACATAAATTGTCCGTTGATTTGAACGCCCATATTCATGTATCGTAGTAAGTGTGAAAGTATACTTTATTTGCAGGGGATATGGAGGCTTGATGTACGGTGAGGTTCAGGGCAATAATACTTAAAATGATGATTTTGTTATTGATCATAATTGTGTTCGGCATACCCACAGTTGGTGGATATATGGCAGAAAAACAGACAGGTGCTTTCAGTCAATCTACAGTGGTAAATCAGTCAGGAACGGCGGGGACGGTTGGTAAGGTTAACTCTCTGGGGACAGAACGCTTTAATATGAGCTATGTATATTTTGGCAATTCGGATAGTTATACCGGATTGGTGGACAATACCAAAGGATCACTGGATGACATATCACCCAGCTATTTTGATCTTGAGGATGATGGTACGCTAAAGATCACAACGGCTGTTGACCGAAGCTTTATCGCAGATATGCATGCGAGAGGGATAAACGTGACACCGTTTTTGAGTAACCACTGGGATAGGGAGAAGGGAATCAAAGCTCTTAACAACAGGGTACAGTTGGCCCTGCAGATAGCAGATGCCATTGAGGAATATGATCTTGATGGAGTAAATGTAGATATAGAAAATGTAACACATAATGAGGCGGCCGCATATGTGGATTTGGTAAGGCTGATTCGGGAAAAGCTCCCATATGGCAAAAGCGTTTCTGTCGCTGTTGCGGTGAACCCATACGGGATTACAGAAGGCTGGCAGGCATCTTATAATTATGCCGCATTAGCGCAATACAGCGATTATCTTATGCTGATGGCCTATGACGAGCACTATCAGGGCTATGTGAATAATCAGGGCAGCGCGGCGGGACCGGTCGCTGGGTCCAGGTTTGTTGAGGATTCAATTAAAGCGGCACTGAAGGAAGTACCTGCCGATAAGCTTGTGCTGGGTATCCCTTTCTATGGGAGATTGTGGAAGCGGGGCGCATCCTATGGGGGATACGGTATCAGCAACTATATGGTTGAAGACATGATCAGGGAGTACAAGGGTACTGTGGTCTATGATTATACGAAAAAGTCACCAAAAGCGGTCATTACGATAGGCGCTGGAGACAGGAAGCCGGTTGTTTTTGGGAAGAAACTGGATGCAGGAACTTATGACATCTGGTTTGAAAATGAAGCATCAATCAAACAAAAGCTGGAGCTTGTAGAAAAATATGATTTGAAAGGTACGGGCAGTTGGAGTCTAGGACAGGAGGCCAAAAGCACATGGGACTACTATTCCATGTGGCTCGACGGTATTTATTTCAGAGATATCCAAAGTCATTGGGCAAAATCTTCAATCTTGACGGCACTGGATCGGGGATGGATGAACGGTATGTCAGCTTCTGCCTGGATGCCGGATGCGCCCATGACAAGGGCTCAGGCTGCAGCGCTCCTTGTAAGGGTGCTGGATATTGACAAGTCCGCCCTCGACGCAAATGAATCGGTATTTACAGATACACAGGGGCATTGGGCCTGCGCGGATATTGAAGCAGCCTCTCGTTATGGGCTGATTGAGGGCATTGGCGACGGAAGATTTGCGCCCGAGGCTGTGCTGACCAGAGAGCAGATGGCGGTGATACTCCACCGGATCATGAATTCAGCGGGACAGCTGCCTGGACTGGATGGACAATCCCAGAAGCCGGAGAGACAATCGACAGGGTTAGGAGAACAATTTTCCGAGCCGGTGAGAACGAAGCATAACCGGTTTTCCGATGTGACGGAAGCAAATTCACCATGGTCCTTCGAAGCGATCATTGAAATGACAGATGTCGGATTATTTGAAGGATTTTCGGATGGAACTTTTCGCCCGAAGGATGCTATGAGCCGCGGGCAAATAGCGGTATTGATGGAAAGATACTGGCAGTATCTGGAGCGGGGCATCGACGCGAGCAATGTATAGAAATAATTAGGCAGTTGCTGAAACCTGCTATTAGCAGTGTGTTAAAAATTTAGCAATGTACTTTGTATACAATTTTTTTTAAGTTTTTTCGCAAAATCTATGGTAAGCCAAAACATAACATGGTAGAATGTAATAAGAAAAGACCTTGAGTTTTTGCCACGAGGTTTTCTGATATTCCATATATAGGGTGTCGAGCTTCGTGGTTTTGATTTGTTTTAGGATTAGAAAAAAGGTGGGGGGTTGGATTTGGTTAAAGCGTTGAAATCAATGAGGGGTGGAATTAAACCGGGGCATCATAAGGAGACGTCCGAAATGCGGACCGTCAAAATGCCGCTGCCGTCCAGGGTGGTTATTCCAATGCTCCAGCATATCGGTGCGCCATGTATACCGGTTGTAAAAAAAGGGGATCGGGTCCTTGTCGGACAAAAAATCGGGGACTCGGAGAAAGCGATTGCTGCTCCGATTCATTCGAGTGTATCCGGGACAGTCAGCGATATAAAGCCTGTGCTTTATTCCAATGGTGTAGAGGTTATGGCTGTTGAAATCAAGCCGGATGGATTACAGGAAATTCATGATAGCGTTGTTCCTCCTAATTGTACGGATAGGGAAAGTATGATCAAATGCATCAGGGAATCCGGATTGGTTGGTCTTGGAGGCGCAGGTTTTCCAACCTCGGTTAAGTTGTCACCTCCTCCTGGAAAACCTGTTGATACGCTGGTGGTCAACGGAGCCGAATGCGAACCGTATATAACCTCGGATTATAGAGAGATGATGGAAAACCCCGAAGGGATTATTGAAGGTACGAAAAAGGTGATGGAAATCACCGGGATAGAAAAGGCATTCATTGGGATTGAAATTAATAAGCAGGACGCAATTGAAAAGATATCCTCTTTACTAAAGGAATCGGACAATATCCAGGTGGTGCCTTTGCACACACGTTATCCGCAAGGCGGTGAGAAGCAGTTGATTTATACGATCACCGGCAGAAGAGTCCCTGTTGGGAAGCTGCCGTCTGAAGTGGGTGTGCTGGTGCAAAATGTTGCAACAGTATCTTTTATCGCGATGTATCTGAAGACCGGGATGCCTCTGATTAAAAAGAAAATAACTGTAGATGGTGGCGCGGTTTCAAAGCCGATGAATGTGGAAGTGCTCATTGGAACACCGTTTAAGGAAGTGTTTGATTTTTGCGGCGGTTTCATTGAAGAACCACGCAAGATCATTATGGGCGGACCGATGATGGGTGTAGCCCAATTCTCACTGGATAGCTTTGTACTAAAGCAAAACAATGCGCTTCTGGCTTTGACGGACAGGCAGGCACAGGAAAGGCCGGAATCTGTCTGTATCCGCTGTGGGAAATGTGTTGACGCCTGTCCGATGTCATTGCTTCCTCTTTATATAAACTCGAATGTTATGAGAGGCAATTATGAGGAGCTTGAAAAGTACCATGTCAATGATTGTATAGAATGCGGCTGCTGTTCGTATTCCTGTCCTGCATCACGGCATTTGGTGCAGTCCATACGCCAGGCCAAGGCAGAGGTTAGGAAAATCGCCGCAAAGGAACAGGGGGGGAAGAAAAAGAATGGAAATTAATCTGATAGCCGGCTCTTCGCCGCATATCAAAAGCGGTGAGAGTACGCAAAGGATTATGAGGGACGTTATTATTGCATTGTTTCCCGCGATGCTGGCTTCCGTTTATTTTTTTAAGATACGGGCGGCAATGCTGATACTGGTTACGGTGCTCGCGTGTATATTGTCCGAATATGCATGGAACATCATCACAAAGAAACCCAATACCATTTCGGACCTTAGCGCAGTGGTGACGGGTATACTTCTTGCATTCAACCTATCGCCTGCAGTTCCGGTCTGGATTGCAGCCATAGGCGGTTTTTTCGCCATTATTATTGTGAAACAGCTCTTTGGCGGTTTGGGACATAACTTTATCAATCCCGCGCTGGCAGCCAGAGCATTTATGATGGCATCGTGGCCGGTACAAATGACAACCTGGCATTTGCCCGGTTGGGATGCGGTTAGTTCCGCAACGCCGCTGGCCCTCGTTAAAAAGGGCAGCGAGGCGGTAGGAACTCTTCCGCAGATATCGGAGCTTTTTATTGGAAATATTGGAGGGACCATTGGCGAGACCTCCACACTGGCGCTTCTTATCGGAGCGGCATATCTTCTGATTAGAAGAGTTATTACTCCCGAATTACCGCTCGCATTTATTGGTACAGTTGGACTAATGACATGGATGCTCGGCGGCGAAGCGCCATTTACGGGAGATTTTGTATACCATATTTTATCAGGCGGACTGATGCTTGGCGCGTTTTTCATGGCGACGGATTACACAACATCACCGGTAACATTCAAGGGAAGGATCATCATGGGCGTCGGCTGCGGACTGATGACATCGATCATCAGACTGTTCGGAGGCTATCCGGAGGGCGTGTCCTATGCCATCCTTTTAATGAATCTTGTGGTGCCGATGATTGACAGATATTTAATTCCGAAGAGTTTTGGAGGAGGTGTCGTGAAAAATGCGTGATATGATCAAACCAGCATTATCACTGTGTATTATATGCCTGATTACGACACTCTGCCTTGCAGTTGTCAACAGTGTCACAAAGGATACGATCAAAGCGCGGGAACTGTCAGATGCAGAGGAATTGAGAAAGCTTGTGTTCAGTAAGGCCGACAGTTTTGAGAAACTTGAAGGCGAGGCTGACAAGGATGAAAGCGGCCTGATACGAGAGGTCTATGCTGCTTACAAAGAGCAGGACTTAATCGGGTATGTGTTCAATGCCGCGCCGAAGGGTTACGGCGGAGAGATTGCAGTTGCCGTTGGCATCAGCAGTGAGAAAAAAATAACGGGTGTCCGAGTGGGAAACAACAATGAAACACCTGGGTTGGGAAGTAAGGCGGCCGATAAAAAATTCACAGGACAGTTTCAACAGAAGGATATATCTTCTGATATCGTCGTAGTAAAGAGACCGGCGTCGAAGGACAATGAAATTCAGGCCGTCAGCGGTGCCACGATCAGTTCAAATGCCATAGCCAGGGCGGTGCAGGCTTCTGCCGGGTTAGCGGAAAAGCTGTTGGATGGAGGCGATCAAAAATGAATCTGTTTAAGACATTTAAAAATGGTATTATAGATGAAAATCCAACGTTCCGGCTTGTACTGGGTACCTGTCCTACGTTGGCAATTACTACTTCAGCGATCAACGGCATAGGAATGGGACTTTCCACAACAGCCGTTCTGATCGGTTCGAATGTTGTCATTTCTTTACTGCGGAAATTCATCCCTGCAAAGGTAAGAATGCCTGCATTTGTAACGGTCATTGCAGGCTTCGTGACCATTGTCCAGCTGCTGCTGAAGGCGTACGTGCCTGCTCTTGACAAGTCACTTGGCATCTATATTCCACTGATTGTTGTAAACTGTATCATCATGGCAAGGGCGGAATCCTTTGCGTCAAAGGAGCCTGTGCTTGATTCAGCTATCGACGGATTGGGCATGGGAATCGGCTTTACAATTGCAATTACGCTCATTGGGGCTGTCAGAGAGATTCTGGGGAACGGCAGCATATTTGGAATGTCGCTTTTTGGTGCGGATGCGAGCCCGGCGCTAGCTATCATTCTTCCTCCGGGAGGCTTCCTGATCTTCGGCCTTGCGATTGGTCTGGTGAATTTGCTTACTAAAAGGCAAACACTTTCGTCTGGCTGCGGTGGCCAAAGTGCGGGTTGTGAAGGCTGCGGGATGAATTGCAGTTTGGAGACCGCGCAGAAGGAGGGGAAGGCATAATGCTTGAAAGTATTCTTATTACATTTATTTCGGCAGTTTTCATAAATAACTTTGTTGTTGTCAAGTTTTTAGGTATATGTCCGTTTCTCGGAGTTTCAAAGAAGGTCAATACTGCTGCTGGTATGGGAGTTGCTGTTATATTTGTCATGGCGCTGGCATCGGCGGCTACGTGGGTGGTTCAGGAGTTCATACTCAAACCGTTTGATCTGGAATATTTGCAAACAATTGCTTTTATTCTTGTAATCGCAGCGTTGGTGCAGCTTGTTGAAATGGTTCTGCAAAAGACCAGTCAAGGGCTTTATAAGGCACTGGGCATTTATCTTCCATTGATCACAACAAACTGTGCCGTACTTGGCGTATGCCTGCTTAACCTCGATATCACAGGCCAGGGAAGATTTCTGATTTCAGTTTTGAACGGTGCATTTTCAGGCTTGGGCTTTACGTTAGCGATCGTACTTTTTGCCGGCATCAGAGAACGCCTGGAAACAGCGGAGGTTCCAAAGTGCCTCGAAGGATTTCCGATTTCGCTGATTTCAGCGTCGCTGGTTTCACTGGCGTTTTTTGGATTCCAGGGTTTACTTAATTGAGTATCAGGAGGGGTGAAATATGGTTGAAATAATAATAGCTGTTGTTGTTATAAGCGGCCTCGGCCTGATATTTGGTGTAGGACTTTCCTATGCTGCCAAGGTATTTGCGGTTGAGATCGATGAAAGAGTCGTTCGGGTCAGAGATGTGCTACCCGGCGCAAACTGCGGAGCCTGCGGCTTTACAGGCTGCGACGGATATGCCGGTGCCATTGTTGAGGACGGGGCTGAGACAAACCTGTGTCCGGTTGGAGGAAGCACTGTAGCTGCGAAAGTTGCGGATATCATGGGTGTTGAAGCCGGAGCTGTTAAAAGAACTGCTGCAAGGGTATTGTGCAATGGCCGCCGCTCTGTCAGCAATGAAAAATATGATTACCAGGGAATTAATAGTTGTGCTGCCGCCGCTCAGCTTTTTGGCGGGCATAAATCCTGTGTATACGGATGCCTTGGACACGGAGACTGTTTTAAGGCCTGCCCCTTTGACGCCATTGTAATGACGGGCGGTGTGGCACGAGTGATCGAGGATCGCTGTAAAGCCTGCGGGAAGTGTATTGCTGCGTGCCCGAAGGACTTAATAGAAATGATTGACAAGACAAAGAAGTACTCTGTCATGTGCAAATCCAGGGATAAGGGCGCTGTCACAAAAAGCAACTGTCAGGTGGGCTGTATTGGCTGTACACGCTGCGTCAAGGCCTGTGCATTTGAAGCAATCCATATGGAGGGCACACTGGCAAAGATTGATTACGATAAGTGCACCAACTGCGGAGAATGCACAAAGGTATGCCCAACGATGGCTATCAGGGTGATGGACTTCGGAGAATAAGCCGACAAAGTCTGATGCCGGTAATATAAAATGGGCTTGATCTTGCGGCTTAGTGTATGTAATGGTATAATCGGAGAAAAATAATAGGACAGTTCGAAACCATCCTGTCTGTAAACAAAACTACGGGTCACACCACATGAGTTGGTCTTATGTGGTGCGGGTTTGATTTATAGGGGCGGATAGCCCCTTTTTTGTTGCCGTGCGTCCTGCGACGCCGGACCACATTCAACTTGTGTAGTATAGGTACAGTTCAGTAGGTCGAAGAAAGGATGCGAAAATGAGAAAAAGTGCTGAGGAGTTTGGCAGTGGTGCGAAGAATACATTGAGGAGAACACGAGCTGTACGATACATCGTTGAGGCAGCTGTAATAGCTGCTATGTATGCCGCTATTACCATATTGATACCCGGTGGATCCGGACAGATCCAGATAAGGGTGGCTGAAGCGTTATCAGTGCTGGCCTTTTTTACGCCGGCGGCAATACCGGGACTATTTATCGGCTGCCTGACTGCCAATATTTTTATTGGGTTTGGTATCTATGACATTGTTTTTGGAAGTCTTGCATCACTAATTGCTGCGTATCTCACTCGCAAAATGCCATCGAAGCTGTTGGCTCCGCTGCCGCCTGTGTTAGTGAATGCGGTGATCGTGGCCTTTGTACTGAATGCAACGCTTAATGTGCCGCTGCTGGCTACAATGGGATTTGTGGCATTGGGGGAGGGAGTTGCCTGTTACGGGCTGGGTTATCCGCTTATGCTGGCTTTGGAAAAGCACCGGGGTAGGCTGTTTAAATGAGATTTAGATATTTCTGTCGAAATTTCCACTATTCTATTGTATCTTTAGTTAGGAAACAAGATGATTATACTGAACCCAAGCGACATGTCGGATGATATGAAAATGTTAAGCTGCCAAATTTTTGTTGACATCGTTTACGCAATACGATAGCATATACATATAGCATAATAAATCTGGGGAGCTGGACCGATCCGGCTGAGAGGGAACTGCATTGTTCCGACCCATCAAACCTGAAACGGATAATGCCGGCGGAGGGAGTATACCATGGATACAATTATTTACCCTCCAATCTGTTAAAGGCTGGAGGGTTTTGCTTTACCGGTAAAGGTTATCGGAAATTATGTTTGCAATTTTTATAAAGAGAGAAGGTTTGATTGAGGATGAAGAAGCAAAACACGAAGATGTTGGTAGAGGCCAGTATGATGCTGGCGCTGGCTGTTATTCTCGGGGAGTTTGTTGTATTGTTCAAGATGCCTATGGGAGGCTCGGTAACGCTGGGTGGAATGGTGCCGCTGTTTCTCTTTGCATTTAGATGGGGTGGCAAAAAAGGTCTGTTAGTAGGAGCGGTTTATGGGATTTTGGATCTTGTAATTGGGTTTTATGCGATGCACCCGATTTCTATCATACTTGACTATCCACTTGCTTTTGCATTGATAGGTCTTGCAGGATTTTTCAAAAAAACCACTATCGGGTATGTCGGAGGAATTCTGACGGGGATCGTTGGCCGTTTCATATGTCATGTGGTCTCGGGAGTTGTTTTTTATGCCAGTTATGCACCAGAAGGACAGTCTCCGCTGTTGTATTCGATTTTGTACAACGGTAGTTTCCTGCTGCCGGAACTGATCATTTCTGTCGTATTGACACTAATACTGGTAAAGCTTGTGAAACTGCCTGATCCAAAAGATTTTGCCAGGGCGTGATTAATAATCAAGGGTTATACAAGGGGGACAGTGATTCACCGTTCCCCTTGTATTCATTTCATGTTTTGGTATAATAGGATAAGCATTGAGAGATTTAATTAACTGGATAATGCTGCAGTGACAATATGACCATGAGGAGGATAGAGCCTATGAAATGTGCGGTGTGCGGCTATAGATTCAATGAACCGGATGAAAAGTCGGATAAAGGTGGTTTTATCAGTGACGGGAATGAGCCCTTCATTAAACTGATCAATACCTTTCACAGAAAAGACAGCGAGGGAAGTCTTGACGAGGCTTATTTGTTCGGATGCCCCAAATGCAAAACAGTAAGAATGGAGCTTTGGTAAGCCAGCGCGTCAGCTTTTACGATCAGGTTTAACAATTTATAGGTACTTAGCAATTTGATAATGGCATTTCTTTTGGTTTGTTATAAAGGATACCATTTCGTGACCACAAAGTAATTCCATTTCGTGGCCACCTCTTGACAAGAAGCTCTTCGGGCTTTAAAATAGAATTACTCTTAATAACGGGCGTTTAACTCAGCTGGTAGAGTGTCATCTTGACGTGGTGAAAGTCACAGGTTCGAGTCCTGTAACGCCCACCAATGTTTATCCGCCTTTAGGCGGTATAAGCAACATTTGTAACTTTTTGCAGAGCAAAAAGCTTAGAAGTACCATCTATTGATAAAAGATTTTATCGATAGGTGGTTTTTTATTTGCCTTGGAAGGCTTGTGGCGATGGGTTTGTCGGTTTGGGGTGGGTAGGTGAGATTATTCTGGAGGGGCGCTTTTCAGTAAAGTGGAGAATAGCTGCTCGGGCCAGTCCGTACAAGGAAACATATCAAGAAAATATCATTTATCCATTTCGTTGTATTGTATAAATGTTCTTGAGTTTTACTTATATTGCTGATATCATGTTCTAAATGAATACAATATATGGAACAGAATAACGGGTAGGGCAGACTGTCTTTAGAAGGAGAATAAAATTATGAAGAAAATACTATTTGGATTGTTGTTTTTATCTGCTTTCTTGTTGGCTTCTCTTGCTCAGCCTGTTTTTGCAGCTGGTAACTATGAAAACTTTATTGAAGTAAAAAAATATTCTTACCAGTTTAACGATGTAGGTAGTGAATGGTTCGCACCTTATGTAATACAGGGGTATGAGTTGGGACTTGTAAGGGGAAGCTCCGATTCGCGCTTCGCGCCGGACGTTAGCGTAACACTGGCAGAGACTATCACGTTTGCTACACGTATTCACAGTATATATAATAGTGGCGCTGAGATTGATGCAATTGTCCCGGCAGGAGGACGATGGTATGACCCCTATGTGGACTATGCCCTGAAAAATGACATCATAGATCATACATACGAAGATTATGGCGCACCGGCTACCCGGCGTGAAGTAGCTGTTATTTTTGCGAATGCACTGCCTGATGGTGCATTGTTGGATACCCGGGTTCTTGAGGACGATGTGATCCCGGATGTCAAAATGACTGCCGCATACGCCCCATCAGTATATAAGCTGTATCGTTCAGGCGTACTCTCCGGCAGTGACAATAAGGGTACCTTCAATCCAGAATCTCATATACGCCGGTCAGAGATAGCCGCCATTATGCTGCGTATGGCAGTTCCAGCGCAACGAGCGACTTCTGCTCTGTCTTCGGCACAGGCAACTGATTCGGTGTCGTCAGCTGGGTTGCCTGCGGTTTCCGGACAAGGTCTGATAGCGCTGCCGACACAACGCACACCAGGCGGTCCGTCTCATCTTTGCCCTGACACATTGGCTTCGGTTCGACCCCAGGAAGAAGAGTATCCGGAGTTTAAGGAGGAAGTCGATAACATTTTAAGCCACATTTTACCTTCGATGAACGACGCTGAAAAGGCATTGGCAGTTCACGACTACTTCGTCCAAAACTATACTTATGGTTTTACACTTGATACGGTAGTAGGAGGCATATTAGATGAATCTTATACTGCATACGGTATTTTTATTAATAAAAAAGGTGTTTGTGCGGCGTATTCGAATGCGTATAAATATATAATGGATAAATTGGGGATTCCATGTATCACTGTTATAAGCACTCAGATGGATCATGCCTGGAACTTGGTCTCCATTGATGGAAAATGGTATCATGTGGATGTTACTTATGATGACACCGGTTCGCAATATTTGAAGCATAATAGTTTTTTGCGAAGTGATGATGGTATTGCCAGCAGCGGCCACTATGGCTGGGATACGGGGATACCCGCCGCCGGTACAAAATATGAGAGTGCTTTTTGGATTAACGCAACGTCAGATATTTATTATGTCAACGGGTATTGGTATTACTTTGATGCTGGTACCATTAACACCCGATTTCAGGGTGGATTTAATATAATAGATAAAAGTGACTCACCAGATAACGGATATATAAAAAGATACAGTTTTGTATCAAATACCAGTGAAACAATTTTTACAATACCTCCAAGCACATATACATACGAAACCAGATGGGGAACAAGACAGGCGGAATGGAAGGGGAGTTCAGCCAGTATAGCTGCTTACAATGGTAAAATATATTACAATACAAATAACAAGATATACTCAATCAATCCGGATGGGACCGGTAACCAAATAGTCTGTACCGTGACCCTTGCTGATGCTCCACTGTCAAGCACCACAGGCTTCTCTTATATAGAGAGGATTGAAATTAAAAACGGAACTATCTATTATGTAAACAGCGAAGATTCGGAGACTTATGTGGCAACTAAATTACCCGGGTCGGAAGCCGTATTGACAATCACTTCAAGTGCCGGTACGGGAGGACGTATATCACCTGCCGGAAGTATTGAGCTTATTCACGGGAGGAGCCGTACTTTTGTCATAAAAGCAAGCGAGGGCTCAGTGATTTCGGACGTAAAGATTGACGGAATTAGCGTCGGCCCGGTATCTACGTATACCTTCAGCAATGTTACGGCAAATCACAGCATCCAAGCCACATTTGTTATGAGCAGCGGAAACTGGCAGGTTATTCCTGTCAATGGCGATTTTGATTTTATATATAGATTCAGCGAGGGGATGGCTGCTGTAGAAAATGACCGTAAATACGGCTATATAAATTCTTCAGGTAAGCTGGTAATTCCTTTGACCGGTGAATATGAGTATATGGGCGCCTTTAGTGGTGGCTTGGCGACAGTACAAAAAAACGGTAAGCAAGGATTAATCAATACCTCCGGGAAACTGGTCGTGCCATGTATTTATGATGTGATTGCCAATTTCACGGAAGATGGTATGGCCACGGCTGTCAAAGATGGCAAATATGGATTTATGAACACCTCCGGCGAGCTCATTGTCCCATGTATTTATGATAACTCTAGAGACTATATTAATGGAGTTGCATGGGTTTTCAAAGGGGATGGTTTTTTCATCGATAAATCCGGTAAAAAGGTTCCCGCTCCTGAAAACGAAGCTGATTATTTCAAAGCCAGCAGTGAATATTCCGTGGTTTATGAAGGCAGCAAATGTGGCTTGCGTGATAGCTCGGGGAAGCTTGTTGTCCCTTGTAAGTATGACAATATTAGAGAATACAGGGAGAATATGGCTTGGGTTGAGTTAGACGGAAAAGAAGGCTTTGTCAATACCAGGGGCGAATTGGTTATTCCATGTATTTATCTTATTGCAGGTGATTTCAGCGACGGATTGGCGTACGTCTTTGATGAAAGCGGGAAGTACGGCTATATTGATACGACAGGCAAATTGGTGGTTCCCTTCTTATACGATGAGGCTAGAGATTTCAGGGAGGGTATGGCCCCTGTTAAAATTGATGGTCATTGGGCTATATTGAAAAGAAAATAAGGAAGGTACTATTTTGAAACATTACTCCTGTAAGTGAGGCACATCACCTCCGAAAGTCACATTTTTCTTACTATTATTTTTCCTATACTCGCTTGGCGGGACGCCGAGGTGCTTTTTAAACAGCTTTGAAAACAGTAATTGATCATCATAACCAACTGAGCGTGAAATGTCGCCGATAGTCAGATTATCGCTTTTTATCAGTTCGCAGGCCTTGTTCATCCGGAAATTAATCAGAAAGTCCTGTGGGGAGACGCCAAGGTGTTCTTTAAAGAGGCTGCCCAGGTAACTCCTATCCAAACCAATGTGACGTGAAAGCTCACTGATGCTCATCTTTCTTGAATAATTCATCCCAATATACTCGACGGCTTTCTGCACATAGACATCTTTCCTGTCGCCGGTCCGGTCTGGATATCTGTCCATACCATGCTGTTCAATCAATTGCGATAAAAAGAGATGCAAATAACCAAGCAGGCGCAGCTCGCGTCCTCTGTGGAGAGCTCTGGAGGCGATCATTTGGGAGAAACAATTGCTGATAAAATCTTCATCGATACATGTAGAAATGGGCTGCTTCAGGCTAAGTCCAGCCTGTTGGAGGTAACTTTCCGCCTTTAGTCCGTGGAAGCCGATCCAGGAATAATGCCAGGGTTCATAGTCGTCGGCCTGGTAATAGGTTACAATATCCGGGCAGATCAAAAAGCATTGACCTTTTCGGAGGTGGTATTCCCTGTCACCGATACAGAACCTTCCCTTACCGCTGTGGATGTAATGTACGAGAAAGTGATCCCTCACAGCCGGACCGTAATAGTGACCGGGTTCGCATACTTCCGTACCGCATTGATACATATTTAGATCCGTGTGGTTCAAATGGTGAATATCTAAAAAATGCTGCATATATTGCCTTTCCATGCAATTGAATGATGATTCTACATCCAGCATTATACCATATACACTTAGCATGTTTCCATTCAAAATAAAACATAAATGATATAAAATTATGCTAATGTATGCAGTTATAGTTTACCGGATATAAAAAAATGAGGAGATAATTCTATGAGTAAAATTGCATTTATCGGAGCGGGGAGCTTTGGATTCACCAGAACACTTGTAAAGGATATTTTGACCTTCCCGGCGATGGCGGACAGCACTATTGCATTGATGGACATCGATCCGGTGCGCCTTGCTGCTATAAAAAAGGCGGTTGAAAAAATTGTCGCTGCGGGAAACTACCCGGCTAAGGTTATTGCCACCACGGACAGGACAGAGGCCCTGAAGGATGCGGATGGCGTTGTTTGCACCATTCTTGCGGGTGGGGTGAATATCTGGCGTTATGACGTTGAAATTCCAAAGAAATACGGGGTTGATATCAATGTAGGCGATACCAGAGGCCCGGCGGGAATATTCAGAGCGCTTCGTACAATACCTGTAATGCTGGACATCTGCAAAGATATTGAGCGTTACTGTCCCAATGCAATATTCCTGAACTATACCAACCCCATGGCAATGCTTTGCAGGGCAATGCAGGGGCAGAGCAAGGTTCAGGTCACAGGCCTTTGTCACAGTGTACAGGGTACTGCTCAAATGCTTGCAAATTGGATTGGTGCTCCGATGGAGGAAGTAACCTATAAGTGCGCAGGCATCAATCATCAGGCATTTTACCTGGAATACAAATGGAATGGAAAGGATGCATATCCGCTGATCAGGAAGGCCGTCACTGAAAGGCCTGAGATTTATAACGAGGAAATCGTAAGAAATGAGATGTTCCTTCACCTGGACTATTATGTTACAGAGTCCAGCGGACACAACTCTGAATACAACGCATGGTTTAGGAAAAGGCCTGATTTGATCGAGAAATACTGTACCAACGGTACCGGATGGAATCCTGGACACTATGCTTACATACTCAACGAGTATTTGAATCGCGAAGATACATGGAAAAAGGAAATTGACGACTGGCTTGCTGAAGAGAAGGTTGAACTGGAAAGAGGGCACGAGTATGCCGCCTATATTTTTAATGCCACGATCGGCGACGGCACCCTGTTTGAGTTCAATGGAAATGTACGCAACTACGGCCTGATTGACAATCTGCCTGAAGGCTGCTGTGTTGAGGTCCCAGTACTTGCTTCAAAGAGGGGCCTGGATCCGATGCATGTGGGCCCGCTGCCGGAACAACTGGCTATACTGGTCAATACTAGTGCCCGCTGTGAGGAGTTGGCTGTGGAAGCGGCTATCGATGGAGACCCGCGCAAGGTATTTCATGCGATTTGCTTCGATCCGCTTACCTCTTCCGTGCTTAGTCTGAATGAGATCAAACATATGACGGATGAGATGTTTGAAGCAAACAGGAAATGGCTGCCGCAGTTTAAGCATAACAGTTAATTAAGGATCTGGAATATTTTTAGTTGTTTTTACCCCAATAATAAGCGAAATAAATCGCGCTTTGAGGGGTTTTATTTTTGACTGCAAAAGACATTATAAAATTCTTGTTGACTCTGACATTATGTTAGGGTATAGGATTAGATTGTGATCCGGATTACATAGAAAAGCAGGTGAAGTAATGTTTAAAATCGGCGATTTTTCTAAACTCACGCAGGTGTCTGTCAGAATGCTTAGATATTATGATGAATTGGGGCTTTTGAAACCGGCGGAGGTGGATAGATTCACAGGATACCGGTTCTATTCAGCCAGGCAGATTAATCGGCTGAATAGGATCATATCTCTTCGGGACATGGGTTTTATGACGGCAGAGATCGATGATCTGCTGTCACAGGAACTGGATAATCAAAGCCTCCTGAGAAAGCTGAAGGATAAGCAGGCAGAGCTTGAGGGTGAAATTGCCGCGGAAGAAGCTAAGCTTCATAAGCTGCGAGTATTTATGAATGTATTGGGAAAGGAGAATAGTATAGTGAATACCGATGTTATTATTAAAAAAATACCGGCCTGTAAGGTGGTTTCCAGGCGCAGAGTTATACCGGAATATAATCAGGAGGGAATACTCTGGGGAGAACTTTCGGATTTTGTCCAAAGGAATGAGATACCGTGCGGCGATGCAAGCTTTGCGGTGTATCACGATCAGGATTATAAAGAGAAAGACGTAGATGTTGAGGTCGTTATGGCTGTAAAGACGCTTCAGGAGGACAGGGAAGGCTTTACATTCCGCGAAATGGAACCTGTTAATCAGATGGCTTCTCTAATGGTGAACGGACCTTATGAGAATATTGCTCAGGGTTATAACACACTTGGCAAATGGGTCGAGGACAATGGCTACGTCATAGCCGGAAATGCGCGCCAGGTATGCCATAAAGGACCATGGAATGAAAGCAGCCCGGAAAACTACCTCACAGAGGTTCAGATTCCGGTGACAAAAGCAAAGTAATGTAGAAAAAGACGGGAAACGGGGATGGGTTCGGGGACTTGACGTGGGCACGGGGACTTGACGTGGGTACGGGGACTAGATGGGACACAGTTTACTGTCCTAGTGTCATCGCGTCCCTGAGACCTCGTGTTCCCGTGTCCACGTAGCCCCGTGTCCCAGTCCTGCGTTATATACTTCACATGGAGTAAATCTTATTCTTTTGTTCGGTGTCTGACACCTTTCCTGCGTCTTACTCAATGAAAATACTGCCCCTATCGGACACAGGACTGTAACAGTCGCGTCTAGCGGATGAACAGTCACCAAAATGCCATATATTTATCACATTATGGCATTTTACTTTTTGTATCAATCGCTTAAAATAATAAACAGGACAAATTTTATCCGGCAATTGATAACAATCGCCTGAACAACGATGGGGAAACTCAGTTTAAACCTATAGATACAGGAGGAATGATGCATGGCCGAATTACGCTGGCATCCCTTGATAAGGGATTGGGTAATGATTGCATCCCACAGACAGAACAGGCCGCAGATGCCAAAAGATTGGTGCCCTTTCTGCCCCGGATCGGGAAAGGTGCCTGATCATTATGAAGTATTAAAATATGATAATGACTTTCCGGCACTTTCGCAGGAACCGCCCGTGCCTGATGATGTATCGACCGACTTTTACAGGATGTCCGAAGCTTATGGGAAGTGTGAGGTCATATTATATTCTCCCGAGCATACATCCTCATTACATGAATTTTCCACAGAGCATATTGTGAAAATTATCGACCTGTGGACGGATCGTTTTACAGAACTGAGAAAAGATGAGAAAATTAAGTATATTTTTATATTCGAAAACAGGGGAGAGATGGTCGGCGTTACAATGCCTCATCCCCACGGACAGATATACGGCTATCCTTTTATACCTAAGAAGTTGGAACTTGAGCTTGATGCCTGCAAGGAGCACCATGCGGAAAACGGAACCTGCCTGATTTGTGACATGCTCAAGGACGAAACAAAGTCCGGCGACAGGGTTATCTTTGAGAATGAAGATTTTCTTGTTTTTCTGCCGTTTTTTACGGAATACCCTTACGGTATGTATATTGCAAGCAAGAACCACAAGCAAAATTTGTCGCAGCTAAGCGATCGGGAGAAGGCTAACTTGGCCGCCGCACTAAAAGAGACCACAGGAACGTTTGATTCTCTTTTTGGATTTCCCTTCCCCTATATGATGTGTATGCATCAGAATCCTGTAAACAGCGGGGATACTAGTGAGTATTACCATTTCCATATCGAATTTTTCCCGCCAATGCGCTCATCTAGCAAGCAGAAATTCAATGCGTCAAGTGAAACAGGCGCATGGGCGCATGCTAATCCGACAAAGCCGGAGGAAACGGCAGTTGAATTGCGTCAAGCCCATGAGAGGTTTCTTGCGGGGATAAAAGCAGGTAAGAACGGATAGCAAAGCATAGGCAGGAAAGTATCAATGCAGGATCAACAATATAGATAATATGTAGAGAGACCCATAAGGCATAGGCATAACGGAAAGAAATGAAAGGGGAGCGCATATGACAATTTCTGAACTGAAAAAGCGTTTCATTGAGATTTATCAAGGAAGCGAAGAAGAGATCCGTGTATTTACATCACCCGGCAGAGTCAACCTGATCGGCGAGCACACCGACTATAACGGGGGGTATGTATTCCCGGCGGCGCTTACGCTAAGCTCCACCGTCATCGCCAGAGCGCGTAACGACAGAATGATGAATCTGATCGCCACGGATCTTGGTATTCAGGTCCAGGGCTCTCTTGACAGACTCGAGGAGTACAAAACACTTAGGTGGGGAAATTACCAGCTGGGTGTTGCGGATGAATTGCAGAAGGCAGGGTACAAGCTTTCCGGATGCGATCTGTTATACCACGATACTGTTCCGCTGGGCGCAGGACTCTCCTCCTCGGCGGCTATTGAGGTCGCGACGGCAATTACCCTGGTCGCATTGGGTAACGAGGCTCATGGGCTGCGGCAGCCGGTGGATATGGTGCAGATGGCATTGATTAGCCAGAAGGCAGAGAATAATTACGTAGGTGTTAACTGCGGAATAATGGATCAGTTCGCTTCGGCTATGGGTAGGGCAAACCATGCTATATTCCTGAATTGCAGAGATCTGAGCTATCAGCATGTTCCGCTGAATATCAAAGGCTACAAGATCGTTATTTCCAATACAAATAAAAAGCGGGGCCTTGCAGATTCAAAATATAACGAGAGAAGAAGCCAATGTGAGGAGGCCTATTCAATCCTGAAAAATTTTGTCCCTGAAGCAACGTGCCTAGGCGAGATATCAATGGAGCAATTCAATCGGGTGAAGTATGAGATCAAAGATGAAGTGATCCGCAACAGAGCGGAGCATGTCATCGCAGAGGACGACAGGGTGCAGAAATCGGTTGATGCGTTGAGCAAGGATGATATCGCTCTGTTTGGCAAGCTGATGATCGCCTCCCACAATTCGCTCAGGGACCTCTACGAGGTAACGGGGCAGGAGCTTGATACCCTTGTTGAGGAAGCGCTGAAGATCGAAGGTGTCGCCGGTTCAAGAATGACAGGAGCAGGCTTTGGCGGGTGCACTGTAAGTATCGTCAGAGAAGATGCAGTAGACCGCTTCATGGAGGAGGTCGCAAGCGGCTACACTAAAAAGACAGGGCTGACGCCGAAGTTTTACATATCCGAAGTCGGAGACGGCGGCAGGGAGCTTTATCTGTAAATTACCTTTCTATATAATACAAAGTTCCAGCATACCACAGCACCGGTCGCGAATACCTTTGCAAACAGATATTGCATGGAAAGCCGGCCGGTCAGCAGGTACATGATCAGGTCGGAGGCGCCCAGATTGAACACAAACAGCGCCAGATACATAGCAAGTTGCCTGCCTATCTTCATTTTGGATTTGAACGACCAGAACCTGTTAATCAGGAAATTAAACCAGAAGACGATTGAAAGAGCTGCGGAGTTGGAGACCAAAATTGATAACCCTAATATATCAGTAAACACAAAGAGTAATGCAAATTCTATCGCAGCACTGCTAAAGCCCGTTACCAGGTAGCGGGCAGCTTGTCCTGCGGATTTCTGTTTCAACAGCTTTGATAATGCATCCTGAATATTCATCTTCCAATTAGCACCCACCTTAAATGTTTCCTTACCATTATAGTGAATTCAAAGATTAATCACAATACATATGAAGTACAAAAAAATATTTGCCATCACTTAATGTTGTGCTATAATATTTGCAGGATTGGTTGATGGGGGTTGCAAAAAATGAAGAAATTTGAGTTGAATTTTACGAAAATGCATGGTCTGGGGAATGATTACATATACGTAAATTGCATAAAGGATTGCCCGGCTGATCCGTCCGGACTTTCAAAATGGCTAAGCGACAGACATTTCGGTATTGGATCAGACGGTTTGGTACTTATCATGCCATCAGAGAGCGCCGACTTCCGTATGCGGATGTTCAATGCTGACGGATCAGAGGCCGAAATGTGCGGCAATGCTGTCAGATGTATTGGAAAATACGTTTATGATAACGGTTTGACAAATAAAAACGAGGTCACATTAGAGACGCTGGCAGGGATAAAAACACTGTTACTTACTGCTGAAAACGATACAGTAGAATTGGTCAGGGTAGACATGGGCGAGCCTGTACTGAGACCCGCTGAGATCCCGGTTACTTGTCCGAAGGGCACGGAGTTTCAGAACGGTTTAAAGTGCCCTGAGGATCTGTTTCTTTCCCAGTCTGTTACGGTTGGGGACAGAACCTTCCAGGTAACGTGCGTATCCATGGGGAACCCTCATGCAGTGTCTTATATAGAGGACGTGGACAGCTTTCCTCTCGAGGTCTACGGCCCTCTGATGGAGACGCACGAACTTTTTCCGAAAAAGATCAACAGTGAATTTGTTCAGGTACTTGACAGACAAACACTTAAGATGAGGGTTTGGGAGAGAGGCTCCGGTGAAACGCTTGCCTGCGGGACAGGCGCCTGTGCGGTCGCGGTTGCTTCTATTCTAAATGGTCTTTGCGGCAGAAAGGTTGTAGTAAAGCTGCCGGGCGGAGATCTGATGATAGAGTGGGACCAAAAGAGCAATCATGTATTCAAGACAGGACCTGCGGTGAAAGTGTTCGAGGGAACAGTTGAATTACCGGACAAAATGCAGGATTTCTTGCAAACATATTAAATAAGGAGGGAATTTATGGCGCGTATAAACGAAAACTATTTGAAATTACCCGGCAACTACCTTTTTGCGGAAGTGGCAAGAAGAAGAGATATTTATTTGAAGGCGCATCCGGAGGCCGACGTAATCCGCCTTGGCATTGGAGATGTGACCAAGCCGTTGCAGCCCGCAGTGATTCAAAACCTGCATACGGCTGTGGACGAGATGGCTGATGAGAGAACATTCAAGGGATATGGACCGGATGGCTATGGATATGACTTTCTTATCAGCGCGATCATCGAAAATGACTATAAGGCCAGAGGAGTTTCGTTGGACAAGGATGAAATATTCATATCCGACGGGGCGAAAAGCGATACGGCCAACATCCAGGAACTCTTCAGCCATGACAATATTGTTGCACTGACCGATCCCGTATATCCTGTTTACCTCGACAGTAACGTAATGGCAGGCAGAATGGGTGATTATGACAAAAAGAGCGGCCGTTTCAGTAAGGCTATTTATATGCCATGCAATGCGGAAAACGGTTTTTCTCCCGAACTTCCTTCCGAAAAGGTGGATATGATCTATCTGTGCTTCCCGAACAACCCTACCGGTACCACATTATCCAGAGAACAGCTGAAAAAGTGGGTGGATTATGCAAAAGCTAACGAGAGTGTCATCCTTTATGATTCAGCCTATGAAGCTTATATAAGGGAGGACCACGTCCCACACAGCATTTATGAGGTGCCGGGAGCAAAAGAGGTCGCTATTGAATTTCGAAGCTTTTCAAAAACCGCAGGATTTACCGGCACACGCTGCGCATATACAGTTGTTCCTAAGGCGCTAATGGCTGAAAATGCCAGCGGAGGGCATGAATCGCTTAATCAGCTTTGGTATAGAAGACAGACAACAAAGTTTAACGGTACTTCTTATATTATTCAAAAAGCGGCACAGGCAGTGTACAGCGAAGAAGGTAAAATACAGACAAAAGCTGTTATTGATTACTATATGACAAACGCCTCTATGATTCGGGAAGGCCTTACTGAGCTGGGCCTTGAGGTGTTTGGCGGAATAAACGCACCGTACATTTGGCTCAGGACACCAAACAGGATGGATTCCTGGGCGTTTTTTGACAAGCTTCTTGGTGAGGCAAACATACTTGGCACGCCCGGTTCCGGATTTGGACCAAGCGGTCAGGGGTATTTCAGATTAACTGCCTTCGGCAGCAGAGAAAACACGGAAAGAGCGCTGGAACGCTTTAAAACAAGACTCAAGCTGTAAGAGCATAAAAGAAACGCCGAAGCAAATACTACATACATGAAGAGTGCTAAGTTTATTCTGGCAATCAGCATCACCCTGCTGCTTGTCCTATTTGTAAATGGTGCTTACTATATGTCGTTACGCGGAAACATGGATCCGGAAACATTGCCGGTTCCTCTTTCAGAGGGTGATATCGGCGAAGCGGCAGAACAATCGGAAGACAATCATGAAAGCGGCGTCAGCAGAGAATTTCCTGTTAATTTGATGGTTTTGGGTCTGGACAGAGATGAAACCCGCTGCGATGTGATTATGCTTTTTCATTTTACTCCGTCTGCTTCATCTCTGAGAATTCTTTCCGTAGCCAGGGATACAAGAGTTTTGTCAGACGGCGTCTTCACCAGAATCAACACGCTATATTCAAAGGGTGGGGAGAAGCGGGTGGCTGAAAAACTCACCGAGATCACCGGACTTCCCATCCATTATTATATTACTGCGGATTTTAAAGGCTTTAGGGAAATCATTGACGTACTGGACGGAGTTCAATTCAATGTACCTTTCCGGATGAATTACGACGACCCGACTCAAAATCTTCATATCCACCTAAGAAAAGGCCTTCAGGTCCTCAACGGTAAAGAAGCGGAGCAACTGGTGCGGTACAGGAAAGGGAATTACAAGGGACAGGGCTACACTGAGGGAGACCTGGGCAGAATCAGCATGCAGCAGGAATTTATGAAGGCTCTGATCAAACAAAAAGTAAATCTGAGGTATCTTTCCAGATCTCAAAAGATATTCGGCATTTTGCAGGAATATGTCAAAACCAATATTACAATCACAGACATCACGCAATACATAGGAAGCGTACTAAAAGTCAAAGGTGACGAAATCGAATCCTACACAATTCCGGGCACAAGCCGAATAATAGGCGGTAAATGGTATTTCATTATGGACCGGCAAAAAACTGCCGACATGATAGAGAAGCACTTCTAAATTCACAATTTGTTTACAAATCGAACCTCCTTTATGGACTTTCATTTAAGGAATATTTAAGCTTTATATGATAAAATTATGAAAAAGGAGGTTAAATAATGGATACAGTAGTTTCTAAAACAGATCTGCCTGTTATAAAAAAGAAAAAAAGGCCTGTTAAAAAAATAATAATATTTTCACTTATAGTTGTTCTGATCGCAGGAGGTGTGTTTACTTATTTTAAATTAAGAAACACCGGATCTGCAAATACGGTCGCCCAGAGGACAGCAACTGTAATCAAAGGGCAACTGGTAGACAGTATATCCGGTTCTGCGCCCATCTCATCTTCATACCGAAGTGAGCTTTCTCCGAAAGTCACGGCGACCTTGCAGAAGATCAACTGTAAAGAGGGAGATCAGGTGAAAGCTGGCGATGTGCTGTTTGTACTGGACAACACAGATGCGTTGCTGGAGATTGAGAATGCAAAAAACAGTATTGAGCAAATGAAATTGACTGCAGCCAGTACTGAAAAGAGTGTAAAAGGGCTGACTCTATCAGCTCCCTTCAGTGGACAGGTGACAAATATCATGGTAAAGGAGGGCGACAGTGTCAACAAGGGCGGTACTATTTTGACTATAACAGATGTTTCAAAGATGAAGGTCTCTATTTTATTTAGAGGAGCAGATCTTGCAAATGTGACGGTAGGCCAGGAAGCAGAATTGTATATACCAGAAATGATGGTGTCTGTGAAAGGAACAATTACATATAAAAGCAGCAAACCCTATGTAACATCGGAAGGAGACCAATATAGCATTGAAGTTACCGCTGATAATCCGGGATCTTTGGCAGAAGGAATGACAGTCACGGGCGCGATATCCGTAAACGATACCACACTGGACAGCTTGAACAGCGGGAAACTTGAATATATCAATATGAGCATTCTGAAAAGCGAAGCCGGGGGTACGGTATCTAGCATCAACATCAGGGAAAATGAGTTTGCAAATGCCGGTGAAGTTCTTGTGAAGCTGGAAAACGACGACTTGCTGCTCACTGCTTCAACTAATGACATAAAAATGGAAAACCTTAAAACCCAACTGGAAATTAAGCAGAAGCAACTCGATTATTATACGATCACAGCTCCGTTTGACGGAACCATTACAAAAATGGGTTCTGTAAATGAGGGGGATACAGTAAAACAAGGGGATACTCTGGCTGTAATATCAGATATGAATAGTCTGGAGTTCTCGGTTTCAATAGACGAATTGGACATTGCTCAGTTAAAAGTAGGCCAGGAGGTGGAAATCACAGCAGAAGCGCTTGAAGAGACCCAGACGGAGCCATTGACGGGAAAGGTAAGCAAGGTGGCAATGGAGGGCAGCAGTTCAAATGGTGTTACTACTTACCCGGTTACTATCGCTGTGGATGACAGCGCAGCCGGAAAGCTAAAAACAGGAATGAATATCGATGCCGAGATTTTCATCAATAAAAAATCTGATGTTTTGATGGTTCCAATCGAAGCGGTTACAACAATGGGAGATAGAAGCTTTGTTTATGTAAAGGGAGCCATATCCGGTACAGAGTCAGGCCAGGGCAATACTCCGGGCATGTCAGGAAAGGGTGGTAGGCCAAACGAATCAGGCCAGAGCACTGATTCAGGCATGTCAGGTATGGGAAGCCGTCCGCAGCCCCCGCAGGGTACCATGCCATCCGGTGCACCAGGCGGCAGAGCAGGCACTGCGGAAGTAAGTCCACCAAGCGGCGGGCCGTATACTGATGAAGCTAATTCACAGGAGAGCCAATCTGACAGAGCTTCAAGGCAAGAATCATTGCAGAATAGCTCGGGAACGATGCGCAGAAGGCAAATGGATTCCTATTATGACGGCGCTGTCATGGTATTTGTGGAAACCGGGATCAGCAATGACACCTATATTGAAATCATCAGCGGATTGACGGAAGGACAGGAAGTCATCCTGCCAAAGACCAGCGCATCTTCGGGATCTACCACGACCAATACCGGTGAACGGAATGGCGGTTTCATAGGCGGTGGAGGAATGCCAGGCGGTGGAATGACGGGCGGTGGAGGAATGCCAGGCGGCAGACCCGGAGGTTTTTAGGATGGCTGAAATAATTACATTAAGAAATATCTATAAAATCTACCAAATGGGAGAAAACAGTGTCAATGCGCTTAATAACGTATCGCTGCAAATCAATGAGCATGAATTTGTTGCGATCGTCGGTCCGTCCGGTTCGGGCAAGTCCACGCTGATGAATATACTGGGCTGCCTTGATGTTCCGACTGCGGGCAGTTACATACTGGACGGAAAAGAAATTAGCGATATGAACGATAATGAACTGGCGGATATTAGAAATTCAAAGATTGGTTTCATTTTTCAGGGCTTCAATCTTCTAAAAAAGCTCAGTGCTGTCGAAAATGTTGAGCTTCCCCTGGTTTATCAGGGGATCGGACAAAAGGAACGCCGCCGAAGATCAATCGAGGCATTGGAAGCGGTCGGACTTGGCGAGAGGTTAAAGCATGCACCAAACGAGCTTTCAGGAGGACAGCAGCAGAGAGTGGCTATCGCAAGGGCGTTGGTCAGCAATGCGCCAATCCTGTTAGCCGATGAACCGACCGGCAACCTGGATTCTAAATCCGGACAGGAGATAATGAAAATCATACGTGATCTTCATGAAAAAGGGAACACAATCATATTGATCACCCATGACAATAATATTGCCATGCAGGCGGAAAGAGTCGTCAGGATCATTGACGGTCAGATCGCTGAAGACAAGGAGGTGGGCTGATTGGGATTTCTGGAAGCATATAAAATGGCGCTGAAAAGTATTCTAAGCAATAAAGGCAGAGCCATGCTGACCATGCTTGGCGTCATCATTGGTGTTGCGGCAGTTATTGCGGCTGTCGGGTATGCACAGGGGACCACAAAAAATATTACTGATTCTCTTTCAAGCATGGGCACAAATCTGGTTCAGATCACAATAACCGGCAGGGGTAGCAACCGGAGAGTAAGCCATGATGATTTCAAGGAATTTTCGGAAGAAAACAGTGACATCATCAGTGGAGTTGCGCCGCAGCTAAACATGACGGCAGTCACGGTAAAAAGAGGCTCGAAAAGTATGACAACAACCACTGTTATGGGTACTTCACCGGAATATGAGGAGATCAACAGCAGACCTATTTCAACCGGCAGATTCCTGATCGACAGTGATCTTGAGGGAAGGTCAAAAGTAGCCTTAATAGGAACCGCAGTTGCCGGAACACTTTTCCCCGATGAGGATCCTCTGGGACAAAAGATCAAAATCAACGGCGATATTTTTACTGTAGTTGGTGTGCTGGAAGAAATGGAATCCGGCCAGACCAGCACGCAGGATGACTATATCATAATCCCCGTAACAGTAGCGCAGCGTCTTGGCAGGAACACGACGATCAGGAATTTTTCTGCTATGGCTGCTAATACTGCTGATATGGATGTTGTTGTCGAAAAGCTTGAGGAGTTCCTGCTCGGGGTATATAAAAACGAAAATGCCTACAGAGTCACGAATTCAGAGCAAATGCTCGAAACACTTGATGAGATTACAGGTACGATGATGGCCATGTTGGGCGGTATTGCCGCCATATCCCTGGTTGTTGGCGGAATCGGCATCATGAACATTATGCTGGTGTCCGTAACGGAAAGAACAAGGGAAATAGGCATCAGAAAGGCCATAGGAGCAAAGAGAAGAAACATATTGATTCAATTCCTGATCGAAGCCGTCATGATTACCGGCCTGGGTGGGCTAATTGGCGTCCTGACCGGGGTGGGAGTCATTAAATTTATTTTTGGTGGTTTCGGTATTGTACCGGAAGCTTACTCAGCCTTCTGGATGATCACATCCTTTGGTATTTCGCTGGCGGTTGGCGTTGCATTTGGCATGTTCCCCGCGGTGAAAGCGGCAAAACTAAACCCGATAGAGGCATTGCATTTTGAATAAGGACCGTTGAAAAACGGATAAACTGCTGCACAATAGCAGGAGGAGGTATTTATGAAAAAAAAATTATTAGCAGTGATGTTGGTTGTGTCTTTACTGACACTTTCAGTTCCGGCATTTGCCGGTTACACGGATGTGCCGAAGAACGCATTGTATGCTGAAGAGGTCGAAAGAATAGTACTTCTTGGCCTGATGAATAAAACGGGTAATAACACTTTTAGCCCCGATGAGTATGTCACCAGAGCGGAATTTGCGAAGCTAATCGCCATTGCGGCAGGGCTGAGTGATGAGGCGGAGACTATGAAGGGGACTACTCTTTACAACGATGCGCCTGCCGGCAATACATATAACGGATATATTAATGCGGCTATCAGTAAAGGCCTTATGACAGGTCTGGCCGATGGAAAATTCCATCCGGATGATCTGGTTACATATGCTCAGAGTGTTACAGGCATGCTTAGGGCTTTAGGTTATACGGATAATGATCTTCCGGGCGTCTGGCCGAAAAACTATATTGAAAAGGCTAAAGCACTGGGATTGACGCAGGATTTGTCATATAGTGCAGGCTCCGGTATGCCAAGGTGGGCAATGGCGCAGATGGCGGACAGAATGCTCGATATGAAGGTAAAGGCTTCCGGCTCACAGGATGGTACGAAGACACTGGCGGAAGCATCAGCTCTGACGGCGACTGCCATGTATAGTGTTTACAGCAAGCCGCAGGTTTATTATAAATCAGCAGTGAAAGGGAAAAAACTTGGGAGCATAGATCTAAGCGGAAAACTGAGTATCGTCAGAAATTCTGTGGACAATAATACCAGCCCGGCCACAGTGATCAGCGGGGAAGAGATCACGTCGCAAGAGATAGATGAACTCAATGTTGTATATGAGGTCTCGGATAAATTTGGCATTAATAAATATGTACTTGTAATTGATAATCATATCACTGGTTCGATTACCGGAATTATTCCGAACAAATTCACACCCCAGAGTGTTGAATTGGACGGAATATCCTATGAACTGGACAATAGCTTTGACCTCACCAAACTGACGGGCACCGGTTCATTCAGCCTGAACGACTCGGTTATGCTGCTTTTGGGCTATGACGGCAAGGTGGTGGATATTCAGGGATCAACCTATGAGGATAATTCCAACTTTGCGTTTGTTATGAATTATTCTGTATCAAACTATACAGTGAATTCTGATAATAAAAGCTCCTCTGAAAGGCAGCGGTATGTGAAGCTGCTATTAACAAACGGAGCGGAAAAGACCTTTGAGACTTCAACAAGCGCATCATCTATGAAGGGTAAGGTCGTTACCTACGTCACAGAGAGTGACGGTTCTGTCAGACTGACTCTGCCGAAATACGAAACATCTGTCGCAATGACTGTCGATAAGGAGAACAGAAGAATAGTGTATGGCACAAAATCCTACAGCAATGATGTAGCCGGGAATGTGAAGATATTCAGCCTCATTTCAAGCGGGGAGGATACGGAGGCGGATGCTAAGGCGGAGCTTGTAAGCTGGTCTGAAATGCCTTCGGGAACATTACAGGCTGGAAAAGTTCTGCACCTGAACAAGGCCGGCATTTTCGAGGATATTAATGTCATATTTGTGAACAGCATCAAAACAGACGAGTACTATCTTGGCTTTGTCAAGGATTATGTTGAAGTACCTGCGGACGCAGATGAGGAGGATGAAGATTCGTATAAATATACCATTGTCGTCGGCGGGAAAAATTACACATATATATGTGACTATTTCATCAATGTTGACTCGGTCGTCATGGTGACCATGTCAGGCAATTCTATCAGCGAGATCATTTCCGAGACGGTTCCGGAAACGGAGGCAACGACGATCCAGGCTCTCGATCAAGACAGGATAAGAGTCAACCAAAGAACCTATACATTTTCGGACAAGATCAGTATTTATAAAATTACTAAATCCGAAAAACTGGAAGTAGTAAAGCTTTCTCAGCTGTGGACTAAAGCCTCCGGAACGATTTATTTGTACACGGATACGGATTATCAGTTAGGCGGCAAGGTTGAATTAGTTGTCATAGAGGACGATTAAACAGCAAAATAGTGTATCAATAGAGAAGTGCCGGATCTGGCAGTTTGAAGCAGCCGCGGCACTTCTTTTTTATTGAATTTACATGCTTAGTTTGATATAGTTCTAGTATACTAATTTAAGCTACCGCAGGATAATTATATGCATATGCTGGTTAACAGGGAGTGTGTGGAAATGAAAGCTGTTGTAACAGTGCTTGGTAAGGATAGGGTGGGGATCATAGCTGGGATAAGTAAAATACTGGCGGACAGTAATGTCAACATATTGGATATATCACAAACGACAATGCAGGACGTGTTTACGATGACGATGCTTACGGAAATGGTTGATTCGGACATTGTATTCAGCGAGCTTTCGGACAAGCTGGAGGCGGAGGGTACAAGACTGGGTCTGTATGTAAAAATTCAGCATGAGGATATCTTCAATTCCATGCACAGGATATAGCCGCATGAAATGCGATTAAATGCCATCATATACGATCAAATACCACAGGTTATCGGAACAAAGACCGTAGACCGCAGGAGGGAAACAACAGGTATGCTCACAAAGTATGAAATACTTGAAACATATAAAATGATCCATGAGGAGAATCTGGATATTAGAACCATCACAATGGGGATATCGCTTCGTGACTGCTGCCATCCGGATGGAGATGCGTGCAGGCAGAAGATATATGATAAGGTCATGAGGTGTGCTCAGGATCTTGTGAAGGTTGGCAGAGATATTGAGAAGGAGTATGGCATACCTATAATTAATAAGAGAGTTTCCGTTACACCCATCGCGCTGGTTGCGGAGAGCTGCGCTGACGAGGATTATATAAAGTTTGCAAAGACGCTGGACAAAGCGGCCGACGAGCTTGGAATAGACTTCATTGGCGGATTTTCCGCATTGGTCCACAAGGGGTACACTCCCGGGGACAGGAAGCTGATCAGTTCCATCCCTCAGGCTCTGGCCGCCACAAATAAGGTGTGCGCATCAGTTAATGTCGCCACTACAAAGGCAGGCATCAACATGGATGCGGTCAGGCAGATGGGTGTCGTGATCAAGGAGGCTGCAGCGCTCACGGCGGATACCGGCGGATTGGCCTGCGCAAAGCTGGTGGTTTTTGCCAATGCGCCTGAGGACAATCCGTTTATGGCAGGCGCCTTCCATGGGACAGGTGAGCCGGACTGCGAAATAAATGTAGGCATCAGCGGACCGGGTGTGGTGAAATGCGCGTTGGAAAAGGTAAAGGGCGCTGATTTCAGTACGGTTGCCGATGTCATAAAAAAGACAGCCTTCAAGATCACCAGAATGGGGCAGCTTGTGGCAAAGGAGGCTTCAAAGCGGCTGAACGTGCCTTTTGGGATTGTAGACCTCTCATTGGCTCCAACTCCTGCAGTAGGAGACAGCGTTGCATACATATTAGAAGAAATGGGTCTGGAGAAATGTGGCACCCACGGAACAATAGCTGCGCTTGCGCTGCTCAATGACGCAGTGAAAAAGGGCGGCATCATGGCCTCTTCCCATGTGGGCGGCCTCAGTGGGGCGTTCATCCCTGTGAGCGAGGATGCCGGAATGATCGCGGCAGTTCAACAAGGTGCTCTTTCAATAGAAAAGCTGGAAGCAATGACCTGTGTTTGCTCTGTTGGACTTGATATGATCGTGGTTCCCGGCGACACTACAGCTGAAACAATTTCGGCCATCATTGCCGACGAAATGGCAATCGGAGCGGTCAATAACAAAACTACAGCGGTCAGGATCATACCTGCCCCTGGCAAGGTTGCCGGAGATGTGGTTGAGTTCGGTGGATTACTTGGTACGGGGCCTGTGATGAGCCTGAACAGGTATGGCAGCAATGAATTCATAAAGAGGGGCGGCAGGATACCCGCTCCCATCATCAGTCTGCGAAATTAATGGAATGCGGCATAGAAAGAAGTAATAACATATAAATTGAAACGAAAGGGGTTGACGTATATCAAGGAGCCTGTGATCATTGCACACAGAGGCGCGTCCAAGCAAGCGCCCGAAAATACGATGGCAGCCTTCACAAAAGCATTGGAGCTTGGTGCCGGAGGGATCGAGACGGACGTTCATCTCAGTGCCGACGGACATCCTGTCATCATCCATGACGAGCAGGTAGACAGGACCAGCAACGGAAAGGGTCTGGTAAAGAGTATGACCCTTGCGCAGCTTAAAGCCCTGGATTTTGGGTCTTGGTTTTCCCCCGGTTTCAACGGTGAGAGGATTCCCGAATTGGATGAGTTGCTGCAGCTGCTGTCTAATTGGGACGGCTTGTTGAACATCGAACTGAAGAACGGCCCTGTTTTTTATCCGGGAATCGAACAGGCTGTGGCTTCGGCTATCAGAAAGTATAGGCTCACGAACCGTACGATCATCTCTTCCTTTAATCATTACTCTCTTGTGGAAATACGCAGGATAGACCCTGAAATAAAGACTGCGCCGCTTTATATGGCCGGGCTTTATGAACCCTGGGAATATGCCCGCAGAATGGGCGCAACGGCAATACATCCTCTCTTTTATAATATTGTTCCTGAAGTGATGAAAGGCTGTAAACTTAATAACATTGCGGTAAATCCATTTACAGTAGACCAGCCGGAGCATATTAAGGCAATGGCTGCAGCAGGCGTTGACGGAATCATCACCAATGTTCCGGATATCGCGCTGAAAATCGTTAAAGAAATGGGAGGGAGTTGCACACAATGAAGCTTAATTATAAGAATACCATGCTGATCGGTCTTGGATTTTTTACAGTCAGTATCGTCTGGGGGATTTACAACATTGCAATGCCTATCTATCTGAAGGACCTGGGATTATCAGGCGTTGAAGTTGGTTCTGTCATGACGATCGACAATATCTTTGCGGTTATTTTTCTTCCGATCTTCGGTGCATTAAGCGACCGCACCAATACCAGGTATGGAAGAAGGATGCCATATCTTCTGGTTGGTATACCGCTTTCCGCGATTGCGTTTATACTGATCCCCGTGACAAGGCTTAATTTGATACCGGTCATGATTACTGTGATCGCAATGAATTTCTTTATGAGCATATACAGGGCGCCAACAGTTGCCCTGATGCCTGATTTCACCCCGCGTCAGCTGCGAAGCAAGGCAAACGGCGTGATTAATTTTATGGGCGGCGTCGGAGCTGTTATCGCCTTCCTGATCGGCGGTTTCCTGTTCAAGATCAATGAATTTCTGCCGTTTGCAGTAGGTTCCGTGATAATGGTAGCGACCATTATAATCATGTATCTGTTGGTACATGAGCCGAAGGAAATCGCTGATGACAAACCTGCTGAAAAGGAAGCCAATACGGTCGTCGGGGAAAAAGGCGCAGGCTTGAGCCTGATTTTCCTTCTTCTTGCCATCTTCTTCTGGTTTACCGGATACAACGCAGTGGAAACGTTCTTTTCGACCTTTGGAGAGGTTGTCTTAAAGATTGACAAGAGCCAATCTTCCTTTATGCTTGCAGTTTTCTCGGCTATGCTGGTTGTGTTTTCAATTCCTTCCGGTTTGCTGGCCACAAAGATTGGCAGAAAGAGAACCATCCTGATTGGCATTACCTTTCTCTTTCTTGTGTTCCTGACCATGAACTTCGTTGGAGGTAGCAACCCATATTTGATTTATGTATTACTAGCTGTCGGTGGCATAAGCTGGGCTTTGATAAATATTAATTCATATCCGATGGTGGTCGAAATGACGTCAAACAAGGGAATTGGTAAATATACAGGCTATTATTACTTTTTCTCAATGATGGCCGCTATTGTCAGTCCTATTCTCTTTGGTTATATTAAGGATATTATTGGGGATGAATTTCTCTTTGTCT
The DNA here is from genome assembly GCA_023411645.1 of Bacillota bacterium. Taxonomy (GTDB): domain Bacteria; phylum Bacillota; class Clostridia; order Acetivibrionales; family DTU013; genus JAEYRF01. The sequence continues at coordinate 17,402 of JAEYON010000001.1, read as the reverse complement.
ATTCCAGTATATCCATGGTTCTTGCGTTCTTCTTTATGATGCTGGTGAAGCACGGCGAGCCCAAAGCGGAAGCAAAATCAGCATTTGAGGCCATTGAGCACATGGAGACGAAGATATAGTATTTAAGATACGTGTAAGTGTTCAGAGAACTTATTTATATTGCGCGATAACGGAAACAAACGCTTCATTCGCAAGAGCAGTATAGTTGCAACAAGGGGGAACTGATTTTGATGCTGGGGTGGAAGGAACTTGAGAATGAGTGCACTGCCTGCATGAAATGTGATCTTGGGAGAACCAGAACGAATATTGTCATTGAGCGAGGCTCGAGAACTGCCCCGTTGATGCTGATCGGAGAAGGGCCGGGCGAGCAGGAGGACAAGCAGGGTAAGCCCTTTGTGGGAGCGGCCGGACAATTGCTGGATCTGCTCCTGTCAGCGCTAATGTTTGATGAAAAGGATTATTATATCTGTAATATTGTCAAATGCAGACCGCCTGATAACCGTGCACCCACGGAGGATGAGGCGCAAAGCTGTCTGCCGTGGCTGAGGCATCAGACAGCGTTGGTCAGACCGCGAATTATTGTATGCATGGGGTCCACGGCGATGAAATATATCATTGACAGGAACGCAAAGATTTCTCAAATTAGAGGCCAATGGATTGAACGCAAGGGGTTCTGGATTATGCCAACCTTTCATCCGGCTGCATTATTGCGCGATGCGTCTAAAAAACCTCAAATGTTTGAAGACATGAAGAAGGTCAGGCTTAAGTTGAATGAGATCAGTCGCTGATCACATGATATCTGATTTGTAGAAAATAAAGTTCCTTTATAAAAAATTAAAATCAGTATGGAGAATAAATGAAGATACAGGAACAGTTATCAGATTTATATCGTGAATATGCCTGCGAATTCGCAGGCAACGAATTCGTATTCGGGTGCGGCAGTTTGGAACCAAAGCTGCTGCTTGTAGGCGAAGCGCCGGGGCGTGAGGAGGTAAAATGCTCACGTCCGTTTTCAGGCGCGGCCGGGAAATACCTGGATGAGCTTCTTCAACTGGCCGGGATCGACAGGGACAAAATATATATTACAAATGCCATCAAGTACAGGCTGTCTAAAATGAATCCAAAAACGGGCAGGTTGTCCAACAGACCTGCCACCAGGTACGAAATCATATCAAGCAGACGCTTTTTATTGCGGGAAATCGATTTGATAAGACCATTATGCGTTGTCACCCTTGGGAATGTGCCGCTTAAGGCTGTTACCGGTGATTTTACCGAAAACATAGGAGACAGACATGGCATGTTATCGACAGTGAAATCAGGAGGGCATGAGTTCCTGCTATTCCCACTTTATCATCCTGCCAGCGTCATATATAACCGAAGCCTGAAGCAGACCTGTGAGGCTGACATTCTGAAACTGCGGGAAGTTCTATGACACGCCGCTTCTCTCATTCTCATTCTCATTCTCATTCATATTCATATTCATATTCATATTCATATTCATATTTATATTCTCTTTCTCTTTCTGTATTTGCCTAAGTTTTCCTTTGTTGACTACCTATGGATTCATAATCAGGCAGGTACGGTTACTTGTGCGGAAAGCTGCCTGATTTATCAGATTATTCTTTGACAAAAATCAATAAACATTTATATAATGAATACAGATGATGACAGGTATTCGTGAATAGGGAGTGAGCAATTTGCTAAAACATGAAATTGTGAAGGAGAGAATTCTAGAAGATATTAAAAAGCTGCGCCCTAATGAGAGAATCATGTCCAGACCGTCCATGTGCCGAAAATACGAATTTTCACGAACCACTGTCGATATGGCGGTAAATGAGTTGGTTAAAGAAAAGGTCCTGTATTCAATTGCAGGCAGCGGCACATATGTATCTGCAGAATATCGATCCAATATGAATGCACTTTCGCAAGGAGTCACATCCTGGGGAGTCATATTACCGGATCTGGTTTCAGATATATACCCGCTATTCATAAGAGGCGTGGAGGATTTTGCCAGACTGCGCAATATCAATACGGTTATATGCAATACTGACCATGACATAAATAAACAGAATGAGCATATAATGCGTCTTATTGATTCGGGTATAATGGGGATAATTATCATACCGGCTATTTCAAGGGAGACGGATGAAAGCGGGTTTTATAAACTGAGAGAAAAGAAGATTCCCTTTGTATTCTGTAACCGTAATATTTCTAATATGCCAACTGTGCCTTATATCTATTCCAATGATTTTTATGGGGGATTTATTGCTACAAAGCACCTTATAGAGAAAAACTATAAACATATAGCGTATATTGCTCAGGAACGCTACAAGTCGAGTATGGACCGCTATTGTGGATATGTGGGTGCGTTAGCAGAGAGCAGAATAAAAATCGATCGAAGTATTGTGTGCCTTGAGCCTTTTGATGAAAACAGCAAGAATGGTGACTTTAGTTATGAATTTGCCAGACGAATATTGAAGAGCGACAATCCACCTGATGCGTTTTTTTGCTTCAATGATAGGATCGCATTAAGCGTATATCGTGCTTTACGGGATTGTAATTTGAAGGTTTCGGATGATGTAGGGCTTATTGGATATGACAACACAAGCATATGTGAGGCGTTGGAAGTGCAGCTTACATCTGTGTGCTTCAAAAATTATGAATTGGGAAGGCATTCTGCGAAGATCCTATACAACGAATTGCAAGGGGAAAAGCTGGAAGGCATAAACGTATTTACTCTTCAGCCGGAACTCATCATAAGAGATAGCTGCCTAGGGAGGAAATTGAAATGAATAAATTGATGCAGGATCTTTTTAGTCTGAAGGGAAAGAAGGCAATCGTAACTGGAGGCGGCCGGGGAATCGGTGAGGCTATTACCAGAGGATTGTGTATGGCCGGGGCGGAAGTTGTGATTATAGGTTCGTCTGACAAAACTCAAATGCTTGCAGAGAAGTTAAGTGGAGGAGAGTATACTGTCCGAGGTATTACAGGCGACTTATCCCGTACTGATGAGATTGAGGATATTTTTGCAAAAGCTGTTGATTTGCTTGATGGTGATATTGATATACTGGTAAACAATGCCGCAATACAAGGACGTTATCCCGCAGAGGATTTTCCAATGAAGGAGTGGCAAAAAATAATAGATTTAAACCTGACTGCTACAGCTATGCTGTGTCAGCTTTCAGGAAGAATAATGCTCCGTAAGGGGTATGGAAAGATCATCAATATGGCATCTATGACAAGCTTTTTTGGTTCTTATCATATTATGGCTTATGCAGCAAGCAAGGGCGGTATTGCGCAGTTGACAAAAGCTCTTTCAAATGAGTGGTCAGGGCGCGGGATCAATGTTAATGCGATTGCTCCGGGGGGCTTTAGAACACAGATGACCACTGCACTGCGTGAGAATAAAGAGACGGAACGATCTGCAATGGAAAGAACACCGGCGGGAAGGTGGGGGGAACCCGAGGATGTGACAGGAACTGTAATTTATCTGGCTTCAAAAGCATCTGATTATGTCTGTGGTGTTATTCTTCCCGTCGATGGGGGATATCTGGTTAGATAGTCACAACAACAAGGAGCGATACAAATGAATGGCAAAGTCGATACGATCCTCAACTGCGATGTGCTTGTCATCGGTGGTGGGGGTGCAGGTATCAAGGCGGCGCTTGAGGCTGCAAAAAGCGGGAAGAAAGTGATCTTGGCTGTGCAATCTACGATTTGCACAACTGGTTCCACGTTTTACAGGAATTCGCCTGAATGGGGAATTATGTTCGCGCAGGATGAGAAGGATACTGAAGATTTTTACAGAGAGATTTTAAATGCGGCGGATGGATGTGTCAATGAAAAATTGGTCTGGAAGATGGCACAGCATTCTTGCGAGTCTTTTGATGAACTTGTCGGGTATGGTCTGAAGTTTAGGCATTTAAGTGATCTTGGCGTTATCACATGCTTTGGAAAGAAATTGCGCGGGGCAGTGCTAGTAGACTTGGATCAGGCGATAAAAAGTCTTGTATCTCAAATAAAAAAACATAGTAACATACATCTTGTAGAAAATGTGGGGATTTGCGAACTGATCGTTTCAGACGGTGTTGTTGTGGGAGCTATAGGATTCCATAGCGATGGTAGATTGGTTGCATTCTCTGCATCTGCGGTGGTGTTAGCCTGCGGTGGTGCGGAAAATATTTATCAATATACTTATTCTTCCGGAAATCTGTCCGGTTCAGCCTATGCAATGGCCGCGCGGCACGGGGCTAGAATTGTCAACCTTGAGTTTATACAGTTTATAAATGCTACAGTAGCACCTGTTAAGGGACTTAATTATTATCAATATGTATTTGCGACTCAACCCGAGGTAGTCAATCTACTGGGAGAGACATTCCTGCAAAAGTATCTTCCTGATGGCTGTACTGTTGAAGAATGCCTGACATTACGCGGCAGTCACGGACCTTTTACAACTGCAGACAATTCAAAATACTTTGATCTCTCGGTTGTGGACGAATGGGAAAAAGGTAATGGATTAGGGGTTGTCATTAAACCTGATGTCAGCCGTTTGGAGCAGCAGCGGTTTGATCATTGGCGTGCCTTTCTTCAGAAAAGCGGACATTCGCTGGATGAGGCTATGACAATATTCCCGCATTGCCATGCATTTAATGGAGGTGTGTTGATGAGCAGCTCGGTTACAACGGACATCCCTGGATTATTTGCATGCGGAGAGTCCGCCGGCGGCTGTCACGGGCCCAATAGAATGGGAGGCAATTCTATGCTTGCAACGCAAGTATTTGGTAAGCTTGCGGCACGAAATGCTGTTGCATTTGAGAGAACCGGTCCAGGGCATGTAACTGAGAAGACTATTTTGAAGGCACTTGAATCAGGATGTGATACAGGTGTGCAAAACAAATTAGACCCTAAAAATGTCATGCAGGAAATTAAAAGCGTTATGCAGAGGAAGGCATTCCTAAGAAGAAGTGCCAAAGGATTGCTTGAAGGCTGTGCAACATTAAATGAACTCAGTAAGCTTTTCAACCCACTGGACTGTATGAATAACGGTAACCCGGCATATGCTTTTCAAACTTATAATGCACTTTGTTCTGCCAAACTTGTACTGGCTGCGATGCTAGGGAGAAATGAGACACGGGGCGGACATAATAGAATAGATTTCCCGCAAAAAAAAGAGAATCTGTCAGATATGCAATATGTAAAGTTTGAAAATGGGTTTGTTGTTTCCGGTACAGTAAATCATAGGATAAGCACATAAAGCTTTTATATCATAGAAAAATAAAGGTGGGAGACAAAGATGAAAAAGTTTAAACAAAAAATCACAGACATATTATATGCTTTTTTAATGGGTGCTGTACTTCTTGGATTGTGGCAAATAGTCGTTATGTTGCTAAAAGTGCCCAGTTTCATATTACCAACACCGATAGAGGTAATTAAGGCATTGTTCAAATACTGGCCGCTATCTATAAAGCAAAATCTTATATATACGTTGTCATCTATCGCCATTGGATATGGGATAACTGTTCTGATCAGCATACCTCTTGCTTTGGTGATAGCGTCTTCCAAGTGGCTTGAAAAGACATTGTATCAAGTACTTGTTATTGTGCAGATTATACCAAAGGTAGCGTTGGCGCCGTTGTTTATCATTTGGTTCGGCTTTGGGATAACGTCAAAAATAATTATGGTATTTCTGATGTCGTTCTTCTCTCTACTTGTCGATGCAACAACTGGATTTAAATCGTTGAATCCGAGGCTTGTTTATGTGGCCAGGACAATGACGAGTTCAAAATGGGAATTCTTCTGGAAAATGCGTTTTCCAAGTGCTCTTCCACACATTTTTACCGGTCTGAAGATTTCCATTACATCTGCAACCGTGGGCGCCATCATCGGTGAATTTGTAGGTTCTAATCAAGGTCTTGGATATTTACTGCTCAAAGCAAATGGTGATTTAAATACTGCATACCTTTTAGCAGTCTTAGTAGTGCTGTCCATCGTTGGCATTATATTGTATAAGATAGTAGAAATCTCAGAATCACTGGCGCTGCCCTGGCATGTTAGCAAGCGTGAAGCGCTTATAAAAGGCAAAGGAGTCATTTAAATTTTACTTGCATAAAGGCAAGTAGAAAAAAAATAAAAAATATAAAAATGGAGGATCATTATTATGATGAAGAAATGTAATTATCGGCTGAGCGTAATTCCAGTAGTTGTTTTACTCATGTCCCTATTATTATTTGGCTGCGGTAGTGCAACCAAACCAAGTGATTCGGGTGAGAATTCGACGACTAGTGTGTCCCAGGACGCTACTGCAGCTCCTGCTGAGACTAAAGAGCAAGATCAGTCTGATATTGTTGAACTTGAAAAGGTCACATTCAGGCTTAATTGGACAGCTCAAGGTTCACATGCACCAATTTTCTACGGCATTGACCAAAAGATTTTTGAGAAATACGGGATTGATCTTGAGGCAGGAGAAGGCAAAGGCTCAGGCAATACAGTCAATCTTGTGGCAACGAAGGGTGATACGATTGGATATGCTGATTGCAATTCAATATTCAATCTGATTACACAGGATGCGCCGGTCAAAGTTATAGCTCCCGTATATACCAAGCTTTCAAGTGGAGTAATATCAATTAAAGAGAATAATATTACAAAACCCGAAGACATAAAGGGCAAAACTATAGGCATTACTGAAGGTGACGGCCCGCACAAGCTTTTTGGTGCATTCTTGAAAAGTGTCGGTATTGACGAGAAGGATGTTACCCTGATGCCCATGGATGCTACAGCAAAGGTGCCTGCACTGCTTAATAAGCAGGTGGATGCGATTTTAGGTGGATTTGATGATCAACCGTTCCAGATAGAAGCGAAAGGGTTTGAACCTACGGTCATCGCCTATGCCGATTATGGAGTAACCTGCGTTGGAATGTCTTTAGTTGCACATAATGATACGATAAGTGAAAATCCGGATATGCTTAAGAACTTTGTTCAGGCTTATGCTGAATCATGGTCTGCTGCGTACAAAAATCCTGATGCAGCTCTGGATTCGCTGATAAAGAGGTTTCCAGACATGGATATGACTACAGCAACAAATCAATTGAACTCTGGATTTGATTGTCTTCTTGCAAACCCGGGTGATGATATTGCCAATGTGGATGAACAGGAATTTCTGGATAGTATCCAATTATTCAAGAATTACACAGGTCTTAGTGCAGATGCAAAGGCTGAGGATCTTTTTACAACTGAGTTCATGCCCTCAGGTATAAAACTTGAGAAATAACCTTTTCACTTAGTCGCAGGGAGGAACAGTTTTGTAAAACACTTCTAATCCTCCCTGCAACATTTATTGGAAGGGGTAGCAACTTCATACAGAAACGTCGGTTAGGAGAAGATATGTTAAAGTTAGATCATATAGGGATGGTTTATCATTCCGATTCGGGAGAAGTGCAAGCATTGAACGATATAAACATAGACATTGGAGAAGGTGAATTTGTATCAATACTCGGTCCCAGTGGCTGTGGCAAGAGTACTCTGCTCTTTATAGCAACAGGCTTGACCAAGCCATCCTCGGGAACAGTGTCTATTGGAGGTAAAATAATCGCGGAGCCTTACCATGAGGTGGGGTTTGTTTTTCAGGATCATCTGTTGCTTGAATGGCGGACTGCAGTCATGAACATTTCAATGCAGGGTGAGCTAAGAGGTATGAGTAAGAAGGAAAGCCGAGAAAAAGCGATGTTACTTCTAGATATGGTTGGATTATGTGAATTTGCAGACAAATATCCATATGAGCTTTCAGGAGGAATGCAGCAGCGTGTTTCCATATGTCGCGCACTGCTTCATGAACCAAAGGTACTGTTGATGGATGAGCCATTTGGTGCACTTGACGCACTGACAAGAGAACAAATGCGTGTAGATCTTGAAAGTCTCTGGTTGAAGCTCAAAAGTACAGTAATGTTTGTAACGCATGATATTAGTGAAGCAATACTGCTATCTGACAGAGTCATTGTATTATCCGGCAGACCGGGAGCTGTCCTTACGGAAATGAAGATTGATCTCCCAAGGCCAAGAAGCATTAATATATCTGATGATGAGAAATTTATCAGGTACAAGAAACAGCTAACACAGATATTTATGGACATGGGTGTATTCCACGAATGTAAAATAAAATAAAGCCGATAAGGGAGATAGACACAACATGACAGGTATTATGAAGGAATTAAGAGATGTATATAAAGGCATTATACCACCGATCATCACGCCGCTGAGGGAAGATGAAACTCTTGATGAAGAAAACCTTGAGAAGCTGATTCAGTACTGTTTGAATAATGGAGTGCATGGAATATTTGCCATGGGAACGTCGGGTGAAGCCATGTGCGTCAGCAGAAGAGTATGGAAGAGAACAATCGAGATTGCGATCAAAACTGCCGGGGACAAGGTGCCGGTTTTTTGTGGGGTAATTGATTCATCCACCACGAGAGTCATTGAAAATATTAAAGAGCTTGAACAGGCAGGCGCAGAAATAGTTGTTGCCACCCCTGCTTTTTATCTGCAAAACACTTGTCAGGCAGAGATTATACGCCATTATGAAAAGATTTGCAGCAGCACAGCACTAAAGGTCGTGGCTTATAATATTCCCCCTACGACTCATGTTAATATTTTACCTGAAACAATAAAAACGATATCAATGATTGATAACATCATTGCATATAAAGACAGCTGTGCAGATTGGGAACAATTCCAAAGAACCCTTTTCATGTTAAAAGATTCCGATATAAGCTTGTTTAATGGCGCTGAGGAGTTATGCGGCGTTAGCTTGCTATTCGGTGCCCAGGGTAATGTGCCGGGACTGGCAAATTTCTTCCCGCATTTATTTACAGATATGTATGCTGCAGCATTGCAGAATGATATAGCTAAGGTTTACGAGCTGCAAAGAAAGGTATGGGATGTAAGAAAGACTCTTTCGGTCGGCAAGTCATGGATGAGCTCAATGAAATTTATAAGCAGCAGGCGGGGCTTCGGTTATGATAAGACTACCTATCCTGTCGAGCCCTTAACTGATACCGAAAAGAAGAAAATTGATGAAATTATTGAGAAGTATATTGAAAAATAGATATATTGATCCCAGTCATCATGAATTGTCAGTTGGGAGGTTATAGAGTTGGATATAATGGAATTGTTTAATTTAAAGGGTAGGGTAGCTATTGTAACAGGCGGACATGCATGGCTAGGATATGATATTGCGTGTGCTCTGGCTGCCGCCGGTTGTGAAATCATAATTACATCCAGGGAGATATCACGAGCGAAGGAAGCGGCGGAAAAAATTGCTAACGATTATGGTGTGGATACGTTTGCAATTCAAATGGATCAATGCTTCCATGAACAGGTCAAATTGATGGCACAGACAGCTTTTAAATGGAAAGGGCATATTGATATTCTGGTCAATAATGCCGGAGGCGGCTCGGGAAAAAGTGAAGGAAACCTCTTTAAACGTTCGCCGCAGGATATTGCCGATCTTATCAATACAAATCTGATCGGTTCGCTTTACTGCTGCCAGGAGGTAGGACGGTTCATGATGGAACAGGGCTATGGAAAGATCATTAACATCGGATCTATTGCGGGGATTGTTGGCCGTAATAGAGAAATGTACAGGAAAAGCAACAAGATGGAACAGCCAATTGATTATGCAGCATCTAAAGCTGGCGTAATTGGGATGACCAGGGATCTTGCGGGTTTGCTTTCACCCCACGGTATATATGTAAACTGCATATCGCCTGGTGGCTTTGATAAAGGAGATTTGCCTGAACAATTTGTAAAGGCATACAATGGTGAGACAATGCTTGGAAGAATGGGCAAAATGGGCGCCGATATAAAGGGACCCGCGCTTTTTCTGGCCTCCTCTGCTTCAGACTATGTAACTGGCCATAATCTAATTGTGGATGGGGGATTTAGTACATGGAAGTAAGAGAAAGTGGAATCGAGAATTTGAGAATACTTATTGTGGGTTGTGGGTCCATTGGCAAACGACATGCAACTGTTTTAACTTCATTAGGTATCACTGATATTTATGCATACGATCCTGTAGATGAACAAATGCGAAGCCTTTTAAAGGAATCCCCTGGAATAAAGTTATGCAGCTCTTATGAAGAGGGCTTAAGGCAAAATCCCGATGCTGTATTTGTACTCAATCCGACCAGGTTACACATTCCCACTGCTTTGCAGGCTGTCATGGCTGATTGTCATGTTTTTTTGGAAAAGCCATTATCAGATTCTTTGGAGGGTGCGTATGAACTTTCTAAAATTGCAGCAGAAAAGAACAAAAAAATTATGGTTGGTTTTTGCTTTAGGTACCATGAAGGCTTGGTGAAGGCAAAAGAACTGGTCCAATCAGGGAAAATCGGTCGGCTCATTTCGATAAGGGCATTGATGGGTGAGCATTTTCCTGAAGTTCGCCCGGATTATAAAAGCACATATTATGCAAAATACTCAGGGGCATTTGAATTAGTTCATGACCTTGATTTGGCTATATGGTATGCACAAAAGAGAGTAAAAAGGTCCTATGGTGTGTTCGGTGCTTTCAGTGATATTGGAATAGAAGCTCCGGATACCGTTGAACTTCTCTTAGAGTTTGAAGATAACTGTGTTGCCACAGTTCATCTGGATTTCTTTCAGAGACCGCGTCGCAGAGTGATTGAACTAATTGGTACCAATGGGGTAATTACAGTTGAATTCGCATCCTGGGATGAATATTCGATATCAATTTATGATACAGAAAAGAAGTCTTGGGATAGATCCACTGGGAATACAGCCCGTAACGATATGTTTAAAGCGGAGGATATGGAGTTTTTAAAGGCTATTGTTGAAAACAAGCCAATCGCTTGCAGCATAGAGGAAGCGTGTAAATCACTTGAAGTAGTTTTGCGTGTACAGAATCAAAAATGATTCAAAATGATACTTGAAGCCAATACTAGAATGAAAGTTGGAATGTTATGTTAACTAAACAACAATATAAAGCTGCTATAGTAAAAACATTGGATTATTTTAGTAAGGCAGGGATCATACTAACTACAGATGAAATGGAAAGTGTTGAGATTGCCGATTTTGGATTGAGCCAACTTGATGAGATCGGTTTGGAACTGGTTACCTATATCAATACAAGCAGATGCTGTGCAAAGGAGCTCGTGTTATTTCCGCATCAGACATGCCCAGAACACCGCCACCCTCCGTTTGGCAATGAGCCAGGAAAAGAAGAGACTTTCCGGTGCAGGTGGGGAGAAGTATACCTTTATGTAGAGGGAGAACCAGCAAAGCAAATCAGGGCAATAATTCCTAAAGGTCGCGAGAAAACTTATACAGCAAGGCATGAGATAATTTTAAAACCAGGGCAGCAGTATACACTGTCCCCGGATACGAAGCACTGGTTTCAGGCAGGTCCTGAGGGTGCGGTTGTCTCAGAATTTTCGACATGCAGCAGGGATGAATTGGATATTTTTACAGATGAAACAATAAAGAGGATACCCCAGATATCTGAGTAACACTAATGAGCAGGAGAGAGATCAATGATTATAGATTATATCAGAAACGCTAATATGTATTCCTGCCTTGGCGAAAGAATGGAGATCGCATTGAAGTACCTGCAGGAAAATGACTTTAGCCATTTCGAACCCGGCAAATATATGATTGAAGGCAACAATGTTTTTGCCCTGGTACAGCAATATGAGACCAGACTTATGGAAAATATGCAATGGGAAGGGCATCGGAAGTATATCGACATTCATTATGTTGTTGAAGGTGTTGAGCGTATCGGATATGCATTATTAGAAGATATGAAGGTCATACATGAATACAGTGAAGTAAGTGATGGCTTTTCGGCAGAAGGAGACGGTATCTTTCTAACCATGAAATGCGGAATGTTTATCATATTAACTCCGGATGACATTCATATGCCTGGTATAGTCGTTGATAAACCGCAACCGATTAAAAAAGTAGTGATGAAAATTCTATTATAAGGTGAGTTTGGTTAGTCTTTTAAATTTCAAGAGGTATGTAAATTCGATCCGACTCTTTTAGAGCGTAAGAATCTTTCACATCGCTTTGCCACGCTGTTTATCGTGCCCCAGTCAATGAGCAGCAGTGAGGTGCCGACGATCACCGACCTGTATCGATATATAGTATCGGGGACATCCTCGACAACCAGGGCATTTATTAGTATGTAAGAAGCGAGGAACGCCATTATGCCCAGCAGGTAGCTGTTCTTTTTCCTTATCGCCGAATAAACTCCGGACAGCATAGACAGAAGACAGAAATACCAAACAATCATATCGGTACTCACAACAAGCTGCAACGGCTTATTGTATCGAATGTCTGCGATATTAACATTGCCGGGATGTGGAAGGAGAATGTAGTTCACAGTTGACACAAGTACATTTCTGCCTGATGCCAAAAGCTTTAACACCTCCCACTTGTTGCCTATATCTTCTCTCAAATCATTTGTCTCATCAGGAAACATAATAGCATGATAGTCCTCCATAAGCGGATAAACGGTTGCTATGCTGATGATGACCGAACTGATTATAATGGCAGCAATAAACAAAAGGATAATACTTCGACGGTTTTTCATGTAAAACAGAAACTGGCTCACCAATATCCCTACAGCCAGGGGCAAAAACATATAGATGCGTACCAGTGTACCAAGCCAGATCAATACACAGATAAGCAGAATCCTTATATATTCGGCGATCTTTGTATATTTTCCGGACACAACGCGATGGATAAAGCACTGTACCTGGTGCCAGCATAAAAAGCTTATAAAAATCAGCATAGCCTCCTTACGGGAATCCGATGTCCAAAGGATCATATTTGGAAAGAACAAAAAGGCCAGACTGATGAAAATCGAATTTGAATATTTGTATTTAAGATTTCTTGCAATGTTCAGAAGAAGCAATGCTGAAAAAAGAGTTAAGGCTATATTAATATAGGAAACAATATATCGGTTCACACCGAATATGTGGTAAATCAAGCCCACAAAAGCAGTGTACCAGGTATATGTATACCTGATAGCGTAAAAAGGCACACCCTCATCCAGCTGCCGTGATACCAGGATACCTTCCTTGTGGTAAAGCAGTCCGTCTGTTCCGAAAGTATCCGGACCGCTGCGATAAAGGCAATGTATAGTTGCCACCCTGAGCAGCAAAGCGGCAAAGAGCAGAAGGATATAAATCTTTTTATATTTATCTGAAGGTAATATTTTATATGCTGCAACAAGCGTCAAGGCGCATATTGCTATAAGTATCAAAACACTTGAATCCATTTAGTTTTCCTTATTTATGTTATTTCCACAGAACAGTATATCAGTAGTCCGGTAAAATGCAATATGGTATTTCCTTAAATCCTATATAAAGGTGCTCTGGGGTATAACAGTCGTTTCATCTCAGCGTTAATATCTAGCCCTTCCGATATTGACCGGGGGTGATTCCAACAGTTCTCTTGAATACTCGAAGAAAGTTGGAATAATCGTTAAACCCTGATTTCATGCATGCCTCAGTAACATTACTGCCGTCAGAAAGAAGTTTTTTTGCTTTTGATATCCTTTTGTACTGTATATATTCGTGAAGGGTGCTGTTTGTAACTTTCTTAAAAAGACGGGTCAGATAGAACCTGTTGATATAAAATTGCCGCTCTAAAAATTCCAAAGAAAGATCATTTTCCAGATTTGAATCGATATAATCCAATATAGGTACAAGCTTTTCAGGAACAGACGGCTCTTCAAAGTCCGGAATGAGATTACTGGAAAAAACTCTATTTATGTAGACCAGAAGTTCAAGGAGGCACGCCAGCCTTAAAACATCGGAACCGTTTGAGGTTTCATCACCAAGAGCTTCCATCTTGCCGAAAAGTTTCATTATTTCATCAACTTGCCTCCTATTAAGTCTTATGAGATTCTGTTCGCCCGCTGGGCGACTCAGAAAGCAGTTTAGCAGCTTAAAGTCCGGTGGGCTCATATACTGTGCAATCGAAGTATCAAAATGGATGACAATCCTTTCATAAGGTTCGGCTGAAGTAAATGAAGGCTTGTGAATTTCATGACTGTTAATAAGTAAAAGATCGCCATAATTCAGCTTGTACACCTTTTTCTCAATAAAATAATTAACACTGCCGGATATAAAAAAGTAAATTTCGAAGCGATTGTGAAGGTGAAAATCTGTATGTGCAGGATTTTCAATTCTCGTATGCCTGTAATTTATTAGTTCGTTAATTTCCCTATATCGTATTTCCATTATCTTGCATCTCCCGAATTCCTCTGCGTTATTTTTTATAAGCATACGTCTATAAATGTCAAGAAAAACAATATTATAATCAATTTATGCAAAGAACATGGGTTAATTATATAATATTATCTAAATCATTGGAACCACACCTTGCAGAATTTACCGGATTTGCTCAATTGGAGATTCCCCGGAAAAAGGGAGGAAAGTATGGATAAAGTGCGTATCGGAATAATCGGAGTAGGTAATATGGGGAGCAGTCATGCCAGACAACTGGCTAACGGAGAAGTGCCCGGTGCGGTATTGGCTGCGGTATGTGATTTAGATTCTGAGCGACTAAAGTGGGCCAGGGAAACCTTTGGCGATGGAATAAAGCTGTTTGATAATACCGAAGCCTTTTTCGCAGCACATACTGCAGATGCCGTTGTTATTGCAACACCTCATTACGAACATCCTACGCTTGCCATTAAGGCGTTTGAAAACAACCTTCATGTGCTGATTGAAAAGCCTGCCGGAGTCTATACAAAGCAAGCCATGGAAATGAACGAGGCAGCGAAGAAAACCGACAGGGTATTTGGCATTATGTACAACCAGCGGACTAATCCTCTTTACCAGAAGGTAAGAGAGCTTATTATTACAGGTGAATTGGGCGAAATCAAGCGAATTAACTGGATCATAACCACCTGGTACCGTTCCCAGAGTTACTACAATTCCGGAGGATGGCGAGCTACCTGGGCAGGCGAGGGAGGAGGAGTATTGTTGAATCAATGCCCTCATCAACTGGATCTGTGGCAGTGGATTTGTGGTATGCCAAAGCGGGTCCGCGCATTTATGGCTTTTGGAAAGTATCATGAAATTGAAGTGGAGGATGATGTAACAGCATATATGGAATATGCCAATGGCGCCACCGGTGTCTTTATTACAAGTACGGCAGATACACCCGGTACGAACCGTTTTGAAATTCTCGGCGATAGGGGAAAGATCGTCATTGAGGAAGGACAGCTGAAAATCTGGCGTCTGTCTGTATCGGAAAGACAATTTAACAGAGAATATACGGGTGGATTCGGTGAACCGGAAAACTGGATGTGTGAGGTGCCTGTAAAGGGAACTGAAACAGCACATCTGGGAATAATGACAAACTGGGTGGCGGCAATACAAGAAGGAAAACCTCTGTTATCGCCGGGTATGGAAGGAATAAATGGTCTTACACTTTCCAATGCAATGCACCTTTCAGCATGGACTGATGCCTGGGTTGAGCTCCCGATAGATGAAGACCTCTATTATGAGAAGCTGCAGGAAAGGATAAAAACTTCAGTCTTTGTAAAACCCAAGGCAGAAGAGAAGACTCTGGATGTTGAGGGGACACATTAGTATGAAGATCATGAATACAGCGATAATTGGGTGCGGGGCTATTTTCAGCAATCACGCAGAAGCAATTGCCGGGTTAAAATCTACAAGGCTTTATGCTGTATGTGATGTGGACAGGGAAAAGGCTGAAAAAGCAGCATGCCGATTTGAATGCCGTTTCTTTACAGATTACAGAGAAATGCTGTTGGATAAAAGCATTGATGCTGTGCATATTTGTACTCCGCATTATCTTCATAGTCAAATGGCTATTGAGGCTATGGAAAGCGGCAAGCATGTATTGACTGAGAAACCTATGTCAATATCAGTGGCAGAAGCAATGGAAATGAACAGGATTTCGCTTAAGACTGGAAAGATGCTGGGGGTATGCTTTCAAAACAGATATAATAATACCTCATTGAGAATAAAGGATGTTCTACAGGAAGGAAAGTCAGGCAGAATACTTGGATCCAAGGCAATAGTGACCTGGCACAGGACTGGTAAGTACTATACCGATAGCAATTGGAGAGGAACCTTTGAAAGAGAAGGAGGGGGTGTGCTGATAAATCAGGCAATCCATACGCTGGATTTGATGCAATGGTTCATAGGAGAGATAGATGGGCTCAAAGCACATGTGGATACCCGGCTTTTGAAAGGTGTCATTGAAGTGGAGGACACAGCGGATGCCACTATTACCTTTAAAAACGGAAGCAGCTGTATCTTCTTTGCCACTAACAACTATTCAGACGATGCTCCCGTAGAGATTGAGATTATTTGCGAGAGGGCAGTTATCAAGCTGCAGGACAAACTGGCCATTAAGTACTCTGACGGAACTGTTGAACAGGTGGAAGAGACTGATAAGGCAACAGGCGGAAAAGCGTACTGGGGCTGCAGCCATAAAGATTTGATACAGGACTTTTATTTGAAGCTTCAGACTGGAAAACCATTTGAAGTGACCGGAGAGCAGGGGATTACAGCTATAAAAATAATTGAAGCTATATACAAATCTTCAGAAACAGGAGAGTATATAAAACTTGCTTCTGGGTCAGACTAAACTGGGAAAAAAAGATAGAAAAAAGGTGGTTGACAAAACAGGGGGAGCGTGGTACTATAATAAAGCCGCTCAAAACGACGGCACCTGTACGAAAGCCCTTCACGGGGCAGGACAACAGGATTGGACCTTGAAAAGTAAACAGTGAAGACAATACACATTAATTGAGTCAAATCAATTAATGCAACTTGCAAGCGAAGTCGAAAGACGGAGCGAGCGAGTGTGTAATGGAACTCGTTAATTAATTGAGTAAAGTACTTGCGTACTTTAACAAAAATGTATTGCGACGTAACGCATCGCAGTACAAACAGCACTTTTCGAGAGAAAAGATGCGAGTCAGTAAAACGTAAACAGAGCCAAAAGGCTTTCTGAATAAAGTTTTAACTTTTTTAGAGAGTTTGATCCTGGCTCAGGACGAACGCTGGCGGCGTGCCTAACACATGCAAGTCGAGCGGTTCGGCATTTAACATTGAGTATTCAGACACCGGCAATTTTACAAAGTAAAATTGCCAGATAGTTGGCAATAGAGCCAGCGTCAAGCAGAAACAACCGATGAGTTGTTTGAAGAAGTTTCTGCTTCACGCGTTTATCAAGAGCCAACACAACTGAGTATTGAATGTTAAATGCCGGATAGCGGCGGACGGGTGAGTAACGCGTGGGCAACCTACCTCTAACTGGGGGATAACACTGGGAAACTAGTGCTAATACCGCATAACATATTGAAAGGACATCCTTTTAATATCAAAGGAGTAATCCGG
>JAEYON010000165.1 GCA_023411645.1 Bacillota bacterium | reverse complement strand
GCTTTGAAACATGGTTGGAATAAGCAACCCTGTCGATATCCGTTTGTGGCACATCAACAGCAGCACAAAAAACAGCAGATTAATTTCTTCTGCTGTTTTTATATCTTCACATAAGATATTTTCCATTTTACTGCCATTCTTGATTTACTGCTCCATTTGCTTTCCCAGAAAACCTGCAGCTGATTGAGCCAACTTTGCTTCAACTTCGCCCATTTTACTGTTGGGATCGGTGGAAAGTATAAGCACTGCTCCAATGGGGTCGCCCTCTGAAATAATAGGGGAAACCACCTGCGAGGTATATTTCTTATCAGCGCCTTCATCAGCCAAAATAGAAATGCTTTTATCATCTGCCGACTTTACTACAAGTGTATTTTTTCCCTCAATCACTCTTTCCAGATCCGGACTGAGTGACTTTTCAAGGAACTCTTTTTTAGATGCTCCTGACACCGCTATGATCGTATCCCTGTCGGCTATACATGTAATATGTCCGCTAGTCTTGTGTATGGAATCAGCATATTGAGTAGCGAAATCACCTAACTCCCCTATCGGAGAATATTTTTTAAGTATCACTTCGCCTTCCTTGTCCGTAAATATTTCCAGAGGGTCTCCTTCTCGTATTCTCAATGTTCTTCTGATTTCCTTTGGTATTACCACCCTGCCCAGATCATCAATTCTGCGCACAATACCGGTTGCTTTCAATGTCGTTACCTCCTTTGAATGTTTTAATATTCGCTCCAACAAGTCGCTAAACATCTTCCTTATTAATGTTATAAAGGAATTTGAATGTTTTTAGTGCCTTTTTAGTATTTATAGTTTATTGGAGTTTTATACATAAGAGGTGATTTGTGAAAATTTAAAAGGGACTACCTTAGCAGGCAGTCCCAGGTAAACAGAACAATAAAGTTAAGTAACCTCTGATTATCCAATGCTTTCATAGACGGAGTCGTCAACTTTAAAATCGGCATCCTTAACCCAACCGGCAAGCTTTTGTTCGTAAAGCTTTACCTTGATGAAGGCTGTACCGTACTCATAATATTCCTGCGCACATTTCAGGCTGACCGGTGCACCCTCGGCATATTTTTCCTCCAGCTTAATAATATGATACCCTGCGCCTGTTTCGACCGGCGTCTCTGTAAACTTGCCCGGTTGAAGCGCAAACGCTGCATCCTTGAATTCCTGATAAAAAGAAGCTGTTTTCCCAAACATATAGTCTCCGCCTCTATCGGCTGAACCGGGATCCTCTGATTTTTCTTTGGCAAGAGCCGCAAAATCCTCTCCGGCCTTCAGTTCGGCAATTAATTCCTCCGCCGTCTTTTTGGCTGCATCCTTTTCCTCCTGGGTTGTGTTCTCATCAAAGTTGCCTACAAGGATATGCCTGGCCCAGACCGCTTCCTCAGCATCCGATCTGAGTTGCGTATCTCCCTTGTACCATTCGGGATTAGCATTGTAGTGGGTCTCCACGTCGGCATCTGCATCAGGTATCGCAGCAATCTCCTGATACTGGTATTTCTGAACGATATAGCTTTCAATCTGAGCCTTTCTTAATACGTCGATGGAAAATCCGTATTCTGCTTCAAATGCTTTGTTGGCTTTAATTTTATTCCCCTCGCCGTATACATCGATGATGCTCGTTTGAATATAACTGTCGAGACTTTTTGTTTCCTGATCCGTCAAAGTTATTTTTGCATCTTTTGCCATGATGTATTGGACTTTCATGTCCTTCAAGGTGTCTAAAGCCTTTTTCTTCGCGACCTCTCCGGCCTCCTCGCCGCCTATTCTGGTTGCCCAGAAAGTCTCCTCACTGATCGTTGGATCCACATTATATGCTTCACTGTACATGACCTGCCTCTGGACTTCCAATTGATACTTAAATTCATCTGCCGTAATCTTCTGACCGTTGATCGTAGCAACGGTGCTATCCATGTTTAGTAATATCACAAGTCCGATTGCAATAACAACGAGTACTGCAAAAGCAATCAGTCCGTACTTGACAAATATCGGCAGCTTTTCTTCGGATACTTGTCGACCTTTTCTAACAGTGTTTTTATCATTTCTGGCCAAGGTACTCTCCCCTATCCCCTATCATATTGATTCCCAAAATTCTTATTAATCATTTACATTATAATTGATAATTACTGTACTTCAAAGCTTTTTAAATCCTGTAACAGAATTTTAATATTGTCCAGAAGACGCGCTTTTTGACCCGGTAGTACCCGGAATACAAGATAAGGCGTCGCTCCGGCATTGAAAAGAAGCTGCCGCTTATACTTTTCCGCCGCTTTTCCAACCGCCTGAAAATTTATAGTTTTCGCATTAGCTATCCCAAATATTATAGTTTCATTTTTTTCCGACACAGAAGAAAAACCAAGTTCTCTCGCAAGCGCTTTAATATGCGCAATTTTGATAAGGTTATCTACCGGCCCTGGAAGCTCTCCATATCTGTCGGTCAATTCGTCCTGTATGTCAAGGACATCCTGCTCGTCGCGTATGGCTGCAATCTTTTTGTACATTTCAATTTTCTTGCCCTCGGATCCAATATATGAATCGTCTATATAAGCGCTGACATTGAGTTCAATTGTTATCTCAGTCTCTTCCCTCTTCACAGGTTCACCCTTCAGTTCCCTGACGGCCTCATCCAAAAGCCTGCAATACATATCATAGCCAACAGATTCCATATGCCCATGCTGTTCAGAACCAAGCAAATTACCCGCCCCGCGTATTTCCATATCACGCATCGCTATCTTGAATCCCGAACCCAATTCCGTGAATTCCTTGATTGCTTGTAATCTTTTTTCAGCAACCTCTGAAACAATCTTATCTTTCTTATATGTGATATAAGCATATGCAAGCCTGTTGGAGCGTCCCACCCTGCCTCTGAGCTGATAAAGCTGCGCCAGGCCCATCTTATCCGCGTCTTCGACAATGATCGTATTCACATTTGGCATGTCCAGCCCTGATTCAATGATGGTTGTGCATACGAGCACGTCAAATTCGCCTCGGATGAAGCTCATCATCACATCCTCCAGCTGTCTTTCCTCCATCTGTCCATGAGCTACGGCTATTCTCGCCTCCGGGATCATTGCCTGGAGTTCGGAAGCCCTGATATCAATGGAACGGACCCGGTTATAAAGGTAAAATACCTGTCCCTGCCTTCCAACCTCCCTGATAATCGCATCCTTTATTACATCCCGGTTGTATTCCATCACATAGGTCTGTACAGGGTATCTCTCTTCCGGCGGATCCTCTATAACACTGATGTCCCGGATCCCCACCAGCGACATGTGGAGCGTCCTCGGTATGGGCGTTGCTGTAAGCGTCAGAACATCCACACCCGGCGCAAGATTTTTCAGACGCTCCTTGTGAGCTACTCCAAAGCGCTGCTCCTCATCCACCACAAGCAAACCAAGGTCTCTAAAATGGATATCCTTCTGTAAAAGTCTGTGTGTGCCAATCAGGACATCCACATTTCCTGCCTTTACTTCCTTTAGAATCCTTTTTGTCTCGGACTGTGTTCTAAAGCGGCTGATAACTTCTACAGCGACCGGGAAATCCTTAAGTCTTTCCACAAAACTGTTATACTGCTGCTGAGCCAGCACAGTCGTAGGGACCAAATACGCAACCTGTTTACCGTCCATTGCGGCCTTGAAAATGGCACGTATCGCTACCTCTGTCTTCCCGTAGCCCACATCGCCGCAAAGCAGTCTCTCCATTACTCTGCCGGATTCCATATCTTCCTTTATCTCTTCAATACACTTTAGCTGGTCCTCAGTCTCCTCATACGGAAACTGCTCCTCAAACTGCTTTTGCCAGACAGTATCTGCTGAATAGGCATATCCTCTTGTCGCCTGTCTCTGAGCGTACAGCCTGATCAATTCCGCCGCCAGCTCTCTGAGTGATTCCTTCACCCTGCTCTTTGTCTTGAGCCAGTCGGACCCCCCGAGCTTGCTAACCTTAGGCTGCTTCCCCTCCGAGCCGATATACTTTTGTATCAGATCCATCTGATTTGTGGGGATATATAGAAACGCACCTTCCTGATAGCGGATCTTCAGATAGTCCTTTTTCACGCCCTCGACCAGAAGCTTCTCTATACCCACATATTGCCCGATCCCATGAGCCTGATGCACAACATAATCTCCAACGCTAAGCTCCGTAAATAAATTAATCGGCCGCCCTTTATGTTTGCTCGAAGTTTTAGCGTGCTTTTTTCTATCCTGTCCGAATACCTCTTTCTCACTGACAATAACAAACCCGATGGTGGGATATTCAAATCCTCTGTTCAAGCTGCCGCGGGTAATAACAACATGTCCCGGCTGTATGTGTTCCGAGGGCATTTCCATATATACCGCTTCGATATTCTTCTCAAGCAGCGTTTCTCTTAACCGTTCCCCACGCCCTCTTGTTCCGGAAAGGAGTAAGACCCTGTTTTTCTCCCTTCTCCAACCGGCCATGCTTTCGGCCAGCAAATCGATGCTTCCCTGAAAAGAGCTCATACTCCTGCACGGGATGCTGTAGACAACGCCATCATAATTTAACTGGTTCTCTGAAAGAATTGTACTCATGCTGAGAACTTTATACTTCTCGGTCTTTTTGAGAATATTTTCATAGTCAAAATGCATCATTCTGACCTGAGGCAGCAGCTGCCCCTTTTCAAGCATGGCTTTGCACATTTCCCCATGCTCAAGCAGCAGGTTCTCTAGCCTCTGCCTTTGCCTGACCGGCTCGTCCATAAATATTAACGGATCCTCTGATGAATAATCGAACAGAGAGTAAGATGGATCTGCGATATATGGTATATATCTGTCAATTCCCGGGAAATACCACGATTCCTTCAACCGCTCGATGTCGCCATTTACCCTCTGGGCAAGTTGGTGATTCTTTTTCCCGAACTGTGATAGATCGGATAATATGGCAGTAACAATTTCTTTTTTTCTCTCAGGAGAATAAATTATCTCACGGGCCGGTATGATCCTAATACTTTCGATTTGACCGGTTGATCGCTGAGTATTTACATCGAACCTGCGGATAGAGTCGATCTCATCGTCGAATAATTCAAGTCGTACGGCATGTTCTGCATCTACCGAAAAAATATCAATAATACCGCCCCTAACTGCATATTGGCCGCGCCTTTCGACGGATTCCACCCGTTCATAAGCCATCATTACAAGTCTGCGCGTCAGGTCCTCAACATCGACCCGGCTGTGATAATCGATCTCAATCACACTGCTGTTCAGCAGCTCCGGATGTACCAATTTGTGCGAGAGAGCCTCAACCGACGTAACCACAAGGGTGTACTCCCCCCTGCTGACCCGGTCAAGGACCGACAGTCTCTGATAAACAGTATCATTACTCTTTGCTTCAACATCATATAGTGTGATTTCCTTGGCCTGAAAAAAAAGTACATCTTCTCCAAGGAAAAACGAGAAGTCTTCAAACAGCTTCCTTGCCTGCATTTCATTATAAGCGACAAAAATGCCCTTCCTGTCTGAATGTCGGCAAAGCGCATAACAAATATGAGCCTTCTGAGATTCAGAGGGCCCTGTGATATATACAGGCTGCTTGCTGCTTCTGGCAGAAGCCAGGACCTGTCTGTATTCCTCAAGTTCAAGTAAAGGGCTAATGAAATTTGCCATAAAACCTACCAAGTCTTTAATTCCTAAATCATCGAGCAGCTAGTATGTTGAGAGCGCAGCACAAATTACATTTACAACATACAGTCCCTGAGATTTTAGTTATACTGGTTCATTGCAGCCTCAACACCGGACTGGGCAATCATCGCCGCAGCCTCTGCCGCTCTTTGAATACTGTTTGCGATATCTGCCTCTTCTTCCCCACCGAACCTGCTTAGTACAAAATCCGCCAGATCCCACCCCTCCGGAGCTTTACCTATGCCGATCCGGATTCGTGGGAATTCATCTGACTGAAGCTGGTAAATAACAGACTTCATTCCATTATGGGTGCCGGAGCTGCCCTTAGGACGAATCCTTATGGTTCCCACGGGCAGATCCACATCATCATATATCACAATTAGTTTCCCCAACGGCAGTCTGTACCATTCGGCAATTTCTCTTATACTTTCCCCGCTGAGGTTCATAAACGTCTGAGGCTTGACCAGTAATACTCGCTCATCATTGATGACGCCTTCTCCAACAAGGGCTTTATGCTTAAGGCGGTCCACCTTGATCCCATATCTGGCAGATAAGTAATCTATGGTGCAAAATCCAACGTTGTGCCTGGTTTTTTCGTATTTTTTCCCAGGATTCCCCAATCCAACGATAATGGTCAGCTTTCCCGCCAATGCACCCGCGAACTGCTTATTCCTTTTGTGTAAAAATCGTGCTGATTGAAATATCGCCATATATCCTTTCTATAGCCTCTGCAAATATAGCGGCAACCGAAAGAGAGGTTAGTTTTGCAGTAGGCTTGCCCTCCGGCAGCGGTATGGTATTTAGCATGACCAGTTCCTTAATGCATGACTTGTCGATTCTTTCACAGGCCGGTCCTGAAAGCACACCATGTGTACAGCATGCATAGACCTCCTTTGCCCCCATCTCCATTAATGCATTGGCGCCGTTGACGATCGTTCCGCCGGTGTCTATCAGATCATCGATAAGAACGACTTTCTTATTATTTACATCACCGACCACATTCATAATCTCGCTGATATTGGCCTTCGGCCTTCTCTTATCTATGATGGCAATGGGAATATCCAGCCACTCCGCAAATTTCCTTGTACGGGTAACGCTGCCAACATCAGGCGACACCGCTACCACATCACCGGTATTACTGAAAATATTTTTAAAATAGCTTGCCATGACAGGCACACCCAGGAGATGATCCACCGGGATATCAAAAAAGCCCTGCAGCTGCGGGGTATGCAGATCCATTGTAAGCACTCTGTCAGCTCCCGCTGTTGTGATCAGGTTTGCTACCAGCTTAGCCGAGATCGGATCCCTTGCTTTTGCTTTCCTGTCCTGCCGCGCATACCCAAAATATGGCATTACGGCGGTGATTCTGCCTGCTGACGCTCTTCTTAATGCATCTATAATTATGAGAAGTTCAACAAGGTTATCATTCACCGGTGTACATGTCGACTGTATTACGAATACGTCTGATCCCCTGACAACCTCGCCAATGTTGATGGCACTTTCTCCATCGCTGAATTTGCCAACAGTTGCAATCCCCAAAGGCAAACCAATCTTCTCCGCAATTTCCTCAGCAAGAGCGCGGTTAGAATTCCCTGCAAAAATTTTAATGTCCTTACCATGCAGATTCATTTCAATGCTCCTTTATTGTTGTGGTTTATTTAAAGCTTTCCCCTTTTTCTTAAGAATGACGGATGCCTGCTGAAGCTGTAACTGATCATTAACGCCAAGTACCTCGTCGCTATCTTCTATTTTATATGCACCTATGCGATATCCCTTTTGAAGCATAATTTCCAGTATATCCGTAAGATAATATTCACCCTGATCATTGTCGTTCTTTATAAGCGGCAGCGTCTGCGCCAATTCCCCCGAGGAAAACACATACATCCCGGAATTAATCTCCCGAATCGCTTTTTCCTTCTCACTGGCATCACGATGCTCAACAATCTTTTTAAAGCTGCCCTGCTCATCTCTTACAATACGCCCATAGCCATGCGGATCCGGCACATCTGCTGTAAGCACTACAGCCTTATAGTTTCCATCTTTCATATATTCAATTGCATTTTTTATTGTCCGTGCAGAAATGAGAGGCGCATCACCGCATAGTACTACAATGGAGCTGTCACTCCCGCTAAAATAGCGATGAGCCTGCATTACGGCATGACCGGTGCCAAGACGCTGCTCCTGCAGTACGTATTCTACTCTGTCACCCATGTATTCCATTACTTGTTCCGCTTTATGTCCAACAATAGCAACACACTGTTCAATACCTGCATCGCGTGCCGCCTCATAAACCCATTCTATCATCGCCCTGCCGTTAACCTGATGAATGACCTTGGCCTTATCAGTTCTCATTCTCTTTCCTTCGCCGGCAGCAAGAATAAGGGCAGTAATATGTCCCATATCAATTTATGTCCTTTCAAGTCCCGCAT
>JAEYON010000107.1 GCA_023411645.1 Bacillota bacterium | reverse complement strand
GCAAACGCAGTTGATGTAAAATATAGCACTGTTTTGTATTTTATTCTTAACGCTGCTTTGCTGTGGGATTACCACTGTGTTTTTGCATTGGAGGAATGGAAAGAGCTGTATGGAGGACATATCAGGGACTGGCTTATAACGGTCGGCCGGGTGGAGGCGCTGTTAAGTCTTGCAGTTATAGGGCAAATGTATCCTCAATGGACATATCCGGCTTTTTCACAAACAGGTATGCAGTTTAACGCAATAGAACTTGGACATCCGCTGATTCCTATGGATAGCTGCGTATGTAATGACTTAAAAATCGACAGAGGAACCTGCGTGATCACAGGCTCGAATATGTCGGGTAAGACTACTCTGCTAAGAACGGTAGGAATCAACCTGGTTCTGGCTTATGCAGGGGCTCCTGTGTTTGCGCAGAATCTGGAGTGTGCCGTTATGGGCATATTCACCTCCATGCGGGTTCATGATGATCTTGGGAGCGGTATTTCTACGTTTTATGCCGAGTTGCTCCGAGTCAAAATGATCATTGACCACTCCCGAAGGAAATTACCTATGATCTACCTGATCGACGAAATATTTATGGGGACCAATTCCGCAGATAGAATCACCGGTGCGCGCAGCGTTCTGAAAAACCTGAGCAAGAGCTGGATCATCGGAATGATTTCAACTCATGATTTTGAATTGTGTGATCTGGAGCAGGAGAATAACGTGAATGTGGAGAATTATCATTTTGTGGAAACCTATGTTAACAATGAAATTCGGTTTGATTATAAACTTCGCCCCGGAAGAAGCATGACGACTAACGCAAAATATCTCATGAAAATGGTAGGGATCGAGTTAGAGTAGTAAGCCTTCCGTTCTATTTTTTTTCATCCCTTCATAAAATGTTGAATGCATGATTTGGAGGGTGCTGAAATGTCAGCAAAAAAAGCGCTGGTCTGGATGACATTTTGGATCTGTCTTGCATTATGTTTTGATGCGGGCATTTATCTGATTGCCGGGAAGGAAAAGGCACTGGAGTTTCTGGGCGGCTATGTGATGGAGAAAAGCCTCAGCGTGGACAATCTTTTCCTGTTTCTGATGATCTTCTCAAGCTTTGGCATTCGTCTCAAGCAACAAAGAAGGGTATTGAACTACGGGATTTTTTTTGCAATTGTGCTTAGACTGACTTTCATTCTTTTCGGCGTGACTATTCTGAACAGGTTCCATGGAATATTATATTTATTTGGTGTAATCCTGGTATTCAGCGGAATAAAAATGGTGTTCAGGAATGAAGAGAATGCCGATTTCAAGAACAGTATGGTCATCAAGACTTTGCGCAAGATTATGCCTGTTACAGATACGCTTCAGGGGGAGAAGTTTTTTGTAGTACGCAAGAAGGTTGTTTATGCTACTCCGCTGTTTGTCATACTCCTGATTATCGAATTTTCGGATATTCTGTTTGCGGTTGATTCTATACCGGCGGTCTTTTCAATAACGACAGATTTTTTTATTGTTTTTTCATCAAACATATTTGCCATATTGGGTCTTCGGAGCATGTACTTTTTTCTTGGGAAGCTCCACACTAAATTCAGGTATGTCAAATATGGAGTAGCAATGATCCTTACTTTTGTCGGCCTAAAGCTGCTGATGCTGAAATTTGACTTCAATGTTTCGATTGAGGCGTCTCTTTCAGTGATCGTTGTTATTCTGGCAGGAAGCATAGTATTGTCATTGATTTTAAGCATGAAAAGGATATAATGGGTCCGCATTCAAGCCCGAATCCTAATCAGGCTGCTTTTGCAAATAAAGACTCCTGAGTTTTTGTAGTTGTGAATAATACGTCTTAAATATCCGAAGCCTTTTTTACAGCCCCGGACAATAGTCTTTCAGCGTTATTGAAGAGGATCGCCCTGCGCTCCTCTTCAGTCAGCTCAAGGCGCAGGAATCTCTCAAACTCTTCTTTATGATCCCACATCGGATAATCCGAGCCGAAAAGTATTTTATCAGCCCCATGTTTTCTGATCATGTCCGTTGCCATTGAGGGACTGATAAAAGCCAGTGAACTGGAAGTGTCCATATAGAGACGTTTCCCGATGAGATGCTCACATGACAGATCCCACATTTGATATCCTCCGAAATGGGCTGCTATAACCACAAGCCCGGGGTATTTGTCAAGAATCCGGGCAAGCCTGAGGGGGCTTGATGCGTCGCTGTTTACATCACCCATATGAATCAGAACAGGCAGTCTGCCTTCAACAGCTTCATATACGGGCATCATGTCCTCGTCGTCTATGGCGAAATGCTGGAAGTCCGGGTGCAGCTTGACACCTTTCAGACCTATGGAAATGATCATGTCAACCTCGCCGCGGACATCATCAATACCCGGGTGGAGCGTGGCAAAGCCAATGATTTTAGGGCTTAAGGCCTGAACTCCGCAGACATAATCATTGATTGCCCGAACCTGTCTTGCTATTGTAGCAGAGGAATGGACGATATATTTTGATACTCCTATTTGACGACCGCTATCAAGTAAATCGTCGACAGTCCCTGTACGGTACATTTGTCTTCCATAATATCTTCCGGTTGCAGCTACTGCTTTTGCAGCAACTTTATCCGGAAAAATATGTGCGTGCATATCAATAATATGATATTCTTCTCTTATTTCTTCAGTTATGCTCAATCTTTTCACCTTCATTATATAAATGTCCTCTAGCTTCGATGAGCTCCTCAGCCATAGGAGGCTGCTCTCATCCCGAAGAAGCTATTCTCAGCCCAGAAGCATCCTATCATTGTCAAGTGCTGTTCCGCTCCTTCGGCTGAACTGCTCAATCAGCCATTCTACTGTAACTCCTTCGCGTTCTCCACCCTTTATATCCATAATAATTCTGCCTTCATGCATCATGATGGTACGGGATCCGTGATCCAGTGCGGCCTTCATGTTATGGGTGATCATCAATGTGCATAGATTGTTCTCCCTTACAACCTCATCAGTCAGCTTCAGTACCTTTGCGGCGATGGAAGGATCCAATGCAGCAGTATGTTCATCCAGCAGCAACAGCTTTGGTTTAACAATGGCTGCCATCAGCAGGGTGAGTGCCTGACGTTGACCGCCTGAAAGCCTGCCGACCTTTTCTTTTATCCTGTTTTCCAGGCCAAGGTTCAACAAGGCAAGTCTTTCTCTAAACAAAGCGGATTCAGCTTTTGTGATACCGGGGGTCAAACCTCTGGCTTTGCCTCTGGAGTAAGCGATTGCAAGATTTTCTTCTATAGTCATATCAAAGGCAGTTCCCATCAGAGGATCCTGGAATACCCTTCCGATATAGGCGGCGCGTTTATATTCAGGAGTTTTTGATATATCAACCCGATCAAGATGAATTTTCCCTTCATCAACTTTATATACGCCGGAGATACAGTTGAGCAAGGTGGATTTACCTGCGCCGTTTCCTCCGATTACTGTGACAAATTCACCTTCTCCAACAGTAATGTTGATGTCTTGCAGAGCAACCTTTTCATTTACACTGCCCTTATTAAAGATCTTCGTGAGGTTTTCAATTTTTAGCATTGCTGTTTCCTCCTCTCGCCTTTGCCATGCTGTCCTGCCTGCCGGTCAGGGAAACCACCTTGTCGCGGATAATCCCCATGGATAATGCAATAGCAACGATCACTGCGGAAACCAGCTTCAAGTCAGTGGGCGGCATGCCAAGCCTCAGTGCGATGGCAAGGATGAACCTGTACAGAACTGCGCCGAGAATGACGGCGATAAGCCTTCTGGGGAGCGATTTTGTACCGAATATGACTTCACCTATAATAACGGAGGCAAGTCCGATGACGACCATGCCTATACCCATGCTTATATCTGCAAAGGCTTGATATTGAGCAATCAGCGCACCTGACAGGGCAACAAGCCCATTGGATAATGCGAGACCGACAATAGTGGTGAAATCAGTATCCATTCCAGATGCCCGGACCATCTTGTCATTGTCGCCCGTAGCACGCAGCACCAGGCCGAACTTTGTCTTCAGAAAAGCAAACAGCAGTATCAAAACCACAATTAATATAACCGCTGAGAGAATCATGGCAATGTAGCTTTTTAGCTTCGTATCGTAAAATGGGGTAAATATGGTGGGCACTCCAAGCGCTTTGGACAGGGGAATATTTGCTTTATTACCCATTACCTTCAGGTTGATGGAGTAAAGTGCCAGCATCATCAGAATGCCTGAAAGAATCGGTTGAATTCTCAGCTTGGTAGTTAGCAGTGCTGTTACGCTTCCTGCGATGCAGCCGGCGACGAAAGCAAGTATCAGCCCAAGAACAGGCTGACCGCTCACACAAAGGATTGCGGAGAAAGCAGCTCCAAGAGTGAAGCTGCCGTCAACCGTCAGATCTGGCATGTTCAATGTCCTGAATGATATGAATACGCCAAGCGCCATAATGGCATATATAATGCCCAGTTCCAATGAACCTTGTAATAGTAGTAACATTATTGCTCTCTCCTCAAGTAATCGTATAAGCTGTTTACTATTATATCACTGGTCGGAGCATTTTACATAAATTTTATCTCTACTTGCCGAACACTTCGGCGGCTTCGCTGAGAACATCTTCAGGGATCGTGACGCCAATGGCTTCAGCCGTTGCCGCGTTGAGATAGATGTCCATGTCGGTCATAGTCTTAACAGGCATATCTCCGGGGTTCTTCCCATTGAGGATTTCAACAGCCATATTTCCGGTTTCCTGTCCAAGGATTGTATAGTTAATCCCATAGGTTGCCAGGCCGCCGTCATTCACCATTGAGTCAGCTCCAACATACATTGGTATTTTCGCGCTATGGGTAACCTGGGCAACTACCGGCATTGACTGGGCAATGGTATTATCGATGGGGGAGAAGAGCGCGTCCACCTGTGTGACCAGCGACTGTGTCACCTGCTGCACTTCTGAGGAGTTGGTAACGGTCCCCTCAATAACTTCCATGCCATTTTTCGCTGCATATTCTTTCAGGTTGTTAATGACTGAAATGGAATTGGTTTCGCTGGAATTATAGAGTGCGCCAATCTTTTTAATATCAGGTGTGATCCGTTTAGCCAGTTCCATTATTTTTTCGGCGGAAACGGCATCAGAGGTACCGGTAACATTTTTTCCCGGCTTTTCGAGACTGGTTACCAGCCCTGAGCCCACCGGATCAGTACATGCAGAAAACAATACCGGGATATCTGAGGTCATGTTTGCGGCTGCCTGTGCGGATGGTGTTGCAATGGCAACGATAAGGCTGCATTTATCAGCGACAAACTTTTGGCAGATAGTATTCAGATTGGTCTGCTCGCCCTGTGCATTCTGATAGTCAATTACAATGTTGTCACCTTCCTTGAAGCCCTTTGATGCAAGCTGTTCAATAAATGCTTCGCGAATTGTGTTCAGGGAAGGGTGCTCAACAATCTGAACGATACCAATTCGGATAACCTTGCTGCCTCCTATGCCGCTGCATGCCGTGACAGTTATCAGCAGCGCCGCAATTAGCAAAATAGCAGAAATAACTTTTAAACCTTTTTTCATTTTGATTCCTCCATACATATATATTTTGTCGATTTTCATGATTGATGCGGCTGCAAACAAAAACACCTGTCCTTATTAAAAGGACAGGCGTTAACCTGCGGTACCACCTTAATTGATGCGTTTTATTCGCATCCGCTTCACAGAGTGCCGACACACTCATAGCCCTGTAACGTTGGCTGAACGTCGTCGGCTACTCGAACTGAAACGCACTTTCGCCGCACCCTCAGAGGCCCATTTGTCTGCTCCTGCCTGCCGGGATCCCAGCACCCCCGACTCTCTTTGCGACCGGTTCCACAGTTTTACTTCCTCTTCATTGGTTTACGGGAATGATACCACATACTGTCAGGAGATGTCAATAGAATTTTATAAACAC
>JAEYON010000077.1 GCA_023411645.1 Bacillota bacterium | reverse complement strand
GTAACACCACCTGCGAGAGCGCGAGCATCTGCCCTTTGAATCACCTCTCCCTCCGCAACAGGATCTGAGAACGGGATCCCGATCTCTACTAAATCAGCTCCGGCCTGCGCCATTTGAATGACCAGTTGCTCCGTGATTTCCATGGTTGGATCGCCTGCAGTAATAAATGGTATAAATGCTTTTCCTCCCTGAAACACCTGTCTTAAATTATTCATAAATCTGAGCCCCCTTATAACGTGCAATTGCTGCAACATCCTTATCACCCCTGCCGGAGAGGCAAATGACAATGATTTGTTCCCGACCCAATGCCGGCGCAATTTTTTTAGCATGAGCAACCGCATGCGCACTCTCAATTGCAGGGATGATTCCCTCGGTTCTCGAGAGGTATTCGAACGCATCCACTGCCTCATCATCAGTAACCGGTACATATTCAGCTCTGCCGATATCCTTCAGGTTAGCATGCTCCGGGCCCACGCCAGGATAGTCAAGCCCCGCTGAAATAGAGTAGACCGGCGCTATCTGGCCGTACTGATCCTGACAAAAATATGATTTCATACCGTGAAATATCCCAGGTGTTCCGGTCGCCATTGTCGCGGCATTCATCACTGTATCAATCCCATGTCCCGCTGCCTCGCAGCCAATCAGGCGGACATTCTTGTCTTCAATAAAGTCGAAAAACAGCCCCATTGCATTGCTGCCGCCCCCGACACATGCCATTACGATGTCGGGAAGCCTGCCTTCCTTCTCTAGCATCTGAGCTTTTACCTCGCGGCCTATAACGCTTTGAAAGTCCCGGACAATCGTTGGAAAGGGATGCGGCCCCATTACTGAACCTAGCACATAATGCGTATCCTCAACTCGCTTAGTCCACTCTTTCATCGTCTCATTTACCGCATCCTTGAGGGTTTGCGTACCGCTTGTCACCGCGTGTACCTTTGCCCCAAGCAGTTCCATACGAAAAACATTGAGCGCCTGCCTGTCAGTATCCTCCTTTCCCATGAATATTTCACATTCCATTCCCATTAATGCGGCGGCGGTTGCCGTTGCTACTCCATGCTGCCCTGCGCCGGTCTCCGCTATGACCCTTGTTTTGCCCATGCGTTTGGCAAGCAGCACCTGCCCCAGCACATTGTTAATTTTATGAGAACCGGTGTGGTTGAGATCCTCACGTTTGAGATAAATCCTTGCCCCGCCCAAATCCTTCGTCATCTTCTCCGCAAAATACAGCAGGGACGGCCGTCCCGCATAATTATCCAGCAACGCCTTCAACTCCGCAGTAAACTCAGGGTCATCCTTAAATCGGTTATATGCCGCTTCAAGCTCAATCACGGCATTCATCAGTGTTTCGGGAATATACTGTCCTCCATATATTCCGAACAGGCCTCTTGACATCGTCGTCAACTCCTTATCTAATAATAATTTTCAAATAAAAAAAGCTCTCATCCCTGAAACCAGGGACAAAAGCTTATAAACTTCTGCGGTACCACCCAAATTGACGATAAACGTCCGCTTGTAATGTATACTATCATATACATCCCAACTGTTAACGGAAAGGGATCTCCGTAAGCGCCTACTCTTCAATCATTTCGGGCTTCCCTCACAAGTCCATTCAGAATAACCTTTGTAACCGCATTCTCACCATTTCTTGAATGTTTTAATATGTAATGCGCGCTTTCGCGCTCAACATCCAAGGCGGCTCTCTTTATACAAGTAATTAATCTTACTCTTCTTGCTCATTGGTTTTTATATTGATTGAATTCTAACACCGATTAAGTTCTTAGTCAACAGTGAAATTTACTTCATTGCTCTTTACATGATATTTATTTCTTTGCTCTTTGCCTCTTTGCTCTTGTTACTGTTCAGACTTTACTTTTTTGAGCTATTGTACAATAACGGAATCAAGAGCTTCATTCGCAAGAGATATATAGTTCAGCTCGGGCAAGTCGAAACTCGCAAAAATGCTTCGGAAAGTATTGATATGAAGCATTTTGCTCAGACAGTCGACTTGCTTATCCTCGCTCTGACTATATATCTCTAAGCTGCATTCCGCCAAAGTTTCCTAATATTGTACAATAGCTCTTTACAATACTTGCACACCTCGCTTTTCGCTAAAATCAAAGTTACAATACTACAAGGCTTTATTTATCATTTCTGAATACTTAATAATATTCTCTCCCAATACCCTTGCCTGTCTTAGCCTATTTTCCTGTTTGAGAATATCACCAGGCTTGTCAGCTCTGGCAGATAAGCCATTGATTTCGCAAGGAACGCAGAGTACTCCCGAAGATAAATAATAATTATGTATGATTGAAAGCACAAGACTTTGTCCTCCGCCTTCACCTCTTCCAACAGCAATAGCCCCTCCCAGTTTTCCGGCTAATAATTTTCTGTTTTTTATAACAAAACTCCTGTCAAATAGAGCTTTGAGCTGTGCCGTTACATTCCGGTAATACGCAGGAGACCCAATAATCAGGGCATTACAGTTTTCAAGTTCACTTAATAAAAGCTCCATATCATCACCTTCAATGGCACATGATCCGGTCTCATCACATGTTTCACAACCCATACAGGGATTTATTGTTTTACTGCTTAGAAAGAATTCAGTTACTTCCCATCCTTTTTCATAAAAAGGCTTAAGTGCCTCCTTGACCAGAATCTCTGTGTTGCCATCTCTTCTTGGACTGCCCGATATTCCTATCACTTTCATATATCTGCTACCCCCTGAATTTTGCAAAGATCGATTTTCCGTATATATTACTGCATTTTATTTATCAAGGTAACTCCTTCCGTCTTTTACTGAAATGTTCCATATGCAATTCCAAGTGTTTATAGTAATCATTTATCAATTGTTCCAAAGAAATAGTGTCTTCGCCTTTAACCCATACATTTCTGAGCTTTATCTCATCAATGTTTTCAATAATACGAATAAGTACACAATTATAGTTATACCATAATGCAACAAGGACATCCCAATCGATGTTATTATAGTTCTGCGTCCTTACCCATTCTTCTGGATCATATACCGGAAAATCCAGCAGGTCTCCGAATTGCAGCCTCACAAACCTTTGATGGTTGTTTGATGCAGAGTCAATCAGATGTCCAATGATTTCTCTCAGTGACCATTTATCCTCGGCTAATTTTATTTCTGTTTTTACAACATTAGTTTTCAGTAGTTGTTCATGGAATGAGTCTATTAATCCTTTAAACCTTTTAGTATCGAGCATTTTTCAGCCTCCTTGTATAAATCCAGCCTTCTTTTTTACTTCGCAGCCATATATACAGCATAATTGTAATACTTCCAAACTACATCCACCACTTTAAATCCTGCATCCTTCAGCATCTCAAGATGCTCCATCATTTGTGCCGGCCTGTCTTCATCATAGTATGTCAGAATCCATTTGCCTTCAACTTCCTCCACTGGCACATTGATTCGCATAAAGTTTTTCCACTGCTCCATATAGCGTCCCTGGAGACTATCTGTGGATGCGAGCACCACGTCTGCATTTACAAATACACCGCCTGAATTAAGGCATGAAAATATTTTTTTATAAAAATCAAGCTTATCCTCTTTTGTGGCAAGATGGTGGAGAGCAAGGGAAGACACTACAGCATCATATTTTTTAT
>JAEYON010000022.1 GCA_023411645.1 Bacillota bacterium | reverse complement strand
TTGGGTTCTGCTGTCTTCATTTAAGACGACATCTGAAATCTATGGAAATGCTTTTTCTCTCCCGAAGAAGTGGCAGTTTGAGAACTACATTACCGCATGGAAAGGCGCAGGAATGTCCTATTCCTTTATAAATTCTCTGACTTATACTACCATTGCGGTTTGCGTTGTTTTGATCATCACTTCCATGGTGTCTTATATTATTGCAAGGAACCGATATGGTAGGTACCTGTATTTATTCTTTTCCTTTGGATTGATGGTTCCTATCCATTCCGTGATAATACCGCTGAATGTTCTTGTGAATAAAATGAATTTAACCGGAACAAGATTCAGTCTGATCCTTGTGTTTATAGTATTGAATTCATCGATGTCAATTTTCATTATCACTGCTTTCATGCGGCAGATTCCGCTGGAATTTGAAGAAGCTGCAACCATTGATGGCTGTTCTAAGCTGCAGATATTCGTGCAGATCATATTGCCGATGTGCCGATCCGCTTTAGTTACGGCAGGCACGCTTGCTTTTATCAACTGCTGGAACGATTTGCTTTTGAGCATGATCTTTATCAATAAAAGCGAGTTTAATACAATAAATTACTCTATTTTCATGTTAAAGTCTCAGTTTATCGCCAATTACGGCGCTATCACTGCAGGACTTGTAATTTCGATATTACCGGTATTCCTTGTGTATGTACTGTTTCAAGAGCAAATAGTGAAAGGATTTCTAAGTGGAGCAATCAAAGGATAGGGTGTATGAGAATTAAAAGGTTCAGTAGAGGGTTAATGGTCATGAAGAATCAAAAAACATTCCAAAATAGGATCTTCAGAACGTTGCTTTTTTCCACCTTGGGAATTTTGGCAGTGTTCATCATCAGCCTTGTAAACTTTTATTTGTTTTTGAGCCAACACTATATCTCTTATTGTGAAAATGTATTAACACAAGTCAGCAGTCAAGTAGAAAACGTTTTGCATAAAATGAATTTGTCGCAAAAACAGGCGTTTCAAACTGTTTGCGAATCTCCTATCCATAAAAGCATTTATTACGATAAGGCTGTGATGCTTTCGGGAAGAGAAATTCTAAGTTCTCTTGCGAATATATGTTATACCAACGACGATATCGATAATATCTTTGTTCACATTTATAGAAACAACGGTTTTTATACTACAGAGAAATCCCTTTATGACAGAGAGGATATACAAAGAAGGATCGCTGAGAATCAGAATAATATGGGAGACATGAACTACGATGTCACGATGGGGCACGATGGCAAGATCGATACTGTTAACTTTTATTCTTATGCATATGAAATGGGAACCAGCAAAATAGTTTCAGGGCTTTGTGTGAGCTTGAAGTACAATAGGTTCACCCAAATTTTGAACTTGATCGATTTACATGAATCTCAACAAGTCTATTTGGTTGCCCGCAACGGAAACATCCTGTACAACAGCGGAAATAATGAGAAATTGGAGTCCGCTGACCTTTACAGCCAACAAACTAGTATCGATATTCTCGACAATAAAAGCGTGATAAGCCATGAGGTGGATTCGATCGATTGGAAGCTAATCGTAGTCGTTAATCATCTTTCTCTGTTTTTTTCTTTGTTTAAAAATTCTTTTCTCTTTTTGGGAATATCCTATGTAATTTGTGTTTTGGTGAGCATTAGTTTTGCATTTTCCCGTTCGAAAGCGCTGGCTTCTCCTATCAATGAAATTATTGAGCAGATTCAGGGCTATTCAGAACATAATAAGAAATTGCTCGATATTAAAACGAACAACACCGATATTGCTTCATTGGTGGAAAATTATAATCGGTTGATAAGACGTATTGAGAATTTGCACGAAATCAATATTAGCAATGAAAAAGAGAAAATGAGAGTGGAATATAAGGCTCTTCTCTCGCAAATTAATCCCCATTTTCTATTTAATTCATTGGATTGCATGAGAGGTATGGCGTTGAAATATAAGGCACGAGACCTCTCATTGACCATACGCTCTCTCTCCCTAATGCTGCAATATAGCTTGGTTGAGGCCAATGAAAAGGTTACGTTAAGAGATGAGCTGGAAAATCTCGAAAACTATTTATCAATAGTTACGAATCAGTCGGATAGCTGTTTGCAATGCTCTTTCGATATTGATCCCGATGTGTATGATTTGCCGGTAATCAAGTTTATGTTGCAGCCGATTGTTGAAAATTCGGTTAAATTCCGTTCCAGAGGGACAAACAATTCGATTTGGATATCCGCTTTCCGTAAGGAGCAGGGGCTGCAAATAGTAGTGCGGGATAACGGCACTGGCCTTACGAAGGAACATGCAGACAAGATCAATTCAATCCTTCTTCAAAACGGAGATCTCAGGGAAAGCATTTCTGTTAGTGGAACAGGAATAGGATTATCCAATATATCAAAGCGCCTTCGATATTCATTCGGATCAAAATCTTATGTCAGAATCGAATCCGGTGAAAATCTTGGCGCGGTTGTAACTATTACTATTGATTACAGCACAGTGAAAGTGGAAAACTCGTAATTACAAATATAACAAACGTCTGAGCAGCTGCTCGGGGAAAGGAAGAGATTATGCCTGTCAAAGTAATGATCACGGATGATGAAAGTATGATACGTCTATTGGTTCAAGATATTATAGAGACTCATGTGCCCGGTGTTACGGTCGTGGGCAATGCCGCAGACGGTGATGAGTGTTTGGCGTTGTTCAAAAAGCTCAATCCGCAGATCATCATAACCGATGTTGTTATGCCTCACACGGACGGGCTGGAACTTCTTCGTCAAATAAAAGCCATATCGCCCGATGTTTTGATCATCCTGCTGAGTGCTTATAAGAAATTTGAATATGTTCACGAAGCTATTAAGGAGCAAGCCTTTGATTATATACTGAAACCTACCAGAGAAGAGGACATCAAGCGTGTGTTTCAAAAAGCGTTGAAGGTTATCGAGGAAAGAGAGAAAAGTAAAGCTCTGTACAGCGAAATGAAGAGCAGAATAAAGAAATACAGTAGTCAGATCACAACGAAGGATCCCGAGGATGATGATTTGCTAAGTTGTGGGATTTATACGGACACGATGGATAAAATCATTAAATATGTAGATGAAAATTACACATTGGAGATCGGCTTGCAGGAAATCTCATCAAAGTTTTTCATGTCGTCCGATTATCTTTCTACGCAGTTCAAGGCTAAAACCGGCAAAAATTTTAAGGATTACCTGAGCAATCTGCGTATTCAGAAGGCTGAAGAGCTCTTGATGCATCCTGAATTTAAAATTTCGGAGGTGGCCGAATTAGTGGGATACAATGACAGCGGATATTTTATCAAAGTGTTCAAAAATAAGTTGGGATGTACCCCTAATCAGTTCAGAGAACAGAGAAAGTGGTCGGGGGGATTAACCAAAACAAAAGCACAATAACACAAATACAAAGAAAAGGGGCAAAAATATGGATTGCGGATATAAGCTAAGACCTAGAGGTATGACCGCAGGATGGGAGCCGAAGGAATACGGCCCCGTATTGGGCGGCGCTCTAGGAAATATTACAAGCTGCTATGTTATGCAGGAGGAAAATCTTTATAGAATGTGGTTTTCCTGGCAGCTTGCTCACTGCATTGCTTACACCGAAAGCAAAGATGGCGTAAACTGGGAGTTGCCTAAACTCGTTTTAACGCCGAGATATGAGTCGGATTGGGAAATTCACGAAGTCAGCCATCCGACACTGGTGTATAAAGACGGTTTGTATCATATGTGGTATACCGGTCGAGTATTTCCTTCCGAGATTACAGCGGCGCGGTGCTGTATCGGTTACGCTGTTAGTAAAGACGGCATCCATTGGGAGAAACAGCCTGAACCGGTATTGCTGCCGCAGGAAGCATGGGAGAATATCGCGGTTATGTATCCCCATGTACTGTGGGAAGAAGACTTGGGATGCTACAGAATGTGGTACTCAGCCGGTCGGATTACCGACCCGGATGCCATAGGAGTGGCAACCAGTATAGACGGTATCAATTGGGAACGTTATACATCAAATCCTGTTTTCGCACCGAACTCCGATAAATACTGGGAAAATGCAAAAACGTTTTCTTGCTTTGTTTTACCAAAGGAGGATGAATGGTATACCATGTTCTATGTAGGAGCAGATGGAGACGGAGTTCTCAGCATTGGTTTGGCACGTTCCAGGGACGGTGTAACGGATTGGCAGAGGAATCCTTTGAATCCTGTTATTTCGGGAACCGACGGTTACTGGGATTGGCGCAGTGCCGGCAAACCCAGTGTTTTGAAAACATCAGAAGGATATACGATCTGGTATAAGGGATGTAATGCACGTTTTGAAGAAATCGGAATTGCCGCACATAAAGGCGCTGATCTCGGATTCTCTTCGGCAGAGGGGGATGTTGTTGATGAGCGAGGCGTAGACAACGGAAACGGAAAGATTAATCTGTATGTTAGAGACAAATTGCCGATGGGTTTATTCCCCATTCCGGATTGAGGAGGTTAAAGTAATGATACTAAAAGGATATAGACCTATGCCGACAGGAACAACGGCAGGATGGAAAAAAGCAGAAGAAAATCCCTTGTTTGAACCGTC
>JAEYON010000018.1 GCA_023411645.1 Bacillota bacterium | reverse complement strand
GGCTAATGCAGCAACAGCAAACGGAGCCCCCGTCTTTAAAGAGTCAAAGTTTAGAAGAATTTTGGTTGGGGAATCATATGATTTCAATATCAAAAATGCTCCAACGGGTTCAACGTACCAATGGAAGAGTAGCAACAAGGCAGTTGCAACAGTCAATAATAAGGGTGTTGTAAAAGCGGTTGCCCCAGGTAGTACAATAATTACTTGTAAAATCACATCAGGAAAAGACAGTATATCATTAAGAGCAAAAGTAATGGTGAAGGAACCATCTAACAACCCAGCTACAAAGGTTAAGATTAATAATAAAATTCAGTCTCTGGCTGTAGGTGAAATTTATAACTTTAATTGCACTTTTACACCATCAAAAGCTTTAGAATTTGTGAACTGGACATCAAGCGATCCTTCTGTTGTTCAAGTGAATGCTTATGGTGTAGTAACTGCGTTAAAAGAAGGTACGGTAACGATTAAAGCTACGACACTTAATAAATCTGTTACAGATAAAGTAACAATTAAGGTGGTACCTGAAGTTGTGGTAACTTCACAAAAACAGCTTTATCAGGCTTTAAGTGAATACAAAGTAGGCACAATTTTAATCAGCTCTATGACAGATATGGAATTAACGATTCCAAAAGGTGACTACTCTGGACAAGAATTAATTCTTGATGTACCTAATGCAGCAATTCATAATTATGGAGTATTTAAGAAAATTACAATTCGTAATTTAAATGGTCAAGGATGGATTGAATATGCAAAAGGTAATACGTTATATGTTAGTGGATCATCTCAGATTACAGTTGCACAGAGTGCTGAATCTGCGATTATCGTAGATAATAGCGATATAAAATTGGATCTGAATTTACTAGGAATTTCTCAGATTGATGCTTTTAAACCATGTGAGATTAATTGCAATGGAACAGCAAAAGATCTTCCTAAAGTAAATGTTGGATCGACTGGTGTTACAATCAATACAAAAATTGCACTTCAAATAGATGCTTCCTATCAAGCAGTACTAAGATTGGAAACAGAAGCTGCTGCAAAATCAAAGATTACTGCAAAAGACGATAATTCAATACCAAAAGTAGAAGGCGATTTTAAGGTTAATGTAGAAGTTAATGGTAAAGTGTTAAGCGTTGGTAAAGGTACATCATCTCAAAGTGGAAGCTCCAATTCTCCAACATCGACACCTACAACGGCACCTACTCCTGTTCCACCTGTGAAAGTAGATGAGAATGGATTTACAGAAGAAGGAAGAATTGTAGCCAAGTTTGGAACACCTAAAATTGATGGTAATATTGACGATATCTGGAAGGATGCAATTCAGATTAAACCTCCACATACAAACAATGAAGCAGTGAAGGCAACTGCAACATTTAAGTTATTATGGGATGATAATGCAATTTATGTCCTTGCCGAAGTAAATGATCCTAACATGACTCTGGAACCAGCTCAAGCTCATGAGAAAGATTCCATTGAAATATTCTTAGATGAGAAGAATGATAAGACATCTTCTTATGGTTCCGATGATTTACAGTTCAGAGTTAATTACGAGAATGTTCAGTCTGCAGGTAATGGTGACCTTAGCCGATTCTTTACTGCTACCAAGACAGGTCAAGGAAGCTATGTCGTTGAAGCAAGAATTGAATTACAGAATGCTGCAGCAAACGATATGATTTATGGTATGGAATTACAGGTAAATGATGGTATTGGAACGAGCAGAGCAGGAACAATAACAGTATTTGATACAACCGACAGTGCATGGAGTAAACCATCGGTATTTGGTGAAGTTGTACTTACTGGCAAAAAGGCTGGAGATGTTCCTGGTTTAAATCCATACAAATTATACAAGTTAATCACTTCTGCTGAGAAGATGGATGTTACAGGTGCATTATTTACTGCAAGCTTAAAGGTAGCAAAAGATGTATACGAAAATAAAACATCAACTCAAAAGGATTTAGATGTAGCTTATGATACTTTGAACCAGGTAATTACCTTTGTAAATGCAGTTAC
The DNA here is from genome assembly GCA_023411645.1 of Bacillota bacterium. Classification (GTDB taxonomy): domain Bacteria; phylum Bacillota; class Clostridia; order Acetivibrionales; family DTU013; genus JAEYRF01. Next base: position 2,059 of record JAEYON010000018.1, on the reverse strand, counting down.
AAAAGCAGCAAAGATGGATTTATCCGTATATCAGGCTGAGGGTGTAGCTGTTGTTCAAAAAGCAGTCGAAGATGCAGAAAAACTTCTAGCAAAAGAAGGCACAACGGCTGAACAGATGAATGAAGCAATGGCTGCAATGGACAAAGCAATTGCAGCATTAAAAGTAGTTGGTTTAGATAAAGATGGTAACATTGTTGCGAAGTTTGGTTCTCCAGTGATTGATGGTGCTATCGATCCAGTATGGGATAAAGTTGCATTTGTTCCAGCAACTGCTTCAGGATCTGGCTCAACAGATACAACAGCGAAATTTAAAGTATTATGGGATGACAAGGCACTCTATGTGTTAGCAGATGTTACTGATAGCGCACTGGATATAACATCAGGAACTGTTTATAACAGAGATTGCGTTGAAATCTTTTTGAATGAAGGTAACAATGCAATAGAGAATATCTTTGATCTTGATGATACCAATTACAGAATCAGCTGTGAAAACAGTCTTTCTGCTGATCGTGGTAGCTTGGATCGGTTATATACGAAAGTAACTAAGAAAACAGACGCGGAAGGTAAAGTAACAGGTTATATTCTTGAAGCAAGAATAGCACTTCAAAACGAAGCAAAGGGCAATAGTAACTATGGTATAGAGTTAGAATTAAATGATGCTAAGGGTGGAAATAGAACTGGTACTTTGAATGTATTCGATAAAACTAGTACTGCTTATGCTAGTCCAACTAGATTTGGTAAAGTTGTTCTCAGTGAAAAGAATGCTGAAGATGTTATTGGCTTTAATCCATATGATTTATTAAAGATGGTGAATATCGCTAATGATATCGAATTAGTTCGTTACACCGATGATACAGCAGCTAAAGTAAAAGATCTAGTTGCTCAGGCAGATGCAACAATCGCTACTGGGAATCAAGCTCAAGTAGATGCACTTTGTGCTTCTTTGGATCAGGCAATTAAGGCACTGGTTCATAAAGACATTAAGGAAGTAGATCCAACAATAAGTAAGATCAAAGAGTTCAGAAGAATTCCTGCAGAGTATCTTACAGGAGCAGCATATGACGATAAAGCTAAGGGAACTGTTGTAAGAGACTACTACGATACCTATGAGTATAGTGATGATGGAGTACGTGGTGAAGCAGTTCAGAAAAATATGCTTGTATATCTACCAGCTGGTTATAATCCAGAGGATAAAAATACAAGATATAATGTTTTATACTTAATTCATGGGACATCAGAAGATCAAAATACAGTATTTGGTGATGATGATGCCAATGTAACGACTGTCATGAAGAAAGTACTTGATATGATGATTGCAAATGGTCAACTTGATCCAATGATTATTGTTACGCCTACGTACCGCGGTATGGAATCAGGAAGATTACAGTATGAAATGGTCAATGAGATCTTACCATTTATCGCTACGAAATATAATACGTATTCGAAATCTGGTTCCCAAGAAGATCTAAAGGCTGCTAGAAATCATCGCGCAGTTGGTGGATTCTCTCAAGGATCAAGCTGTACGTTTACAATTATGAGAAACTGTTTTGATTACTTTAAGTACTATCTGCCAGTAAGTGGTGGTCCGGGAAATACAGATTTTACAAGTATTGTAAAAGGCTATGCAATGACTGACTACTATGTATTCGCATCCACTGGTACGGATGATATTGCTTATAGTGGAATGGTGAATGCAATTCCAGCGATGGCAGATCAGAAAGATAGTGAAGGCAATCCAATCTTTAATTATAATGCAGATTTATCAATAGGTAACTTATACTTATTATTGTTGCCAGGTGGTACACATACATGGCAATGTGTAAATCAGTATTTATATAATATTTTACCAGATGTATTCTTTGCTGAAAAAGGAACAGATAGCCCAGCGACAGTAACTGATGAGAATGGATTTACTGAAGATGGAAAAATCGTTAGTAATTATGGTACACCTAAAATCGACGGCGATATTGACGAGGTTTGGAACAAAGCAATCGAGATTAAGCCTCCACATACCAACAATGCAGCAGTAAAAGCAACTGCAACCTTTAAGGTGTTATGG
>JAEYON010000048.1 GCA_023411645.1 Bacillota bacterium | reverse complement strand
TTAAGCTTCTCAGTGCCCAAGATACTTGGCTGGTAACGGCCCGGGAAAATAGGTCTCCGCCAGATTTATATTCCTCAATAGCTCAGTCGGTAGAGCATGCGGCTGTTAACCGCAGGGTCGTAGGTTCAAGTCCTACTTGAGGAGCCAGATTAAAAGGGACTGTTGCAGAACTAACTGAATAAGTTAGCTTTGCAGCAGCTTCTTTTTTATAAGACAAAATCCGTAGAAACCCGTTAATAATAGGTGTGATAAAATATAAGGAAGAGAAGTAAAATAGAAGAACCGCACCTGCGTTTCAGATAAGGAAGGAAAAAATGATTCTTGATATAGCAGTAGCTCTTTTTGTTGGTGGGCTTATTGGGCTGGTGACAAATGGAATTGCAATTAGAATGTTATTCAGGCCATTGAAACCAATATATATTGGAAAGCTAAAGCTGCCCTTTACCCCTGGACTGATTCCCAAGGAAAAATTGAGGATCGCTACAGCGATTGGAGAGATAGTTAGCAGGGATCTGCTGAATATGGAAACACTAGGTAGTACTTTATTATCTGACTCTATGAAAAGTCATATCAATGCAAGGATGGATCAGACGATAAGCAGGTATGCTTCTACTGATGATACAATATCCACATTGGTTGGGAAATTCATTTCTGACAGTCTTATCTATGAAAAAATAAAGAAAGCCGAAAAATCATTGGCATTGACAATTACCAAAAAGGCCATAGAGCAAGACATTGGTAAGAGCATTGTGGATTATGCATATGAGGAGATCATTTCGAAAACAAAGCCCTTCCTCAAGGGACTGACCAGTAGTGCGCTGAATTCAGTCAAGCAGCCATTTGCAGGGAAAATTAATGGAATGATTGAAGAAAAATCAGGCCCGCTCGTTGAAAAATTCATTGCGGAACAGGCGGAGGGATTGCTGCAGATGCCCTTGAAGGATATTGTTGAAAAGTATCAGGACAAAATTCCTCAGATTAAGCTGTATGTATGGAATTTGTATGAGGATATTATTACAAACAAACTGGAGGATATTCTAAAAGCAGTGGATATTTCGGAAGTAATCAAAAACAAGATCAATGACCTGGACTTGATTGAACTTGAAAAAATGATTATGTCGCTGATGAAGAAGGAATTGAATGCGTTAATCTGGCTTGGAGGATTACTTGGTGTGATCATGGGACTAATAAATATCATATATGACTTGATTGTATAGAACCGTCTGCGGATAGTCACGCGTCCCTGTCACTGTGTCCCGTACTATGCATATCTAAAATTCATTTATTTTTAAACAATATATACTTTATTGTCGAAGCAGACATGATATAATATCCTCATATGCGAGAATAGTATATACCTCTGGCAGAATTAGCCCGCCAGGATGCATGGGCGAGCAGATGACATAGTCATCGACCAGCCCGTTCGAAATTTTCGGCTATTGCCGAAACGCACATGGCTAATTATATCACGAATTTATGCAAATTTATGATATAATTATGTCTATTAAATTCCTATTATAAAAAATAATAGGTACACATAAAATATCGGTATGCAAATCGACACAAATGATACAGGGGGCATTAATTTTATGAAAAAAGTGAATCTTTTAAGGGTACTTACAGTTTTTCTGGTCGGCATACTGCTGCTGACAGGCTGCCAGAGCAGTAAATTAGGGCAGCAGGACATCGGTAGTACTCAAGACGTAGCCGATAACGAAACAACAGAGCCGTCAATTGATGTCAAGAATACCGATGTTAGCATAGAGGGTACTGTTGAAAATACAGCACCGGTAAACGATTCATCGGAAAGCACTTCCGATGCCGATCCTGATATACCTCAGGATTCGGAACCAAAACCTCCTGTTAAAGCAAAGGCATTATATTTGACCGGTTGGACCGTTGGTGGCACTAAAAGTCTTGAGCATTATGTTGAATTGGCCAACACTACTGAAATTAATTCCTATGTTGTTGACATTAAGGATGATGGCGGATATGTCGGCTATGAGTCGCAGGTTCCGGAGGTTCAGGCGAATGAAACCTGGAAGAAAAAATACAATGTTGGCAAAGTCCTGGAAGCATTCCATGAGAACGATATATATGTGATAGGTAGACTTGTGGTCTTTAAGGATCCGCTTTATTCTATAAAACGGCCTGATTTGGCAATCAAAAGTGTAAAGGGCGGCCTGTGGAAGGACAGAAATGGTCTTACTTGGCTTAATCCTTACAATAAGGAGACATGGGATTATACTATTAGCATAGCTAAAGAGGCAGTAGAGTTAGGCTTTGATGAGATACAGTTCGATTATGTCCGTTTTGACAGCGATTCAAAGAAAAACATGGACTTTTCAGGTGTTGAAATTGAGAAGTACCAAGCGATATGTGAGTTCCTTGCCTATGCAAAGGAACAGATCCCGGAGGTTCCTATATCCGCGGATGTCTTTGGCATCATTCTGGAAAGCCCTGCAGATACTGAAGGAATCGGCCAGTACCTGGAAGAGATCGGAAAGGATATTGATTATATATCGCCGATGGTTTATCCGTCTCATTATGCACCTGGGCAGATTGTCAACAAGGTTAAATTTGAAATACCTGATCTTGACCCTTATGGAGTAGTATATAACTCCCTGCTCAAGTGCAAGAACCGAATTGCATTGGTTCCGGGCTACAAAGCAGGGGTCAGAGCATATTTGCAAGATTTCACCGCTACATGGCTCCAACCTGTGAACGGGAAAAAAGTATATCAGGAGTACGGCGCAGAACAGGTCAGACAGCAGATCCAGGCTGTTTATGATGCTGGCTATGAAGAATGGATCCTTTGGGATGCAAAAAATACCTACCATGAGGAGGCTCTCGAGCCGGAAGAAAAGCAATAGGACCAATTTACTATTTTTTATTTCTGCCATCCGTATTGACTAATACGCCAGAAATGATACAATATATGGTGCAAGGCGATTTCAGCAATACTAAATGTTGTATTATAAACTGGGAGGCGTGATATGAATTTATCCGAAAACGCTGTGAAGGTTCTTGAAAAACGGTATCTTGAAAAAGACGAAACTGGTAATGTAATTGAGACCCCCGAAGGTATGTTCAAACGCGTTGCCAGAGCCATAGCAGCAGCAGACGAAGCTTATGCCAGTTCATCTGAGTTGAAAGCAACTGAAGAAGATTTCTTTAATCTGATGGCAAATCTTGAGTTTTTGCCAAATTCGCCAACATTAATGAATGCTGGACGCCCGTTGGGTCAGTTGAGCGCATGCTTTGTACTGCCAATCGAGGATACGATGGAGGGAATATTCGATTCCATCAAGAATGCCGCATTGATCCACAAAAGCGGCGGTGGTACCGGTTTCAGCTTTTCCAGACTCAGGGCAAAGGGCTCGTCTGTCAATTCAACAGGCGGAGTTGCCAGCGGACCTATCAGCTTTATGAAGGTATTCAATGCCGCAACCGAGGCAGTCAAGCAGGGAGGCACGAGAAGAGGTGCCAATATGGGCATCCTCAGGGTTGATCATCCCGATATCCGCGAGTTTATAACCTGCAAGCAGGAGAATAAGGATATTACTAATTTTAATATCAGTGTAGCTATTACTGAAGAATTTATGGCCGCTGCAGAAAAGGGCCTTTCATATAATCTGGTCGATCCAAAAACCAAAGAAGTAATAGGGCAGGAAAATGCCAGAGAGATATTTTCTATGATTATTGATAATGCCTGGAACAATGGTGAACCCGGCATTATCTTTTTAGACAGGCTCAATAAGGACAATATTACGCCTGAACTGGGTGAAATTGAAAGCACCAATCCCTGTGGCGAGCAGCCGTTGCTTCCATATGAAGCTTGCAATCTCGGCTCAATCAACTTGAGCATTCTGACAAAGGGTTCTGGAAGCAAGATTGATGTGGATTATGACAGGCTTGGCAGGATTGTCAGGCAAGCTGTGCATTTTCTCGATAATGTTATTGAAGTTAATCGGTATCCGTTGCCGCAGATCGACGAAATGACCAGAGGTACCAGAAAGATTGGCCTTGGTGTTATGGGCTGGGCTGATTTGCTTTGTAAGCTTGGAATCGCATATAGTTCTCAGAAGGCAATCAACCTTGCTGAGAAGCTCATGCACTTTATTCAGGACGAAGCCCGCAGAGCGTCCATAGAGCTGGCGGAGAAAAAGGGCGTTTTCCCTTATTTTGAGAAGAGTATTTACAAGGATCTCGGCGTAAAGGTTCGCAACGCAACCACAACGACTATTGCGCCAACAGGTACGCTTAGTATTATTGCCGGATGCTCCAGCGGCATTGAACCTCTGTTTGCCATTTCCTATATCAGAAACGTCATGGACAATGACGAGCTTGTGGAGGTAAATCCAAACTTTAAGGGTATTGCCGAAAAAGAAGGATTTTATTCCGATGAGTTGATGAGGAGGATAGCAAAAAAAGGTTCTATCAAAGGTTTTTCTGAAATACCTGCAAAGGTTCAGGATGTATTTGTTACAGCGCATGATATTTCACCGGAGTGGCATGTGAAGATGCAGGCTTCCTTCCAGAAATATACCGATAATGCAGTATCCAAGACGGTTAATCTTAGCCATGACGCTACAAAGGATGATGTCAAGGCTGTTTTTGAGCTGGCTTACAAGACTTTCTGCAAGGGCGTGACTATTTACAGGGATGGAAGCCGCGACATGCAGGTGCTGAATATAGGAAAGGTGAAGGGAAAGGAAGGCGACGCCGCCGCTGACAAGCCGGATGAGGCAAAACCAGATGCTCAGGCGAGGATTGCGCCAAGGCCGAGACCGGATATTACCACTGGGTTTACGGAAAAGGTAAAAATAGGCTGCGGTAACTTATACATTACGGTGAATTACGACGAAAACGGCATTTGTGAGGTATTTACCAATACAGGGCGCGCAGGCGGATGTCCGTCGCAGTCCGAAGCGACAAGCCGACTCGTCTCGGTAGCTCTGAGGTCCGGTATTGATGCAAAATCAATAGTTGAGCAGT
>JAEYON010000044.1 GCA_023411645.1 Bacillota bacterium | reverse complement strand
GAATTAGTCGGCCCATCCCATCCAACATCCACATCAAGAAGGTCAGCAACAGCGCGAATTGGTACATAGGTTGTTCCTTTGTAGCTTATTGGATATACTCTTGCACCCTTTGTGTCGTACATATTTTGTGGCTGCCCGTCAAGCCTGATAGTAATACCATAGTTTAAATACGCTTGAATCTGCTCGAGATTGCTTGCGGCAAATGCGCCAGCATAGATACAGATCACCATGGATAAAACAATACAAAGAGCTGATATACCGCGTTTCTTCATGAATTATCGACCTCCTGATATATTATGTACATTGGATGTTATAATTTACCACCCGTAGCCTGAGTCTACCACAAAGCAGCATTAATGTAAATAGAGGTACTATCTCCACTACCGGCCCAGTTATCGCTGCCATCCCCTCACATATTCACAAACTATCGAATATAATGGTGTATCAATAACGAATAGAATAAGGGTGAGTTTATGTGGTACACCGTACAACCAGGGGATACTGTTTCCTCGATAGCAGAGAAGTTCGGAATCTCAGCCCGGCAGATTTCCACAGCCAACCAGCTAACAGATGATGAAATCTTAACAGGCCAGTTACTCTTTATCCCTATTCAGGTATCAAAAGTGATTACATATACCGTACAGCAGGGGGATTCGCTGTATCAGATAGCAAAACAGTATAACACCTTGGTTGAAAGCATTATTCAGCTCAACAGACTGCAAAGCACAGACCTGACAATCGGACAGCGGCTTGTCATTCCGCAGTATACAGAAGCTGTAGTTAATGTAGGCCGAGCCAATATCCGCATCGGTGCCGGCACAAATTACGGAGTTATCCAGACTGTCACTTCATCTGCAAGGCTTCCTGTAATCGGAACAAACCGCGACTGGATTCAGGTTTCCCTGCACAACGGCAATACCGGCTGGGTCTCGCGCAATCTGGTCAACTTAAGAGTTTATGATGGTTCAAAACCCATTTTGTCTTTGATTGGATTTTATACACTGCAGGAAGGCCCCGCGCTTCCCAGTTCATACCGCTCCTTTGTGGATAACACTTCACAAATATCGGTTCTGCCACTGTTTATGTACAGGTTCGATCAGGAGGATCCTACATCTATAGAAAAGTTCGGCCAATTTACTGATAATGAAGTTGAGACACTGGTGGCCATTGCTCACAGGAATAATGTCATGATCATGCCGGTCGTTCATAATCTTCTTTATGGCGAAGGCGGTCAGGAGGCCAGCAGGGAGGTCGTGAAAGCCATGCTTGCCACACCGCAAAGCCGGCGTACCGCAATTGATAATATTATTGCACTGATCGACAGATTTGGCTTCGACGGTGTCAATATTGATATCGAAGACGTCTATTTGGCTGACAGCGAAAGGCTGTCAGCGTTTTATACTGAACTTGGCCGCGCAATGAGAGACCGTGGTTATTTCCTGTCTGCTTCAATCCCGGCGCGCATCAGAGATTATCCGCCGTTTAATCCATTTTCAGATCCATTTGATTATGAAGTGATTGGCGCCGCCGTTGACCAATTTATCGTCATGCTATATAACGAACACGGCTGGCCTGGCAGTGGTCCCGGACCGGTTGTGTCGAGCGGCTGGATGAATAAAGTTATTGCATATACATTAACAAAAATGCCGGCGGATAAAATAGTGGCTGCTATTTCAGTGTTCGGATTTGACTTTAACCTGACAACCGGTCGAAATACTTATGTCACATACGAAGCGGCGGTGAAGCTGGCAGAACAATACGGCCAGAGCATTACCTTTGATCAGGATACGTTAACACCCATGTTCTCATACACGGACGATCAGGGAAATATGCATGAAGTATGGTTTGAGAATGCAGAGAGTTTGATCGCAAAGCTAAGACTGGCATGGCAGCAAGGAATCTCAGGTGTGGCTCTTTGGAGGCTTGGTATGGAGGATCCTGCGGTGTGGCCGCGTATTGCTTCCGAAATTGTGGTGACAAAAATCGTGTATTAAGCCGATGACACGAATTTGACTATTTATGAGTATTAAAATTAACTTTAATTTTGAAAAGAAATTTCCAATATTTTGCTTGTAAAACAGTTTTCAACATGCTATAATTGTTTCGTATCCAGAGGCGATACAATGCACGATTTAATTTGTTTGTAGACCGAACTCTCCTTTTCTTATTTGGATTGTTGGAGTAATAAGTCTAAACCAGTTAAATCCAAATAAACCGAGGAGGGTTTTTTAATATGGCGGACAAGACTTTAAATTGCAAAGACTGCAACAATGAATTCATTTTCTCTGAAGGTGAACAGGCTTTCTACAAAGAAAAAGGATTCGAAAACGAACCACAGAGGTGTCCTGATTGCAGAAGAGCAAAAAAAGCTCAGCGCAGGGGCGGTAATGGCGGCTTTAGCAATTCCGGACGCGGATACGATTCCGGTAACAGATGGTAAACTAAAAACAAGAAAGAGAGTCGAATGACTCTCTTTTTGTATAGTCAGAAAAAGCGTAAAACATAATGTATTTTCTGATATTCTTTTATTTGTCTTTTATGATAAGATTAATTGTTATATAATATTGTAGTCGATATCCGATCGTTATCTGTTTGTACTATTATCTATCAGCGAGGTGGTTATTATGAAAAATATCCCATTGTATGATGTGAGAAAGATTAGATCTATCAAAGAAGTACTGGTTACAAGCTCAGAGCTATTTAGCGACAGAACAGCTTTTCTGCAGAAATTTAAAGGTAACGACAAATTTGAGCCCATCACTTTTAAGCAGTTTAAAACAGAAGTAGATGCACTGGGTACAGCATTGATAGATATAGGTCTGAAGGGCGGAAGAATAGCCATCATCAGTGAAAATCGATACGATTGGGTCGTCTCTTATATGGCCGTGGTAAATGGAGCCGGTATTGTAGTTCCTTTAGACAAGGAGCTTCCGGAAAATGAAATTGAAAACCTGCTAATTCGTTCGAAAGCAGATGCCGTAATATTTTCAGGAAATCTGAAAAATCATATTTCAAACATAGCAAAGCATCTTGATTTTATTAAGTACTACATAGAAATGGATGGAGAAGGCGAAAACGAGAATGGCTTTGTTTCGCTCAAATCGCTTGTGGACAAGGGTCGGAAAAAGGTTGAAGAGGGATGCCTGGATTTCATTAATGCCGAAATTGATGCCGAAGCAATGAGCATTTTGCTATTCACCTCGGCAACCACAGATAAGTCCAAGGCTGTCATGCTTAACCACAGAAACATTGCAGAGAACCTGATGGCTATGAGTTCAATGACAAATATCGTTCCGTCGGACATTTTTCTTTCAGTACTACCCCTTCATCACACCTACGAAAACACCTGCGGCTTTCTCTGCCCGTTTTATCGGGGTGCAGCAGTCGCTTTCTGCGAGGGATTGAGGCATATAGCTAAGAACCTCCAGGAAACCAAAGCAACTGTCATGCTAGCTGTACCGCTGATCCATGAAGCAATATACAAACGTATCTGGGATCAGGCCGCAAAGGATCCCAAAGTGCTGAAAAAATTGAAATTCGGAGTTAAGCTCAGTAATTTCTTGAAAAGTATTGGAATAGACATCTCCAGAAAGCTTTTCGCTCCAATTCACAATAATCTGGGCGGTAATGTGAGGCTTCTAATCAGCGGAGCTGCAGGAGTTGACCCCGAAGTGGCAAAGGGCTACCGGAGCTTCGGCATTCTCTTTATTCAGGGTTATGGCCTCACCGAATGCAGCCCTATCGTAGCATTGAACCGTGATGTAGATTATAAAGATGAAGCTGCAGGTCTGCCGCTTCCGGGTCTTGAGATAAGAATTGACAACCCTGGCGCAGACGGTGTCGGTGAAATCGTTGTTAAAGGTCCGAACGTAATGATGGGTTACTATGAGGATCCGGAAAACACAGCCAAGGTTATAAAGAACGGCTGGTTCTACACAGGCGATCTTGGCTATATAGACAGTGCACAATTTGTGCATATCACGGGCAGAAAAAAGAATGTTATTGTAACAAAAAACGGTAAGAATATATATCCGGAAGAGATCGAATCGCTGTTGACAAAAAGTCCCTTTATCAAGGAATGTATTGTATTCGGCAAGGATGATCCTGTTTACGGAGATGTCGTCGTATCCGCCACCATTGTACCTGAGCTGGAAGCTATCCAGACTGAGTTCGGCGATCATCAGCCGAGCTCTGAAGAAATATATGAGCTCATCCGTAAAGAGGTAAAGGAAGTCAATAAGAGCCTTGTCATCTATAAATATGTAAAAGACTTCGATCTACGGGAAGAAGAATTTGCAAAAACAACTACCAAGAAAATAAAAAGGTATGTGGAAAGTTAGGTAATGCTGAAAAATAAACGTAGTAAAAAGGAACTGAGTTCGGAAGATTTACTGAAACGGTATAAAAAAAGATATCATGCCGTAATGGGTATATTGGTCGCCTTTATTGCTCTCACGGCATTTTATCTGTATCTGAATTTTGACTATCTGGCTTTCAAGCATTTTATCACTAGCAGCTATATCTATACGGATACACTGGACGATATCTATAAAAAGGAACTTGCGACAGATGTGGGCGGCAGATATTTTGCCAACTTCGACAACTTTGTGATTGCTGTGACCACAAACAGGATTCGTCAGGAAAAGGGTGACAAATACACTTATCTCTATACTCCGTCCGGCCTGCAAAAATCAAAGCAGGTAGAAAAAGAAGAAGCTGACAGGACCGAAATTAAAATACTAAATGATCGTACAGTTTATCTAAATCTGACCAATTTTTCGAAATATACGGATAAATTCATGGATGAGAACCTCTCAAAGCTCCAGAGCAGGCCAAACATCATTATTGACCTGCGGGACAACCGGGGCGGTGATATTGACGCAATGGTAAATATATCCAGCATGTTCCTCCCAAAAAAGACCGTCATCGCGACGGACCATTTCCGGTGGCTGGATATTGTCTATCGTTCAAAGAAAGCTCAGCCGCTGAAATATGACAGGATCATAATCCTACAAAACCAGAATTCCGCCAGTTCCTCCGAAAATATGATCGCAGCCTTGAAGGATAATCTTGATAACGTCGAGTTGATCGGAACCAAAACATTTGGCAAAGGGATCGGCCAGTTTACATTGGATCTGAAGAGAGGATATGCAGTAAAAGCCACAATTCTGAAATGGTACACCCCCAATGGGATCAATATTCAAGGAACCGGCATCACGCCCGATATCGAATATACCGGAGAAGACATTTTGCAGTTTGCTCAAGACCGGTTGAAATAAGTGGGCGTTTTTCGTTATGGCTGATATATGTTGCTAAAATTTATCTGCTATCCTGGAGTTGAGAAACGTCCCCCCGAAATGTCCCCTTCAGCAGAGCTACTTCCTCACTCGTTAATTCCCTGCATTCCCCGGGGTTTAAGGCGTCGTCCAATTGTAATCCGCCAATACGGATTCTCTTTAGATAAGTAACTTTTTTACCTGTAGCCTCAAACATTCTTTTTACCTGATGAAATTTTCCTTCGTGCAGGGTAAGTTCTATTTCGGAATGTGTCCCAGAATTTATGATCTCAAGCTCAGCCGGCATGGTCTTATACCCATCTTCCAGAATAATGCCGTCATTAAAGCGTTTAACGTCTTCATCAGTAACTTCACCTTCGATTAAGGCGCAGTACCTTTTATCCACATGCTTTTTTGGAGAAAGAAGTTCATGGGCCATCTGCCCATCGTTAGTCAGCAGAAGCATCCCTTCTGTATCAATATCGAGCCTCCCGGCCGGGAACAGATTAAAGCAGGAAAACTCGTCCGGGAGCAGGTCAATTACCGTCCTGTGCTTATTATCAACTGTCGCCGATATGATTCCTGCCGGTTTGTTCATCATGATATAAATATACCTTCTATAGTTAAGAGGCGTTCCCTTAATTTCTATTCTATTATTCTCAGGGTCCACGTGCATTGATGTGTCTTTTGCTGTGCTGCCATCCACCCTGATCAAGCCATCTTTTGCGAGCTTCTTTATTTCGCTTCTGCTGCCAAATCCGAAATTCGACAGCACCTTGTCCAGACGCATAGTATCCTTAACCTCCCCAATCCCTATGGATATCGGTCATTCAATTTCTACTCGTCGGATTCCCCGTCTTCTCCCCTATCTTTCCCTTCACTGTCTCCATCATCATCTTCATCATATTCTTCATCGTTTTCTTCGTCGTATTCATCGTAATAATTTTCATCATTCTCGTCGTCGTATTCTTCTCCCCAATCCTCCATCAGATCCTCGATCACATTCTGATATTGGTAAAATAGAGCCTTGTTTTTATTCGTTAGCTTTTTCCGCTCTTTTGTATTCTGAATCGCATCCAAAAATTCCGTTTTAAGGCTATACAAGCCTGGGTACTTATTTTTCATATACCGCAGAGCCATCAGATAACTGCTATAATCACTTAAAATATGATATTCATTCAGTACTGCGTAAGCAATAATCTGCTCCGGCGATAAACCTGCCAAAGAATCAGTAAAAATCTCATTCGCGATCAATCCCTTTAACCCATCAGGTATGAAATCATCTTCTTCAAATCTGCTATACTCCGGCTCCAGCTTTAAAATAGTCTCAATATTTCTTTTTAGTTCAGCTATATCCCTGCGCTCTGGCAGCAGCTTTAAAATGATCTCCGCGCACCGGCCTGCCTGTTGAAACATCTGACTGTCAATATAGTAATCAAGTATTTCAAGGAACATCGCACCAGATTCCAGTATTTCGTCTTCCTCCACATCCTGATCATTCAGCTTTTCCATATAGTGCAGGCTCTCTTCGTACCGGCCATCTAAAAATAATGCATAGGACAGCTTTGCACAAATGTTATATAAGCGATCCTGAAATGCAGAATTTTCAAAAGCTTGTTTCAGAACATCCGAAGCTTCGCCATATTTTTTAGTGTGGATATACCCCTCCACCAGACAGTACACTGCAAGAAAATTGTTCTTTCCTGATTCATAGCCGGTTTTCGCACTTTCAACGGCTTTTTTATACTGCTTCGCATCCAGGCAGGCTTTCGAATAGTATATCTTCAAGTGGATGTCATCCGGATAATTTTCGATGACCTGCTCAAATATCCTGACAGCCTTACGCGGTTTTTCCACAATCATGTATGCGATCCCAAGAAGATAAAAAAGATGATTTTTGTGCTGCTCCGCATCAAGCGCATTTTCAAGCATCTTTATGGCCTCGCCTGCCTTATCGTTAATTATGGATTGTTGAGCATCAAAATAGACCTTCTTTGATTTGGAATCCATTAGGTGAAATTCCAAACAGGCCGCTTTCGTAACGGGATCGCACAATACTTTATACGCTTCCTCTATATCTCTGTTCCGTTGAGGATGATGCTGCTCCGGATATTGCCTGAGCATATGCATATATGCCTGCTTGATCTCCTGATCTGTCGCGTCCGCTGAAATCTGCAATATATCAAAATAATCTCTCATGAAGTAAACCTAACCCTTTTCATTATATGCGATGTTCGTTATCGCTTACACAAATGTTATTTTACCACAATCAGTCTATATCAGATAGCCTTCACATGGAATTCCATATCGCAACTTGTTGATAATATATTACCATACACAATTAACTATTGAAATGACTGAGCACACGTGTTATAATTACTTTTGCAGAAACGGCCCATTGGTCAAGCGGTTAAGACACCGCCCTCTCACGGCGGTAACAGGGGTTCGAGTCCCCTATGGGTCACCAAAAAAAACAGACTGTCTGTTGACAGTCTGTTTTTTTGTTAATTCCAAGAGGGACTCGAACCCTACCACACTACTTGATTTTACAGTTTTAGAAATGTTGCCATTTCACCTTATTCCTTAGTGCTTTGCCTCAGGAGATTCTCACTGGCATTCTTTACATGTTCTATCGTCAGCTTTTCTGCCCTGGCAGCATCCTTATCGAT
>JAEYON010000027.1 GCA_023411645.1 Bacillota bacterium | reverse complement strand
GAGCCTGTGAATAAAAGTCTGTAAATTAAGCTTTCTATGATAAAATAAAAATCATAGGAGGCTTTTTTATGGCAAAAAGACGTGAACCAATGAGTGAGGGTAAAAGGAACATCATCGCAAGTTTACTGGAGGAGTATGACATCAAGTCAGCAGACGACATTCAGGAAGCTCTGAAGGATCTGCTGGGCGGAACAATACAGGCCATGCTTGAAGCAGAAATGGATGACCATCTTGGGTATGCCCCGTATGAACGAGCAGATAACACCAACGCCCGCAACGGGAAGAAGAGTAAAACAATCCGTAGCAAGTACGGAGAAATGGACATCACTGTTCCCCAGGATCGAGAGAGCTCCTTTGATCCCAAAGTGGTCCGAAAACGCCAGAAAGATATTTCCGGAATTGAAGATAAAATTATAGCCATGTATGCAAAGGGTCTTACGACAAGGCAGATATCGGAGCAAATCGAAGATATTTACGGGTTTGAAGTCAGTGAAGGAATGGTTTCTGACATTACCGACAAATTGCTTCCCGAAATCGATGCATGGCAAAAACGACCGCTTGCTAGTGTCTATCCCATTGTTTTCATAGATGCAGTTCATTTCTCCGTGCGTGAGAACAATATTATCCGAAAACTCGCAGCCTATACCATTCTAGGAATCAATGATTCCGGCCACAAAGAAGTTCTGTCTATCCAGGTCGGCGAGAACGAAAGCAGCAAATACTGGCTCAGTATCCTGAACGAATTGAAAAACAGGGGCGTTAAGGATATCATGGTCCTTTGTGCTGATGGTCTGACGGGAATCAAAGACTCAATCGCTGTAGCCTATCCCCAGACGGAATACCAGCGATGTATTGTGCATCAGGTTAGAAACACATTAAAGTATGTCGCAGATAAGGACAAAAAAGCTTTTGCTACCGACTTGAAAACAATCTATCACGCACCCTCCGAAGAGGCAGGGTATCAGCAGATGAAGGAAGTCACGGAAAAATGGCAGGCTCACTATCCAAATGCCATGAAGAGCTGGACGACAAACTGGGATGTGATCAGCCCGATTTTTAAGTTTTCTTCCGACGTCCGGAAAGTGATTTACACCACCAATGCAATCGAGAGCCTAAACAGTACATACCGCCGCTTGAATAGCCAAAGAAGTGTATTTCCAAGCGATACCGCCCTTCTTAAGGCACTTTACCTGGCAACCTTTGAAGCTGTGAAAAAGTGGACCATGCCAATCCGAAACTGGGGTAAAGTTTACGGCGAACTATCTATCATGTATGAGGGAAGGCTGCCCTAGCAAAAAGAAAACGGCCGGTCAAGAGTAAATGCACGCCCTTTTCAAGGGCGCTCTTGACATGCCGTTCTCTTTTCCCTATAGTGTAAACAAGGGCTTGTAAGCCAGAATCTGGCCTACAAGCCCCGAATAAAATTATCATAGAAAGTCAATTTACAGAGAAAGTTTCACACCGTCCGATACAGAGAGAAAGCACCGCTGCACCATATGACTCTTGGTTGTTCATTTTGTCTTAAAATCTAATAACTAAATTGTTATAGAAGGACATTATCAGGAATGTGAACCAATACCGCCATCATGGTAGCCGAATCACCTATATACGGTTGCCATCAGTGACTTATTTAAGTATAGTCACTCTGTGGTAGGCAGGGTGATTATTTTTCCAGCTAAATAAAGTTATGGGTTCGCCTCATTCTATTTTCTTTAGCGGTCATATATATTACGCTACTTTTTCCTTCCATAGTTAAGCCGTACCATATAAAGTAAATTATAACACAATAAAAAAGAGCAGATTTTATGTCCACTCTCTTTTGCTTGCCATTTCCTATCAGGAACCATAACTTTGCCGCTTCCGATTGGAACCATAACCTTGCCAAACGGCAAAGTTATGGTAATTCCATCAGCTACACAAGGCTTTTCGGACAAATTTGGTGGAGGCGAGGGGACGTGCTATTCCAATGTCTCCATTGGCACTGACTATATCTTGAACTCGTTCACGAGTCCCCCGGCGTATTATAGGAATTAAATTTGCTGCTGCTTCCTATCCTAGTAGATCATCGACAGGGACATTCCTTTTCTTTTAAGAATACCTCTTTGCAAAGGTGTGTCCCTCTATCCTTAGATCTCTATGAGTCGATACAAGGCTGTTGAGTTTCCTCACATACCTCTCGGTATTGCCGTCGGTCTAAGGTAACGGGACACTTCTCTCAGAATAATAGGCATTCCCCTTAAGTGAGAAATGTCCCTTTCTGAATGTCCACAGCTTTCGCTGCATCACCTTCCGTTACGGTTTCACCGATAAAGCCGGGTTCTCACCTGCCTGTCGCCAGGCAGGGCGATTCTTTTTACTGAGTCGAACCCCTGTCCGAAATCATATCCTCCAGCGCTTCTACGGGTGTAGACTGTGTTTTGTCCAATGCCTGGTTTCTCTTGCGAGACCTTGGCACTGCTTTCCCTCCGGCGAACCTCCACAGTCAGAGTTTCACCCTTGGTATCCTTTAAATACTGTTACAGCTCAAGGCTACCGCCGCAACAGTTCCAGTGTTTAACCTTCCTACACCGAAGGCCTGACTTAATGACGCCGGCTACCCGAGGCGCAGAAACCCCGGACCGACGGGCTGCCTATATTAGGCAGCAGCTAAAGCGAAATTATCGTTTTTAGCGTTTATTTTAAGTTTCCCGTTTTTTTAAGAGGCCAACGAGAATCCTCTACCCGCTACTCTGGTCTCAACAACCCCGTCGAAACCAATACGCCCCCATGTTGGGCTATTCACTTGTCAAGTGTCACCTATACTGTTCCTTCATTTTACGGTCGATCTCGCGTTTGGCATCCCGTTCCGCCATGTCATCCCTCTTGTCATACAGCTTCTTGCCCTTGGCAATCCCCAACTCCAGCTTCACAATCCCACGTTTGAAGTAAAGCTGCAGCGGCACCAGTGACAAGCCCTTCTGCTGTGTATAGCCGATCAGCCTGTTAATCTCACTTTTGTGAAGTAAAAGCTTTCTGTCGCGCAGGGGGTCTTTATTGAAGATATTCCCCTGTTCGTAAGGGCTGATGTGCATTCCGTTGAGTATGACCTCGCCGCCCTCGATCATTGCATAGCTGTCCTTCAGGTTTACCTTGCCCTGCCTGATCGATTTCACCTCTGTGCCCGACAGTACTATACCGGCCTCCATTGTCTGCTCGATAAAGTAATCATGTCTGGCTTTTTTGTTTTGAGCGACGACCTTTATTCCTTCGTTTGCCATAGCAATAACCTTCCGTTAAACTCCCGGACCGATAAAAATAACCCTTCCTGGAAAGGGCTTAAAATTTGTACCTTTATCGTTTCGGTTCGTAATCATTATACTCAGATTCGAGCTTCTTGTCAAGACGCCGTAAACCCGCTTATTTCTAGGCATCCAGATGTTGTAGCTGTTCAGCTCACTGCATTTGCTTCAGCGCCTCTAGCAGGCTGTACGGCACCTTCAGCGAGCCTGTTCCGGTTCCAATCTCTATATCGGGCTTGAAGCTGCCATGGAAATCACTGCCTCCCGTAACCAGCAGACCATGCTTTCGAGCTATGCGCAGCAGCGATGACGTCTGTTCCTCCGTATGCCACGAATAGTATGCCTCAATACCCTTGAGTCCATATCCGGCCAACACTCCCACAAGCTGATCCAACTGTCCGTATGGCAACCCAATGAAAAAGGGATGAGCAAGTACGGGAATACCGCCTGACCGGGTGATCTCGGCTATTCCTTCCCGGGGCAGCAGCTTATCCTTTTTGAAGTATGCAGGTCTGCCCGCACCCAAATATTTCTCAAAGGCTTCATCCATGCTTTTCACATACCCTTTTTCTATCATCACCCTGGCAATGTGCGGCCTTCCTGTATTACCGCCCCCGGCATTACCGTTAACTTCCTCCATGGTAATATCAAAACCAAGCTCATTGAGCTTATTTACGATCCTGGGATTGCGCTCCTCTCTTCTCTCACGAAGTTCTTCCAGCGTCTTGAGGATCGGTTCGCAATGGCCGTCGAGAAAATAGCCCAGCAGATGCATTTCTGTGGAAAAATCCACGCTTATCTCTACCCCGGCAATCACCTCGATTCCGAGCCTATCGCCCTCCTCCAACGCCTGAGCAACTCCGCTGACCGTATCGTGATCTGTCACAGCCACAGCCGCCAGCCCCTTGTCAAAGGCATGTCTGATCAGTTCTGTCGGTGTCATGCTGCCGTCCGATGCAGTTGTATGCGTGTGCAGGTCTATGTTTCTCAGGTCATCATAATAGGTCATTCAGCTCCATCCCTCGCATTCGGCAGGCGGAAAGCTGCCGTCATTGATCATCTTTAAAAGACTGTCCAGCGTCCTTAGCGACATACAAACCTGCTTGCCGGTAACCAGGCCCTCTTCAATAGCTTGGGCAAGTTCTTCCGCATCCAATAGTATTACCCTTCCATCCGGAAATATCTTTATGTCCAGCAGAAGGTCATTGAGCGTATAAGTATCGGACAGCTCGTCATACACGATCTCGACGATGTCACAGTACCAATACAGAAACTGTCCGTCCTTGTCACAAAACCTGCCAAGCTTATACCCCCTGTTCAGGAAGGTAAATGAGATACCTCCATAGAAGTCTGGCCGAGGTTTGATACAAGTCCATCTGGTGACCAGAAGATCGTCGCTTCTGAAAAGAAGCTCATCTGCGGAAATATCAACAGTCTCATATGGTATATACCTTCTTCGTAAAATTACGGGCTTTCTCATAATCTGTTCTTCTCCTGTCTGAGTTCACTTTGCCCTATCTTTCCATGAATTATTATATCCCAGAATAGGATATTTTGAAACTTAACCATTTCCCCTGTTAGAGCCTGCATTTCCCATTATTTGCCATACAGCTTTCCGTTATGGTAAGATGGATTTGTAATGCTTTAGACAGAGCTTTGAAAGTGAAATGTCGCCACAAGTCGGGCAGGCAGAGAATGTATTACGGTCAGGGGGTACGGATGAAAAAACCTGGGAGCTGCAGCAACTGTGCCAGAGGTATGAAGATAAATATCAACAGAGACATTCTATGCAAAATTCACGGGATTGTCTCAAGGGATTTCCGATGTGTAAAATATGTCAGGAAAGTAGAGACCTGGTCAAATTTAGAGCTCAAACCAAAATGCATTGAATGTGAGTTTTTTATTACTGCTCCCAATGAGTCGCAAACTGTCTCCGATGAGTCCCCACAGAGCACGAGTGCCGAACTATTGCAAAAGTTATCTTATGAATCGGAGCACTATCCGTCCATGGGATACTGTCAGCTCTTTACGGTCAGACAGTTCGATGGTGATCGTAAAAATGCCTGCTCAAAATTCTGTAGGAAGTCTGAACGCAACATTTCATAATCTGGCCGGTCCAAAACTCTACGTCGGAATTCTTGTCACAAGCACCTCAATATAAATCCTACTTTATCCGATATATTTGTATAGGATTGTCAATGTAGTTCTTTATTTATGGCAAAAGCTATTGTAAAATGTAAATAATAGCGGAGGGCTGAAATGATCCCGAATATTTCGGATATCTTTCAACAAAAAATCAATGAGATTCAAAGCAGGGTGCCGGTAAAAATAAAGGGTGCTTCCGAAAGCATACCTTTCAAGCGGGTTCTCAATGATGCCTTAGACGCCTCTGCACTTACATCTGATACTGATACATCTTCCGCAAGCATTTTAAGTACTGCTTCAGGCAATTCATATTCCAGTAACATTCAGAAGGCTTTGCTGGCTCTTGCAGCAAACAAATCGGGTATGGTGACAGATAAGAGCCAATGGTCCGCGGATATCGAAAAAAGTATTGCCGCAAGCTCTCAAAAATATCATGTAGACGCCAATCTAATCAGGTCAGTCATAAGGCAGGAGTCAAATTTCAATCCCTACGCCATATCCAGAGCCGGCGCCCAGGGCTTGATGCAGCTGATGCCGGGTACGGCCGAGGGTCTTGGCGTAAAGGATCCTTTTGACATCCTTGAAAATATTGACGGCGGTACAAGATATCTGAAAGACCAGCTCGTAGCATTCGACGGCAATCTGGAACTTGCCCTGGCTGCCTATAATGCAGGTCCCGGCGCTGTTTCAAAGTACGGCGGCATTCCTCCCTATGCCGAAACACAGGGATATGTGAAAAAAGTACTTCAGAATTACTCGGAATATTCAAATAATGAGTAGTTTTTTCGCTTTTCCGATCGTCTAAAACATCAATTTCCGACACCTTTAATCCACACTATCCACATTCTTATCCACACACGAAAATCCTACATTATACGCAATTTCTGCGCATTTTCCACATAATTCACAGGTAAGGCTTCTACTCCATTTGCACTTTTTTCCAATTGTGTTCAAACGTCCAAAGTACGCGGAATGGCGCGATTTGTGTATTTATAGAAGTACATTTTTCTGTTTTAGCACAAATTTATTTTTCGACAGAATGCGTCATATGTAGATTTTTGCCATAAATGGATGTTTGTTTCTGGAAGCGCGAATTGTATGGAAGGTCGTGGAAATTGTAAAGTTATCCACAGTTTTGGCAATCAAGCTTAAGACTTGGTACAGCATTCAAATTCCATGCCGCCAGGTTTCCTCTTTTAAACTCATAATAGGCTGCCGATCCAATCATTGCCGCATTATCAGTGCAAAGCACAACCCCCGGATAAAATATCTCAATCCCAGCCTGCCCTGCCGCTATCCTCATGTCTGCTCTTAACTGCGAATTCGCCGCGACTCCTCCTGCTAATGCTACATGCTTAACACCCTTCTGACAGGCGGCCTGTATCGTGTTACGTACCAGTACATCCACAACAGCCTGTTGAAAGCTGGCACATACATCAGGAATATCAATATCCGAATTCTTCTGAGCCATGCCGTTCAGATAATTTAGCACGGCGGTTTTCAACCCGCTAAAGCTAAAATCCAGACTCCCGTCATGAAATTGGACTCTCGGAAAATCTATTGCTCTGCTATTACCCTTTGCAGCCTTAGCATCGATCAACGGCCCGCCGGGATAACCAAGACCCAACGCCCGGGCAATCTTGTCAAATGCCTCACCGGCAGCGTCATCACGGGTCTGCCCCAGAATATCAAACCGGTGATAGTCGGCAACATATACAATATGACTGTGTCCGCCCGATGCCACAAGACATACAAAGGGCGGTTCCAGGACATCATTCTCCAGGTAGTTGGCAGCAATGTGCCCTTCAATATGATGTACTCCGATCAAAGGTTTGCCTGTGGCAAAAGCCAGTCCCTTTGCTGCTGAAAGTCCAACAAGTAAGGCGCCAGCAAGCCCCGGCCCATATGTGACTCCTATTGCATCCAGCCGCTCGAGCCCGACGCCTGCCTCCTCCAGTGCCTGGTCAATGACCGGCAGCACTAGCTCCACATGCTTGCGTGAGGCAATTTCAGGAACGACTCCTCCAAACTTTTTATGCAGATCGATCTGAGAGGAAATGACATTCGAAAGTATTCTTCTACCATTTATTACTACCGCTGCAGACGTTTCATCACAGCTTGTTTCTATACCTAATATGACAATATCTTTTTGGCTCAATTAAAAGCACCTGCACTTTCCAATAGTATAATAGACCAATTGCGTTTGTTTTACAAGGCACTGCAATAAAACTCCTTGTGCCGATAAAAGTAAACATTAGAGGAATGAAGCTTAGAGAGGTATAATCAGAGTGAGGAGCACTGGTCGGATGCAATAAAAAAAACATGGAGTCGAAACCCCATGCCCCTAAAATAGGAGAAACGCTAATGTTCAACTAGATTATAACAAAGACCTCCAGTTTTCTATATAGTTCTGCATTCCTTTAATTTTTAGGTATATAGCCCTATGTCATTACCATAGACCTACTTCAGCGCACTAACGCAACAATAATAACCACTGCGCCGAGCAAAAAGCGATATATCGCAAATATGCCGAAGCCCTTCCGCTTCAGATAAGATAACATGAATTTGATGCTCAGAGCGCCAACAACGGCCGATGTCAGAACTGCGACAATAAATGGCAGCAAGTCCACAGATATATTTACAATATCCTTGGACTTGTAAATACCGCTAAGAAAAATAAACGGAGTGGAAAGTAAAAATGTGAACCGTGCGGCATCCTCGCGATTGATTGTCAGAGCCCTGCCTGTCGCCATGGTAATGCCCGACCTTGAAACACCTGGCAGCATAGCCAGAGCCTGTGACACACCAATGAGAAAGCTTCTTTTAAAGCCGATTTCCTTCAGGACTATCTCTGATTTGGAGTACCTGTCGGCTACATAAATTACAATACCCATGACAATTAGCATGACACCGATTAATAATGGATTCCTGAAAGTAGTTTCTATGTAATCTTCAAATAAAAGGCCAAATATCCCGCCGGGGATGCATGCAAGTGCAATGCACCAAAAAAGTTTCCCATCACTTGATTTCACATCGGTCAAACCGGCCTTGATCAGTCTGATCCAGTCTCTCCAGAAAAAAATGACCACCGCCACAAGTGTCCCCATATGCAGTGCAATGTCAAAAGCCAACCCTTGGCTCTCCCACCCAAAAAGCCATGGCGCCAGAATAATATGCGCCGTGCTCGATATGGGCAGAAACTCGCCCAATCCCTGAATAATACCGTAAATAATTGCTTCAAGTAAACTCATTTAACATCCTCCCCGAAAGATCTGTTATAGCTGTCCTATGCAGCCTCATCTTCATTATACCGCGGAATATAGTAAGGCTATGTCACAACAAATAGTTGATAAATAAACTGGAATTTATTGTTACTCGTTCTCAACTCTTTTATAAAGATAAAAAGCATAACCACCTGCGACAATAATGATAAATATTGCCACTATATAATCTAAGACTCTCGAACTTTCTCCTGAGAATTTCGAAGCAATATTAACCAAACTGTGTGTAATAATGCAAGGAATAAGGCTTTTACTTTTATAAAAGACCATAACAAACGCAAAACCAATTGCCATAGCGTATACTATCTGCAAAATCGTATCTACTGTAACCTGCCCTGTAAGTAAGTTAATGATGTGTCCTGCTCCGAATGTTATTGCAGATATAATAATTGCCTGCTTAACACTATCCTTTTCAATTGCCTTAAATAGTAATCCTCGGAATATTATCTCTTCAACGTAACCGACTAATGCCATGGTTAGAACGGCAATCATTTGGTTAAGCGCACTATAATGAACAGATACCCCTGACCAGAAGTTCACAGAAATCAAAAGAATAAACGGAATAAAAAATAGATACTTTTTGTAATCATTTATACTTTTAAATCCATACTTCTCATTCAACTTATTCTTCATAATAAATGCAGTGATTACAGTTGCTATTATAATCAATCCAAGCAGGGAAATCGGACTATCATCACCAAAATTATTTCTCAAATTTCCCATGACAACTACATAAATAATAATCCACATTACAGCAAACCATATTTCACTTTTTTTATAGAGTTTTTTCATATGTTTCAAGCTCCTATCTCCCATTATAAATATGAATGTAAATTTTTTGTATGTTGTGACATAGCCTCTAGTAATTATCATCTTTCTCGACAAAGGGTCTTTCTTCTTCCGGAAGGGACCATAGACCCTTCCCTTCATTGATCGCATTTTTCTGAAGCCTAATAAAATAATCCCTATGCTCAATATTTGGTTTGACCGAATATACTCTGGCAAACCCCTCTGATACCATAGTCGCGTTTATACAGGTACCGTCTTCAAGTATAATATATGCCAGCAGCCTGTCATAATTGTCCCAGAGATCTTTTTCAAAAAGCAGCTGCACCTCCTTACCCAAGATCATCTCTTCCAGCTTTTCTGCAGCTTGCTTCGCAAAGGGCTGCTCCTTCACATTTTCTTTGACAGACTCAGGTGTATCAATGCATAAAAGTCGAACCTTATATTCCTTACCCTGATACTCTGCCCTTATTGTATCTCCATCTATAACGCGCCTGACTACAGCATTTATAAAGCCTCCGGGAACTAATCCTTCCGTGTCTGTAACTCTGATAGGATTCTCAGAATCTGTAGATGTATTGGTTCCTGAATCTGATGACACTTTAGCTTCCGAATCTATTGGTGCATTGGATTGTGCCTGAGCGGCTGTGACCTGATCATTCTGTGTATCTGCCAGTTGCTTTGAACCCTGCGGCGTATTGTTAAATATCAGAATAATAATTGTCAATACTGCTCCTGCTGCAACAATAAGGTTTTTCCTCATGCTCCCTCCGGTAATAAATCAGCGTCGCCTGCTGTTGTCTGTGTTTCTATCACTATAATAACATATCCTGACCCTGCATTAAAGCTAGCTTAACAAAACAAAACTACAGCAGAAGTCCTTATAACTTCTTACTGTAGTATACTTAAGCATAATATTGCAATATGTCTGATGTTATAACAATCTCTAAGCTTCAGAAGCTTTTTTCCACTGCAGGCAATGCGGCCAGGATGGGAACTGTGTGTGTCTGTACCGGTATTTCTTCCTGTATGACGATCTCAGAGCTAAAGGTATACTCGATGACCTGTGCAATATCATCTACCGGGATGATCTCAATCCCAATGTCCTCAAAGGTCTCCTGAAAATTCTCTCTGGGAATAAGTACCTTATTAATCCCCGCAAGCTTTGCAGCCTCCACCTTCGCCGCGACTCCCCCTACCGGCTTGACTCTGCCTCTTATGGACAGCTCTCCCGTCATGGCAATGTCATTTCGCACAGGTTTGTTCATCACTGCCGAATATACAGCCGTTGCTATGGCAATCCCTGCTGATGGGCCATCGATCGGTATACCGCCGGGGAAATTCAAATGGATATCATATTCCTTCGGATCAATGCCCATAAACCTGTTTAGAACAGTAAGAACGTTTTCTACAGAAGCCCTGGCAGAACTGGACCTTTTGAGCCTGTGCCCCCGGCCATCCATCTCTTCCTCCTCGACTATCCCTGTTACCTTAATCATACCCTTGCCGGAACTTGCCTTCATGGCTGAAACCTCAATATCAATGACCATACCTGTTGCATTGCCGAAAACGGCCAGTCCGTTCATACAGCCGACCTGTTTTTCCTCCACACAGATCTTTTTATCGATTCTGGGGCTGTAGTGGCCAAATTCCACCACCCACTCAACGTCCTTGTGGGTTATGGCATTCCTGCCTTCTACCTGGACTACACCGCCTGCAATCTGTATAATGTTGACGGCATCTCTTCCATTTTGAGCATACTTGGCAATCAATTTTTCCGTTCCCTCCTCCAGACGGAATCCTCCTTTCGCTGCCGCATTAACAGCTATAGCAGCAATTTCGTCGGATGTGAGGGGCCTGAAATATATTTCAACACACCTGGAACGAAGCGCCGGCGGAAGATCCTCCGACGTTCTTGTAGTAGCTCCCACAAGCCTGAAATCAGCCGGAAGACCCTTTTGAAATATTTCATGTATATGAGCGGGAATATTAGAATCCTCCGAGCTGTAGTAGGCGCTTTCCAATATGACCTTGCGGTCCTCAAGCACCTTGAGCAGCTTGTTCATCTGAATTGGGTGAAGTTCGCCGATTTCATCGATAAAAAGGATCCCTCCGTGAGCTTTGGTCACAGCTCCGGGCTTGGGCTGCGGAATGCCTGCTACGCCGTATGCTCCTGCGCCCTGATATATCGGATCATGTACGGATCCGATCAGCGGGTCGGCAATGCCGCGCTCATCAAAGCGCAGAATAGTCGCATCCACTTCAACAAATTTGGACTCCTTCCTGAACGGAGAGATAAGCATTTGTTTTGCCTCCTCCAGAATCACTCTGGCGGCTGCTGTCTTTCCAATACCGGGAGGCCCATAGATAATCACATGCTGAGGGTTAGGCCCGCACAATGCGGCTCTCAGCGCCTTCAGCCCCTGTTCCTGTCCAACAATATCCATCATGCTGGTAGGCCTTGTTTTTTCCGACAGCGGCTCGGTCAGCTTGATTTCCTTTAGTTTTCGGAGCTTCTCCAGTTCCTTTCGGGATTCTTTTTCTATAGCGCTTTTATTCCCCTGCTGCGATTTTAGCAGATTGAGAAAATAGACTCCAATAATGACAGAAAAGAAAAACTGTATAATCAGAAAGGTGTTGGTGAGCATTCCATCTCCTCCTCGAGTGTCGCTGCGACTGAAGCTGTTCCATATCAATCGTAATGCTGATTAATTGACTTACATGCAGATAGTATTGACGATATTGTGTAATTTATCCGTTCCAAACACTAAAAGAGGGCATCCCAACGGCTTGCACCGTCGGGAATGCCCTCGCAACTCAAAACACAGCTTTTACGAAGCGCTTTCCTTTTTTACTCTTGTTTTCTTTCCGGCTGACTTCTTCAATGGCTTCCTGTTTTCATTGATAACCAGATTCGGCTCTGCGCCGGACTCAACAGTTCCCTTTGTAACTATACACTTTTCTACATTGGTTGCAGAAGGAATGTCATACATCACATCAAGCATGATCTCCTCTATGATCGCTCTTAAGCCTCTGGCACCGGTGTTCCTCGACAATGCCTTTTCGGCGATTGCATCAAGGGCATCCGGTTCAAACTCCAGCAGGGCATCATCCATCTCAAACAGCTTCTGATACTGTTTAACCAACGCATTCTTAGGCTCGGTCAGAATCTGTACCAATGCCTGTCTGTCAAGGGCGCCTAATGTGACAATGACTGGGAGCCTACCGACAAACTCCGGTATTAGACCATATTTGAGCAAATCCTGAGGAAGAATATTCGATAATATCGCGCTGATATCTTTTTCCTTTTTACTTTCCACCTTAGCGCCGAAGCCGATCGCTCTGGTTCCCACCCTGTTCTGAATGATCTTTTCGATGCCGTCGAAGGCGCCGCCACAGATGAACAGAATGTTGGTGGTGTCAATCTGAATAAATTCCTGATGGGGATGCTTCCTGCCTCCCTGAGGCGGTACAGAGGCTGTTGTTCCCTCCAGTATCTTGAGCAGCGCTTGCTGAACTCCTTCGCCGCTGACATCCCTTGTAATAGACGGGTTCTCGGATTTTCTGGCAATTTTGTCGATTTCATCGATGTAGATAATACCCTTTTCAGCCTTTTCAATGTCATAATCAGCAGCTTGAATCAGCTTTAACAGTATGTTTTCCACGTCTTCGCCTACATAACCGGCTTCCGTCAAAGAAGTTGCATCCGCTATGGCAAAAGGTACATTCAGAAGTCTTGCCAGGGTCTGAGCAAGCAGCGTTTTACCGGAACCGGTAGGCCCAAGCATAACTATATTGCTCTTTTGAATCTCAACATCACCGGTCTTTATGTCTGTGCCGATTCTCTTGTAATGGTTATAAACAGCCACAGCAAGGGACTTTTTAGCTGAATCCTGCCCAATAACATATTGATCCAGTATCACCTTGATATCCTTCGGTTTTGGAATATCATTGAGCTCTGCATCCACTTTTGTATCTTCAAATTCTTCCTCGATGATTTCAGAGCAAAGCTCGATACACTCATCGCAGATATATACGCCAGGACCTGCAACCAGTCTTTTTACCTGTTCCTGGGTTTTGCCGCAGAAGGAGCATTTCAGTTGCTTCTTCTCATCATATCTGGCCATTATTCCACCCCGTCTATTTCTTTCTGATCATAATATCATCAATAAGGCCATAAGCCTTAGCATCCTCGGCCGACATGAAAAAGTCTCTTTCAACGTCCCTCTCTATCTTATCCAGAGGCTGGCCTGTTCTTTCACTTAAAATATTGTTCAGCTTATTCTTGATCTTCAACAGCCATTCCGTACGGATTTTTATATCTGTCGCCTGTCCTTGGGCGCCACCCAGTGGCTGGTGAATCATAATCTCACTGTTCGGAAGCGCAAACCGTTTTCCCTTTGCTCCCGCTGCCAGTAAAAATGCCCCCATGCTTGCCGCCATACCCACACATATCGTCTGCACATCCGCCTTTACATGCTGCATTGTATCATATATGGCAAATCCCGAGGTAACAGAACCCCCTGGACTATTAATATACAGCTGTATGTCTTTGTCCGGGTCGACAGAATCAAGGTAGAGCATCTGCGCAACAACGAGGCTTGCAGTAACGTCATTGACCTCGTCGCTCAGCATGATGATTCGCTCCTTGAGCAGCATGGAGAAAATATCATATGAGCGTTCTCCTCTGTTTGATTGCTCGACGACTATCGGTACTAAACTCATAATATTCCTCCTTATTAATGTTTTTAAAGGAAATCCGCGCCTTACAGGCGCTAAACATCCTTACATATATATTATTACGGCATAAACAACAAATTGTTTAGTGCCAAACATTCTATATTGATTCCCACATAAACTGCAAAATAAACTCAAATCAGTTTAGCATTTTCAACAAGGAAATCAACCGTCTTTTTAGCAACCAATGTACTTCTGATATATTCTATATCATCCGGTTTCAAATGTTGCTTGAAATCTTCTTCACTCTGCTTGTAATTTTCTGCAATTCTCTTTATTTCCTCTTCGGTATCCTTTTCCGTCGGCACAATTGCTTCAACTTCGCTTATTTTTTCTATGACAAGCTGAGTCTTCACTTCCTTTTCAGCCCTCGCTTTGAATTGTTCCCTGAAAGATGCCATATCCATACCCATTATTTCAAGATATTTTTCCAGTTCCAATCCCTGATAACGTAATCTCATACCGAAATCGTAGGTCAGATCGTCAATGCGCTTCTCCACCATGACCGGCGGAATATCAATCGTGGCATTTTCAACCACCTTATCAACTACGTTGTCCTCATTCTCGTGGTGTGCACTGTGTTCTGCCTGCTCAACCAGCTTCTTCCTGAGGTCAGCCTTGTATTCCTCCAATGTGTCAAATTCACTGATATCCTTTGCAAACTCGTCATCAAGCGTTGGCAGTTCTTTAACCTTTATTTCATTGACCTTAACCTTGAATAAAGCCGATTTGCCTGCCAGGTCGGCACTGCCGTAATCCTCAGGAAATGAAACGTTAACTTCCTTTTCCTCTCCAAGCGCGACTCCGATCAATTGATCCTCAAAGCCCGGTATGAAGGTCCCTGAACCGATCACAAGGTTGTAATCTTTTCCGCTTCCGCCTTCAAAGGCTACTCCGTCAATAAAACCTTCAAAATCAATAATCGCCGTATCACCGGACGCTACCGGTCTGTCCTCTATACTGATCAGTCTTGAATTTTTATCAAGCACCTTCTCGATTTCCTTCTCAACATCTTCATCTGTAACGACCGCAGATGCTTTCTGCACCTCCACATCCTTGTACTGACCCAGTTCAACCTCAGGCTTCACAGTGACTTTAGCTGTGAATATGAAAACCTGCCCCTTACCAATTTGCTTTATATCTATTTCAGGCCTGTCTACAGGATGAATATCATTTTCTTCAATCGCCTGATCGTAAGCATCAGGGCAAATTGCATTGATCGCATCCTCATAAAGCACCTGCTCTCCATAGAACTTTTCAACCATCGATCTGGGAGCTTTGCCTCTCCTGAAACCCGGTATACTAAACCTGTTTGCATTCTTTGCAAAGGCCTTTTGAAGCCCTTGATCAAACTTTTCTGCGTCAACCTCTATCTCGAGCTGAACTACATTCTTTTCTACGTTCTCAACTTTCACTTGCATCTTATTTTATTCTCCTTATACATTAAAATACGGTCAAAAAATGATTTTGCATAGCAAAATCGTATACATTATAACATATTCATTTTTGTAAAGCCAACAGTTACGTTTTATTTCGCACTATTTCTTGTCCTAAACCAGCCTTATAGGCTTGAAGCCCAGATAATCAGCAGACACAAGTCGGAATTCAATGCCATTTCTCAGCCCCACTACGGCATTTCTGCCCGCTTCCCCATGAAGATGGCCATATATACAAATGCTCACATTATATTTTTGAAGGATATCTATAGCATCAGAGAAGACACCTTTTGAAGTAAATGGCGGGTAATGCAGCGCCGCAATGATAAGGCCTTTCTCGGAAGGATCTATACTCTTTCCGGTAGGATTGATGCTCTTTAGTGAAAGCTCCAAACGCTGCAGCTCCCTTTGATATATTTTAACATCCTCTGCACTGAAATCATCCTCTCCGGGTACGTTCCAGCCTCTGGTTCCGCAGATTGATACTGCGTCGATTATATAGCTGTTATTATGCATAAAAGTGATGGTTGAAAACCCGTTTTGGCCAATGTATTGCTCAAGCTTGCTCTTAGTTGTCCACCAATAGTCATGGTTCCCCTTGGAAATGATTTTCTTCCCTGGCAAAGCGTCAATAAATCTGAAATCCTCAAAGGCCTGCTCCAGATAAGTTGCCCATGAAATATCTCCGGGCACAAGAACATAGTCATCGTCTCCTACGACGGCGCACCAGTTCTCCTGAAGCCTGTCCATATAGTTCTCCCATCTCCCGCCGAATACGTCCATTGGCTTGTCGATACTCAATGCCAGGTGAAGATCGGAAATCGCATAAATCGCCATCGTATAATACCCCTTCATAAGAGACACTACGCTCGTTTGCATGTCTCCCAGTCTCATTATTACATTGATCTAAAATATTCATACAGCCTCTCAGCCACTGCCCTGCTTATACCATCAACCGCCTGCAGATCATCAATTCCTGCTTGTCTCATTCGGCTGACAGAGCCAAAATGTTTGATCAGCGCCTTTTTTCGCTTCGGACCTATTCCATCAATCTCATCGAGTATCGATTTACTATACCTCTTTTTTCTTAATTTCTTGTTATATTCTAACGCAAATCGGTGGGCTTCATCCTGTATGGATGTCACAAAGCGAAGCACAATCAGATTATTTGACAGATCGATTTCCCTATCCGGCAATATCAAACCTCTTGTACGATGCTTGTCGTCCTTTACCATGCCACATACCGGGATGGTGACGCCAAGCTCTGAAAGCACCTTTCCAACAGCATTGACATGTCCGATTCCGCCGTCAAGCATGATCAGATCGGGCAGCTTACTAAACTTTGCCTCCCTCTGTCCCTTTTCTGCCTGGAGCTCAGCTTCAGTTTGCTCCGCTTCGTCCTGCGCATGTATAAACCTTCTGTGCAGGACCTCCTGCATGCTGGCATAGTCATTCTGTATATTGGTTGAGCGGATTTTAAACCGCCTGTACTCCTTTTTTGCAGGCAACCCCTTCTCAAAAACCACCATTGATGCAACAACCTCTGAAGTCCCTGTGTTGGATATGTCGTAGGCCTCCAGCCGCTCAGTCTTCTGCTCCAGCCCAAGCAATACCGCCATCCCTTGCAGTCCCTCCTGTACCGGACCGCCGCCGGTCATCTTTTCATTGAAACGGTTCAGCTCAATTCGAGCGTTCTCCATCACCATTTCAACCAAGTGCATCTTTTCTCCTCGTTTTGGGACCCTCAGATGGACTCTTCCTCCCCGCTTTGCGCTGAGCCAGTCCTCTATCACCTGACTATCTTCAGGTTCAGCCGCAATAATAATTTCTGCAGGGATCATGGCAACCGTATTGTAGAATTGCTTCAGGAACGAAGAAGCCAAATCTTTGAGCTCTCCTTCTCCCGTCCCTTCGATGATGAAAAATTCTCTGCCAAGCAGCTTTCCTCCCCTGATAAAAAACACCTGCACACAGGTATCCGTCTTGTCGGCTGCAAAGCCTATAACATCCCGGTCCGCCCCTGCCAGGGACAGTACCTTCTGTTCTTCGGTAATGTGCCTCAGGCTTCGAAGCTTATCCCTCAGCGAAGCAGCCTTTTCAAAGTCAAGAGCTTCTGCCGCGTCCTGCATCTGCTTCTCCATCTTTGTAATTATCACATCCTGCTTGCCCTCCAGAAAAGAACATACATCAAGCATGAGCGCATGGTATGTTTCCTTATCAACCTTGCCGGTACAAGGACCCATGCATTGTTTTATATGGTAATTCAAACAAGGCCTGCTTTTACCGATATCCCTCGGCAGTACCCGCTTGCAGGTCTTTATGGGAAATAGCTTTTTTACAAGATTTATGCTTTCACGGACAGAAAACACATTGGAATAGGGACCAAAATATCTGGCCCCGTCACTTTCAACCCTTCTGGTCATTAGGATACGGGGGTAATCCTCATTCATCGTAATCTTGATATAAGGGTAGTTTTTGTCATCCTTGAGCAAAATATTGAATTTTGGTTTGAGTTCTTTTATAAGATTACATTCCAGAATAAGTGACTCAAGCTCAGTGTCTGTGACAATGTACTCAAATTCACTGATCTTTGCCACCATGGCGGCAACCTTGGGTGTATGCGCCGCAGAAAGCTGGAAGTACTGCCTTACCCTGTTTTTCAGTACCCTGGCCTTACCCACGTAAATAACGGCGCCGTTTTCGTCCTTCATAAGATAAACACCCGGTTTGTCGGGCAGCTTTTTCAGTTCTTCCTGAAAATCAAACATTTGCTAGCAACTCTCACCCGTACCCAAAAGGAGATATCTCTCCAATTCCTCAGCTGCTTCCTCTTCATCATCACCTTCAACGGATAGCTGCACAGACGTGCCATTATCGATGTTCAAAGAGAGGATTCCGAGCAGGCTTTTCGCATTGGCCTTCCTCTCATTCTTTGCGATCCATATGCCGGATTTGTAGCCGGATGCTTTCTGTATGAATATCGCCGCTGACTTGGATTGAAGACCGCTTGGATTTTTTATCATAATATCTTTTACGATCATTATAACCCTCCGTTTGTTACTGTATGTTAACATATTGATCTCTGTTTCTTCCGGTAAAGACAACACACTTTTATTATAACAGATAGCAGTTACATTGACCATACACAAAACCGGCTCTTATCAGGCCGGTTTTTTTATAGTTACTGTTAAGACGCTACTTCTTGAGCTATTGCACAACAAAAGAAACTTTAGCGGAATGCTCATGCTTTGCCTTCATTGACCTTAATATAATGCTGCTCTACGTGTATTCCCATTCCAACCGAGTTAATAATCAGATCCAATGCGCCTACCAGTACAAACCCAACCATTATGTTTTCCACCGGTGTTAAAAATACTATAATCAGCTTGACCAGCGTAATAGAAATAAGCCCTGTAATAAACTCCGCATAAATACTGTTTTTCTGACTGAATGATTTGAGTATCAACCTGCCGAAAAACATAGCAGCCGTGACAGTAGACATAATAAGGATCACGATGTACAGCACAGGAGCGATTAAGGTTACCATCAACAACAGCAGCAGCGCGCTTGCTCCCAGAAAGGACAAAATACCCAGAATAATTTTTCTTCCAATGTTCTTTTCAAGGCTTCTAGAAATGTTCTGATAAGCGGTCCGGGAAATCAGCATAGCCAAAAGGCCAACAACCAGCGTCGCCAGAATAAACAGTATCATTACGGTTAATTGAAGATATGCAAGAGCTCCTATATCTAGATTCATGGATTCCCCAAGTATCCTGACCTCCTGCCCGAGTATGGATGCTCCATCAGCCTTGTGCAGCGAACCGATCGTAATAACATCCCCCATGACCACTGATTGCTCTTTCAGATTGGTATTGCCAAATATTGTGACGACCTGTCCGAACACCTCAGCATTGACGGAAACTTCTCCGAAAACCGCAATCACATGTCCGCTAACCTTGCTATTTACGGTGATATCACCTAAAACAACGATCGCATTGCCATTTACAGGGCTATCGATATTGGAATCCTCAAGAATTTTTATATTGTCGCCGCTTCCGGAGATAACGAAGATACCCTCTCCCAGTGCAGAGGCACAAGAGAGTATAAGAATCGTAAGTATGATCAGCACTGCAGCAGCTTTTTTCATTCAGCTTCCCTCCCGCTATATGTGCCGACATAATGGAGCAGTTTTTGAATTCCAAACAGCAAAAGTATAAGGGTCAGGAAGACATAATAGTATGATTTAACAATTGAGATTGCCACATCGAATACTACAAGTATTGCATTGCCAATCAGTCCAAAGAGGTCACCCACCACACCAAACACCGCAGAAGTGGCGCTTGAGAACGAATGGAAGTATTCCCCTATCTGCTCAAATGCAATGAGCAGGTTTACCTGTTTTAAATCCGCAACAAAAACGAGCAATAGAATAATGGAAAGTAACGCGGCTGCGTTGTAAAGCCATACAATCTGTCTCGCGCTTTTTTCCCTGCGTCCCTTCTCGAACACAATTACTCTATCCATGACCATCTCTTCAAAGTTCGCTGGAGGCTCAATCTCTGCCTTTTCTTCCAGTGTCGTGAAAATGGCTTCCATACAGTCAAATTCATTACTGCATTCACAACAGTTCTTCAAGTGCTGTCTTAGCTGCTCCTCGTCGTCTCTACCCAATTCGCTGTCAAAATATTTCATAATATATTCTCTGGACTTCTCACAGTTCATAGTGCCTCCTCCTTTCTATCAGGCATTAATGCCTCTCTTAACAACAATCTAGCACGATACAATCTGTTTTTAATAATTGTCATCGGTTCTCCTAGAACCTTTGTCATTTCCTCATAGGACAAACCATTTTGGTGAAACAGTATAATTGGCGTTCTGTATTTTTCAGGGAGCGATTGAATTGCCTTGCGTATTCTCTCTGATCGTTCCCTCTGAATGTAACTTGACTCCGGCGTATCTATTCCGTCAGAAAAATCTTCAATTTCCTCGATTGGAGTTGAATCGACCTTTTTCTTGCGGTGAATATCCAAACAGAGATTTGTCGCGATCCTTACCGCCCAGGTGGAAAATTTATACTCAGGATTGTAGCGGTCCAAGGCCTTGTAGATCCTGAGAAAAACCTCCTGGGAGATATCGCTGACCTCCTCTTTATCATTTATCATATTATAAACGACACTGAATATCAATCGTTTGTACCTTGTTACAAGCACTTCAAAATATTCCTGCTGTCCTGCCAGACATTTCTGAATCACTTCATAGTCGGTCAGCTCCAATCTGTTCTCACCACCTTGCCTTGTATATAATTATACGACAAAGTCGTTTCCATGTCTCAAAATGATCTAATAAAAATTATTTTTTTTGTAAAATTTCAT
Source organism: Bacillota bacterium (assembly GCA_023411645.1). GTDB lineage: Bacteria > Bacillota > Clostridia > Acetivibrionales > DTU013 > JAEYRF01. Next base: position 38,660 of record JAEYON010000027.1, on the reverse strand, counting down.
CAAACGAGGCAAAGATAAACTCTACTTGCACCGCTATAAATATTAACATGTTTTGTGGTACAATATAGGGGGACGTTTCTTCCAAAAAACATAAAACGGGAGCCGTCCTCATTTGATTGCGGCTGACGGTTGATTTCGGAGGTAACCCATTGCTGATAAGAAATATTACCCGCAATTACATACTCGCAAACCAATGTAGCTTCGCCCGGACCTTTTTCGCCAGATTTAGAGGACTGCAGCTGAAAAAGCGCCTGCCCCGGGGACATGGCCTGCTGATTACTCCATGCAACTCCATCCATATGTTATTTATGAGGTTTCCAATTGATGCCGTTTTTATTAATTCAGACAATAAGGTCGTATATATTGAAGAAGGTATCCGACCCTGGAGAGTTTCCAAGGTAGTCCGGCAAGCAAAAAGCGTACTTGAACTGCCGGCCGGTACTATTTCAGCCACAGGTACCCAGGTAGGAGATCAGCTTCAGCTAGATGGAATTATATAGAATCCGTCCAAAGCTGTAGGATAACACACTGCCGCCTCATATGCTTTTCCACATGATGATGGCATCCTCACGGTTATCGGCATAATAAGCTTTTCTCAAGCCGCCCTCTTCAAAACCGTATTTTCGATAAAGCGACTTTGCTCCTTCATTGCTTTTTCTGACCTCCAGGGTCAGCGCCCTAATACCGCGCAGTTTAGCCTCCTTAAGCAATTCACTCAATAGCATGCTTCCAACACCGATTTTCCTGAATTCAGGATGGACGGCAATGTTTGTGATATGCCCCTCATCAAGAACCTGCCACATTCCGCCGTAACCGATAGCCCTTCCGTCGGATAATGCGCTGTAGTACATTGCCGTGCTGTTATTTACAATCTCATCAATGAGTGATTGTCTGGACCATGGTATCTTAAAGCTGAGGTTCTCAACCACAACAAGATCATCAATATGTTCTGCTGAAGCTCTTACCAATCTCAGATTGTTCATATCTGCTTTATAATGCCTCCATTACTCTGCTTTCATTCGCTTGTCAAACTATCACGGGCAGCGGCATCGCCAGCCGTATTGCTGCCATCCATATCTCCGCACACGGCATCATTACTATGCCTTTTTGCATATTCCCTTTCTGCCTGCGAAGGCCGCAAATAATAAGGTGTAAGCTCCATACTGCTCACCGTCTCCCCGCGCAATGCCTTGGAAAGCGCCAGTTGCGCGGTAGATGCAGCCATATGCTGAAGCATGAAATCCGGCGCGAAGATGCAGCGCTCCTTCAATTCGATTTTTAGAAAATCCTTATGAAGTGTGACTCCGTCGCCGGTAAACAGAATGCTGGAATCCTCGTATTGCTCCTCTATCTGCCTGACCAGATCGGAAACATGAACGCCCATGTAGCCTGTAATGTTAACCATTACTCCGTTCTGAGACTTATATAGTGCAGTATATACCTGATTGTTCCTTGCATCCATCATGGGACACACAATAGTATCCTCCCTGACTGCGGCCGCATTTGCAAGTGCATCAAGAGACGGTATTCCGACTGTTGGCTTTTGTGCGGCATAGGCCAATGATTTTATCGTGGTTACACCAATCCGAAGTCCGGTAAACGAACCAGGCCCTGTTACTGCTGCATAAACATCAATATCGGCAGCAGACAGATGCAAACTATTCAGCAATTCATTCAACATTGGGACAAGCTTCTGGGAATGTGTCTTTATGTCTCTTATCATATATTCCGCCAGCAGGCCGCTTTCATCATATAACGCGATCCCCGCCATGGCGGTGGAGGTGTCAATTGCCAATACTCTCATTAACCAGGCTCCTTTCATAACTGCCGGTTTTCTCTCCGCGGAAATGCATGATAATTTGCCTGCTGTCGGGGTTATCAGGGTCGTCCTTACGCAGGGTCACATCAATCCGCTCGGGCGGAAGAATATCTTCTATCAAATCTGCCCACTCGATCACGGTTATTCCGTCACCGTTGATATAATCCTCATAACCGGTTTCAAGCATTTCATCCGGGTCGCCAATCCGGTACACGTCAAAATGGTAGAGCGGCAGCTTTCCTTTATATTCGTTGACTATGGTGAATGTAGGACTGGTGACATAGCCGTCGATGTCCAGGGCTTTAGCTATCCCGCCGGTAAATGCGGTCTTTCCCGTGCCCAGATCACCCGTCAAGCATATATTATCCCCTCTTTGTAGAATCCTGCCAAGCTTCAGTGCCAGCGCGACAGTCTCTTCCACTGAACCTGCATGGAATTTCAGCATACTCTTTTAACCACCTGTCCGTTAATAATTGTATATAGTACCTTGGATTTCAATTCCAGCGGCGGTCCGTCCAAAATGATTATATCAGCATCCTTACCTACTTCAAGGCTTCCAACCCGATCTGCTATACCGGTGATCTCGGCAGCATTAATGGTAATTGCCTTGAGCGCTTCAACCTCATCCATCCCTTCCTTAACCGCAACTGCCGCACAAAGAGGCAGATACTGAACCGGGGTGCATGGATGGTCTGTCATGATAGCCGTTTTTATACCTGCCCCGGAAATAATTCCGGGTGCTTTTGGGCTCTGATTTTTCAGTTCGATCTTGGAGCGATCCGTAAGGAATGGTCCTGTGATTACCGTCGCCTTTTCCTCAAGCAGAATGTCTGTGATAAGATGACCTTCGGTACAATGCTCTATTGTTATCCGAATACCAAATTCCTTTGCAATGCGAAGAGCGGTCAAGATGTCATCCGCTCTATGAGCATGAGCCTTCACCGGAATCTCTCCCTTGATAACCTTTATCAGCGCTTCCATTTTCATATCATAATCGGGTTTGTCGAAATTTTCGCTGTCCCGCTCATATTCTTCCTGCATCTGCTTATATTCTCTGGCCTTCATCAGGCTTTCTCTCAATATCGCAGCCGTTGCCATTCTCGTCATCGGAGACTGTCTTTTCTCGTGGTAAACTGTCTTCGGGTTTTCGCCAAAAGCAATTTTCATGGCAACGGGCTCTCTGATCAACATCTCCTCCACACAGCGGCCATAGGTTTTTAGCGCAGCAAACTGCCCGCCGATCACATTGGCGCTGCCAGGTCCGGTGACTACGGTGGTAATCCCGCTTTCATATGCCTCCACAAAGGACCGGTCCGCATGATAAATAGCGTCGATCGCCCTTAGCTGTGGTGTGACAGGATCGGTCATTTCATTTCCGTCGTCCCCTTCAAATCCGACCGAGTCCTCACACATGCCAATATGACAATGGGCATCCACAAATCCAGGCAGAACGTAGTTCCCCTTTGCGTCGATCACCTCGGCGACTATGCTCTCGGCACCAATCCCTTCGGCATCGGTTGTATTCGCATTGATTGCCTTTTCAAGCTGCTCAAGTCCTTCTTTATCATCACCTAACGAAATGATTTTTCCCTTATCTGCCGCAATGTATCCGTTTTGATATTCTACTCCGGCCATTGTTAGCAGCCTCGCATTTTTTATCAGCAGCATATAATCCTCCCGTATCTGTGAGCTGTGTAGTGTATGAGGTCATTATATCATAGAGATATTCTTTTCGCCTTACTTAATTCCGGTAAGCTTCTTCATACGAATCTATTCTATCATCAATAGATGTTATTCCGATACTTACTGTTATATATTTCTTGATCATCTACGGCAAAAATCTAATCATAATCTTTCATTTTTACAGTAAACGGCATATCAGGTTTTTTATCCGAAAGCTCTAACCATAAAGTACCATTTGCTTTACTGGATAAATGTACTTACCTAAGATTTGCATATAATAATCTCCATCCCGCAGAATATTTCCTGCTTCTTCTGGTATAACATTAACGTTAAACGTATCAACCTTTTTACCGTCATACTGAACTTCAAAAGTTTTTATTCCGCCGGTTGTAAATACCCTGCCCTGCGTCAGTTCCACAGTCTTTGATGTGACAAATTTGAGCTTAGAATTATCAACAACGCTGCGGACCCCATTGGCATCTTCATAATGTACAATAAGACCTGCTATATCGAAGCCATCCCCTACCATATAAACCCATTTTTTTGACTTGAATCATTAGTCTCTGACATGTGCATGGTTTTGAATATTCGATTTTGTCTTATGCTTAGCCTGGAGATCCAAAGGATAGGAGGAACCCAAAAGCTGCATATTGGCATTATATAATTACAATGTTGATGGGCTTTATTAGAACCGTAAAAATATCCCCCAAACATATGTATTTGAGGGATTTCTATTCCTGAGATTATCTCTTTGAGAAAACATACGCATCAAAACATCATCAATTATTGTTTATTTTGGTGTATATCGTGAGTGCTCTGATGGCCTCACTGAAACCATTCAGGTTGTCCACACTGATGATGAGGATGTCCTTTACCCCGCGGTTCTTCAATTCATTGAGAACCACCAGCCAAAACTTCGATGTCTCATGCTCTCCGATCCACATGCCCAGCACTTCTTTATTACCATCCAAATCAATACACACACACATGTACGCTGCCTTGTTGACTATATGCCCTTCCTGCCTGACCTTGTAAGTTCTTATTATAATGCATCAAAAAGTCGTACTCCGCTAACATCCATAGACTTTTTAATTTTAAGAAGATCGTTCTTCATATTTTCCATTTCATACTCCGTTAATCTGACAAAAGGCCTTCTTGGAATACCACAATCCATTCCAATCCATTTAATTGCCGATTTAATGCCTACCTGCGCCGCATTGCCACTATATTTTAGAACAACTCGAACTATATTATTTGCTTTTATCATATTATTTTTAGCAGAATCAATATCAGCGAACTTTTTTGTTTGTTCGTATATTTTTATGAATAATTCCGGAATTAAATTGTAAAAGCTACCAATCAGGGAATCAGCTCCCATAAGCAGTCCTGATAGACACATTTCGTCAGCTCCTGAAAAAACGGTAATTCTTCCATTATCAAACTCCTTTATCCTTTGCATATCATAGTGATTATATGATGTGTACTTAACCCCAAGAATATTTTCAATTTCGGCAAGCTTTATGATTGCTGATGAATCCATATCAACGCCTGTAGTTGTAGGTATATTATACACAACTAACGGTAGCGGAGTTACCTGTGATAAATCTTTATAATAATTATATATCTCATTAAATTTAAACTTATAATAAAATGGAGGTACAGAAGATATGGCTTCAGCTCCAGAATTGTACGCATGTTTTGCCAAATCTTCGGCTGTCTTGGTATCAATAGTTCCTACATGCACAATTACAGGTACACGCCCCTTTACCTGGTCAATGACTATTTCTACTACCTGCTTTCTTTCTGATGAGTTCATGAGAAATCCTTCTCCTGTACTACCTGTTAAATAAAATCCACATACCTTCTGACCTATTAAGTTTTCAACCAAATTTCTCAGGCCAGCTTCATTCAGTGTCTCATCCTCATTAAAAGGAGTTATTAGTGCCGGTATTATACCCTTCATTTCAGCAAGTGTGTTATGAACCATATCCCGTTTTTCCCTCCTACTTTATATTGCTATTACCTCAATATCTGTTCAGCTTTTTTAGAGCAGTAACCTTATGTGTTCTGTCAAGGTACTTTTTAATATACTGGTATTCAATGCTTGCAACTCCGGAGAAAATTATATCTATAATATTTAACTGAGCTATACGTGACCCCATTGCTCCGCTTCTCATTGTTGTCTCCGGCGAGGACAGAAACAGCTTAATGTCTGCAGCTTTGCTCAACGTATTTTCACCGTATTTGGTGATTGAAATAATAGTAGCTCCAGACTGCTTTGCAGCCAGCATAGTATCAATAACATCCTTTGTTTCTCCTGAATAAGATATGATAACCGCGACATCCCCCTTTGACATATTGGCCGCAGCAGTTAATTGCAGATGTATATCGGAAAAGGCATTTGAGTATTTGTTTATCCTCATAAATTTCTGTTGTGCATCTAAGGCAATTACCCCTGATGCCCCCACACCATAAAAATCAATTCTCTTTGCTTTGTGAATGGTATTTACTGCCTTACCTACCTCTTGTGCGTCCAGTACCATGAAGGTATCATCAATGGATTTTTTGTTAATATGGCATACGTTTTTTATAATCGTATCCAAATCATCTCCTGCTTTTATATCTGTATAGGTATTCTCTTCAACTTTCTGGGAAGCCACGTCCGAAGCAAGACTTATTGCAAAATCCCTATATCCTTTATACTTGAGAGTTTTGCATAGCCTGATAACAGCAGCCTTACTGGTGTTGCTTTTTTCTGCAATCTCCTTGATTGACATGCCTATAACCTCATCACTGTAGTTTAATATAATATGCGCTATTTTCCTCTCTGATGGCGTTAAGCTGTCCATGGCTTCCATTATTTTTATTAAGCAACCTGCCATAATCTTGACTCCTTATCAATAACTAATATTTGCCAAAAAGAATATTGTAAATGCAATGTATTTAAATTCTACCATTAAAAGTGTATATTTTTCAATATTATTTAGCGTCATCACTACCAGTACGTCTTGTCTCCTCTAACGCCATCATTACTGCTCCCCAGGCTGAATCGTTTCTCATAGGCGAAACATTAATCAAAGGATATGCCTCACAAATCAACCTGTCAAATTCATTCCTTACATATTTACTTTTTACAAGTACACTGCCATTAACCGCTATTGTTATCCTTTTATCAGAAAATTTCAATCTTTCAATAACGGTCTTTACACAGCAGAATAGCTCACGGGCGGTATCCTTTAGAATATTCTCTGCTGTAGTATCACCAAGATCACAAGCATCATCAGCAAGCTTTGCAAGTTCAGAAATCTCCCTTACTTCTGTACGGCTTCGGTAAACATATTTCACCAGATCTTCCGGGTTATTAAGATTAAGTCTGCTTAATACTAAAGGTGTAAGCACTGTGTATCCTTCTCTATTATCATAACTCCGCATTATGGTGTTTAGTATCCTTCTTCCAATGTAATACCCACTACCTTCATCACCAATAATGTACCCCCAGCCCCCAGTTCTAAAGCTTTCTCCCTTGCTGTTTTTTCCAAAACATATAGAACCGGTGCCAGAAATAATAATTATACCTTCATTTTCTCCAACACCCCCATGAAAAGCTGTAATGACATCATCGGTTACAATCAGTCTTTGAGTAAAACCAATATCTTTAATCATTCTCACTAACATTTTTCTTTCTTTTTCTCTGCCGGCACCAGCTGTCCCAATACAAAGGCACTTACACTTATTCAAATCCATGCCGGCACTCTTTACACTATTAATAATGAGTTCACTTAAAGTCTTTTTTAACTTACGGCTTCCTACAACATTGATATTTGCTGGACCAGCTTCGTAACTTGCTATCAAGTTTCCTTCAAGAGTAGACATTTTAAGTAGAGTTTTTGTCGCTCCACCGTCAATCCCCATTACATATTGCATATTAATCTCCATTCCTCACACTAGCAATTGCTTTAGCAAACATTATTCAACCTGACGGCATGTGTTATTGTATGACTCTATTGCTTTTGTCACAAATCCGCTATTATCATTCAGTAGTTTCTCTGCTGCCTCTTTACCTACTCCGGTTTTTTCCATTATAATAGCAATTTTGGGATTAAAGCCTGATAGCTCCAGCCATTTTCTAGTTTCTTTCTCAGTGGTTCCTGTCGCATTCATCACAATACGGATCACCCGATCAATAAGTTTGATATTTGTCGCTTTTAAATCAACCATCAAATTACCATAAACCTTCCCAAGTTTAATCATTACTGAAGTTGTTATCATGTTTAGAACAAGCTTTTGTGATGTACCGGATTTCATCCTTGTAGATCCCATTATGACCTCAGGACCTACTAGTGGAGTTATCGCAAAGTCCGCCTCATTTTTAATCTGTGATATGCTGTTATTGCTTATACCTACTGTAACGGCGCCAATCTTTCTTGCTTCTCTTATTGCGCCAAGGACAAAAGCTGTCCTTCCGCTTGCCGTAATTCCTACTACTACATCATTTCTATTGATTCCCTTTGCCTGTATTATAGCTCTGCCCTCTGCTTCGTTATCCTCAGCACCTTCTATCGATTTTATTATCGCATCACTTCCGCCTGCAATAATAGCCTGCACCAGTTCTGGATCGGTTCCATAAGTAGGGGGACATTCTGAAGCATCAAGTATCCCTATCCTCCCACTCGTGCCAGCGCCAACATAATATAGCTTGCCACCTTTCTTTATTTGCTCAACTATAATATCTACAGCTTTTGCAATATTGCTTATTTCACATTTCACAGCTAATGGCACAAGGCAGTCTTCCTCATTAATTATCTGAAGTATCTCTTCCGTCGTACACATATCAATATTTTTAGTTTTTTCATTAACCTGCTCTGTTGTTAAATTACGCAGATGCTTTTCCATCACCATACCTCAACTAATATAATTCTTTCTATTTTAGACCGCCATAACGATTATCCTCATCATAGATTTGTAATAAACAAATTTACAGTAGGGCAAGCTTCCAAGCTTCATACAGCCTGCCCCATGTAAACTGTTGCTGCTTGTTCCCGGATGTCAAATCTTCGTATAATATATTACATTTTAATTAAATATTGGCAGCTCCTTTTTGCTCTTATCTATAATCTCATTACCTTTCTTAACATACTCATCCAATGCTTCTTTAGGGGTTTGCGTTCCCATAAAGGCTGACTGCAATGCAGGGAAAAGTATATTTCTTAATTGCGTGTATCCCGGGGCGCCATTAGAGAAATTAAACAAGTATTTTGCATTTTCATTCTGAGCCTTCAAATAAGGTAATTTCTCCTTGACCTGTGGAAGTACCGATGTTCTGACAGGCAAACCGTTTTGAGATGCAAGAACAAAATAAGGGTCAGTGCTGAAATATTTAATAAATTGCTTAGATAATGCCATCTTGGCCTCATCACCGGTATCAAAGGCCATGCCCCCCGTTACATATGTGAAAGAATTAGGATTGTCAACACCCGGTATATTTGCAAGTCGTGCATCAAATGTTGGTGTTTTGCCGCTTTTCATATCATCCAGAGTATTATTAAAGAGAACACTATTTGTAATGCTAACCGCTACCTTCTGATTCGCGAACATCACAAGGGCATCGTTTGATGTAAGTGATTCGGGGCCCGGCGCGGTAAGACCGCTATTCTTCAATTCAGTCAGGAAAGTCAATGCCTTAACACCTTCTTCATTATTAGCAATCAGATGACCGCTCTCATCAAAGAATTTGCATCCGAACATCCTCATATAGGCAAGATTCCATGTGTCACCAGCAAAATTCTTGCAAAATAGCACAGTCGGATAAACATCCGGCAACTTCTCCTTTATTGTCTCAAGAATATACTTGTAATCATCTATCGACCAAGTAATAATGTCATACTTCTCGCCTATATATTGATCCAGTCCTGCCTTCTTAAACAGTTCGGCATTATAACAAAGTGTACCCGGCATATGAGTAAATGGGTAAACATATATTTTGCCATTAAAACTCACATTGTCCCATATCCCTTGGGATATATCATTTTTAGAAGTTTCATCAATAATGTCTTCAATAGGGATAATTACACCCCTCTGAATAAAATCAATCATGGTAAACGAACCATCAAAAAACATGTCAGGAAGTGTATTTGTCTGAATGCAGACATTTAACTTGTCTGGCCTTTGCTCACCGGCGATTACCTGAACCTCAAGGCTTACATTTGGATTATCTTCCTTAAATTTTTCCCCGACAGCCTTAAAAAAGCTGTCGTAATCAGCACCGCTTTCATCCGGGCTTAAAACGCCCTTCCACATGGGAGTAAGCCACATTTTTAGAGTAACTGGTTCTAAAGACTCATCCGGTTTGTTAGCAGCAGTCTGTTCAGTCTGTTCTGCGGGTATAGTTGCATTACCATTACCAGAACTACATGCCGTAAAAAGCATTGTCAACATAAGACCGACCAAAGCAATGGAAACAACTCTTCTTTTACTACTCATGACTAATACCTCCTTAAAATATTAATACAGACAGTTGCAAAAAATGCAACTCATATCTATTTCAAGGCTTTCCAGCCTTAAAATCCAGTTTCACTTTACGAATCTTTAATGAAAATCAATTGGCTAGCCTTTAACTGCACCCATCGTTATTCCGCCCGTGAAGTACTTTTGAAAGATCAAAAAGATTAGAATCATGGGTACAGCAGCTACTGTAGCTCCCGCCAGTTTATATGCAAAATTCGGATTGAGTTCTTGCATCAGAGTAGCGGTACCCACCATTAATGTCAGCATGTTTTTTGAATTGCCGATTAGCAATTGCCACAGGTAGTCATTCCAGACTTGAACAAAATTAAGAATAAAAAGGGCTCCAATTCCGGGTTTTAATATTGGCATAATAAGTTTTGTAAAAATAATGATCTCATTTGCCCCATCAAGCTTTCCTGACTCGCGGATAGAATCAGGTACGGCCTCAAAAAAGCCTCTTAGCAAAAACACACCAAAAGCAGTAGCAAGATTAGGAAAAATCATGCCTTCAAATTTATCTACCCAGTTAAATCTAATCATTATTTTAAAGAGTGGAACAATAAAAATTTCTTTTGGTACCATAAGAGTAGAAATAAGCAGTAAAAACAGTGTATTTCTCCCTTTGAATTCCATCTTTGCAAAGGCATACGCCGCCATGGAAGAGAATGCTACCACGAGTAATGTAGAAATAATGGAAACAAAGATACTGTTAAAAGCCCACCGGAATGCAGGTTGATTACCGAAAAGCTCAAGATAATTTTTTACATAGAAGGTTTTTGGTATCCAGTCCGGCGGCATTTTATAGATGGCAGCCGAATATTTTAAGGAGTTCGTAATTAGCCAATACAGTGGGAAAAGATTCAAAACAGCTAAGAATGTTACCAGGATATTAGCTGCAACATCAACTTTTTCAAACTTTCTAAAATGTATTATTCTACTCATAGCATAATAACCTCTTAGTTATTTAAATTTTGAATCTCTTGTTAAAAATCCTAAACTGCGGTAATGCAAATATGATAGCTAAGATGAACAACATGACCCCTATAGCGGCTGCCTGACCGGTTTGATTCCATATAAAAGCGTTCTGATACAGGTAATACATCATAGTTACAGTGCTATTATTCGGCCCACCATCTGTCAATAATTGTATGGCTACAAACATTTTCAGAACACCTATAATATTTATAACTATAATATATAGAGTAGTAGAGCTCACCATTGGAATTAAGATAGCCCTTATCTTCTGCCACCTGTTAGCACCATCAATCTCTGCGGCTGTCAATACATCTTCTGGAACACCTATCATTGCAGCAATATATAGTATTACTGATTGCCCTAAATTAAAATTGAAAATCACAAAAATGATGATGATTATAGCGGTATTTTTATTACCTAAAAAATTAACTCCGGTAATGCCGCAAATCTCAAGCAAATAGCCAACTAAGCCATTTGCCGGGTTAAGAAGAAAATTCCATACCATACTCATGACTACCATTGATACCATGTATGGAAAATAAAAGCATCCTCTTATAAAGGACATATATTTGATACTTTTATCAAAAACTGATGCTGAAATAAATATTCCAAAAACAACTGTCAACGAGACGATCACCACAACAAACAACAGGGTATTCTTTACAGAAGTCAGAAATATAGGATCCTTCAAAAGAGTCAAGTAATTCTCAAAGCCAACAAATACCGCTTCCTTGTAAGTTGTTTGATAGAAACTCAGACGAAGGCCTTCTACAATAGGATATACGTAAAATACTAAAAACATCAAAAACTGTGGAGCTATAAAAAGATACGGTGTTATTGAGTTCTTATTACGTCTAAAAGCATTTTTTACCAAATCTCTTTCCCCCTGTACCATGTGATCATACTCAGGTTATATGATTCTCTGGATATGCTATATATACGGTGAATCTAGCCGTTATCAGAGGACATTTTCTCCAATATTTTAATACCATACATTAAAAATCTTGGTGTATGGAAAGGTCCTTTAAAAAGAGTCCCTTTCACCGGAAGACAAATGCTTCCGTCCCTATGAAGATACCCGTACCATTCTCCGTATTCGCGATCAGGAAAGTGCTTGAAGGTGTATTCGTGAATTTTATTAAACATTGTTTCGAATTTGGTATCCTTTGACAACTGAAACGCCAATAGTGTCGCAATCAACGCCTCGCAGTGCGTCCACCAGTATTTCATATCCCATTCTATTTTATCACTGGGTTTCCCATCAAGATCAACATAATTGAAGATACCTCCATAATTCTCGTCCCAACCACGTTCTATCGACCACTCAATAATGTCAAGGGCTTTTTTTACAACTTCTCCGTTCTTCCTCCGTTCTCCTTCAATTAGTAAGAACCACGCCGTTTCCAGGGCATGCCCTGGATTTAAACGTCTTCCAGCAGGAGTATCTATTAAATTACCGTCAGGTCTAACAACTTCCATCAGTGCTCTAATATCTTCCTTGACAAAATCATCAAACAACTCTTCAGTGACTCTGTCAATAGTTTGGTCATAAAGTGCCTGGTATTCTGCATCTCTTAACACTTGTGAGGTCGATATCAAAATCATTCTATAATTGTGCGATTTGGCTTTATAATTATCCGATATATATTTTGGTGGAAAAAGGTCAGGATCAGAATGATCATAGTACCCTAATATTTTACTATACAACTCTTTAGCCCTATTTAGTGCATCTTTATCACCCGATGCCCTGTAGTATTCCGCCATAGCCATAACAGCAAAGGCCTCTGCAAACCAGTAGCGCCTCTTGCGAAGCGGCTTTCCGTCGCGTGTTATTTCGAAAAACATACGCCCATCATTATCAAAACATCGTTTCACTATAAACTCATATCCCAGACGTGCAATATCTAACCATTCTTCCTTCCGTCCAAAATCATTATAGAGCCTTGCAAAACACCATGTTCCACGACCTTGGAACCACCCGCTTTTGTCAGTTGAAAGCAGAGAACCATCCCTGTCAACATAGTTAAAAAGCCCTCCGCATTCCCAATCAGGAGCAAATTTCGTCCAGAACGGAACTACGCTCGTAAAAAGTTCGTCTTCATATAGTTTTTTCAATTCAAGTATCCTACACTTATCCATATTTCATCCTCCAAACACCATTGTAAATTGAAAAGTTAGCTTAATCTTAAGGAAATGTAATCTTTATCAATTTAAATCTTAAAGTAATACTTCACACTCTTCTTTTATCGAACGCTCAATAGCTTCAACTACTCTTAAATCCAACACACACTCTTCTACCGAAACAACAGGTGAAGTATTCTTAATAATACAGTTGATGAATGAAGTGAGCTCCTCATAAAGCGCCCCTCCGTATAATCCATTTATTACAGGACGGTACCTGCTGTCAGGATATTTCACTCCTTCGTCAGAAATTATCCTGAACCCGCAATCGCAGGAATCAGTATAAATTGTTCCCTTTGTACCAATAACCTCCAACTTATCATCAACTACAGATGGAGATATTTTATTAAGAACCCAGCAAGCCTCAAAGCAGGCAAGTGAGCCATCCTCATAAGTAACAATAGCAAATATGGTATCAGTCATATCGTACTGCTTTAGTAAAACACTCCTGCTTTTTGCAAATACCTTTACGGGTTTTGATGGCATAAACCAATTGACAACATTGATATCATGAACCATCACATGCTGTCTTAAGTCGGTGAAGCCAACAAAGCGGAGAGGGCCTGTGATGGGACTATTCCGTCTGCAATAGACACTAATAATATCCCCCATTTTTCCTTCTGAAATATTTTGTTTGGTAAGTGAATATCGCGGATCAAACCTGAGATTATATCCTACTGTAAATACTCTGTCATAGTCTTTTAATGCATCGTAAATCTTTATAGCATCTTCAACTGTGTTGGCTAATGGTTTCTCTACCAAAATGTGCTTTTTCTTTGAAATAGCTGCTTTGATTGCTTCAACATGCATGTTGTCAGGCAGACAAATACTAACGGCATCAAGGTCAGGGTCGTCAAGCATAGCCAGATAATCTGTAAATCCCCTGGTATTAAATTCGGTGGCTAATTGATTAAGTTTTTCAATATTCGCATCACAAACACTCTTGAGATTCACAAAAGGAATCTTATCATATACCCTGGCATGGCTGCTTCCCATAACACCCAAGCCTATGACTCCAACATTAAGTGCATGCATATTCTTATCCTCCGAATACAAAAATATAGTAGTTATATGTTTGTTACATACCAAACTTTTCGTTTTACAATGATTAACTTAGTAACAGTAACAAGTTAAATTTGCCAATGGTGATATTATACAGTACGTAAAAATATTTTTCAATACATTTTCTCAAAATATATTTCATTTTTCGAATCTTTTTTTCATAATTCACTTGAAAAGTAAAATACATCGTCATAACCCTGAAACGCTGAACGTATGAAATGATAGTAGTAGTGCTGAAAAAAGACAATTACAAGGGAGGAAGACTATAAAAAGAATCCCAAAAGCTTTTCTGAACTTTTTGTTCTAATGGTTACTGGCCGATACCGATTAAGAAATGAGGTGTCCCCAACAATCACTAAATAACCGAGCAACTCTCGTACAATAAAGAAAAAAGAGATGTTTCCGTTTTTACGAAAAACATCCCTTCAAATTGTTCAATATTGTGTCTCTTACTAAACAGCACCTGATTATCTCTTTGAGAACTGTGGCGCCCTTCTTGCCTTTTTGAGACCGTATTTCTTTCTTTCCTTCATTCTCGGATCTCTAGTCAGGAAACCAGCCTTTTTCAATGCGGGCCTGAATTCTTCGTCAGCTTTAATTAATGCCCTTGCGATACCGTGTCTGATTGCGCCCGCCTGACCGGACAAGCCGCCGCCGACTACCTTGCAAAGCACGTCAAATTTGGACGTTGTATCTGTAAGTGTCAATGGCTGCCTCACGATAACCTTCATGGTCTCCAGCCCGAAATAATCATCAATGGTCCTGTCATTTATCAATATTTTCCCGTCTCCGGATATAAGCCTGACTCTTGCTACTGATTTCTTTCTTCTTCCTGTTCCGTAATACTGTATCTTTGCCATTTTTCTACTCCTCCCTCCGCATTATACGTTGATTTCCAAAATTTCTGGTTTCTGAGCCTGCTGCTCATGTTCAGCACCTTTATAAACCTTGAGTTTCCTGAACATTGCACGACCCAGGCTGTTGTGGGGGAGCATACCCTTAACGGCAAGCTCGATAACCTTCTCAGGTGATTTTGCCATCAATGTCCTGTAGTTCATTTCCTTCAGCCCACCCGGCCAACCGGAATGGCGCCTGTACATTTTATTTTCCAGCTTATTTCCTGTCAATAGAACCTTTTCGGCATTGATAACAATGACAAAGTCTCCTGTATCGACATGAGGTGTATATGTGGGCTTATTCTTCCCTCTCAGTATGCTGGCAACCTCACTTGCAAGCCTTCCCAACGGCTTACCGTCAGCATCGGCTACATACCATTTTCTTTGCACTTCTTCAGCTTTTGCCATGAAAGTCTTCATGTGTTTCCTTTTCCTCCTTGACTGCTTAACATATATATTTCAGCCGGCCATAAGCACAGCTCAAAATCTGCCGGTCTTTTAGGCACTTTACTATAATAATACAGGGTAATGCTCATGTCAAGTATAAATTGCTATAGTTTTAATTTACCTCTCATTATCTCAATATTAGTGCATTATTATACCTGTATCTCTTCCATAGTCGCTCGCCATATCACTTTTTCAGTAAAACACCTCAACCAGATACAACCCATGCGCTGGAGCTGTTCTGCCCGCTTTTCTCCTATCCCTGCCTAAAATCAACTCAGGTATATCATCGGGTTTCAGCTTCCCGATCCCGACCTCTATGAGCGTTCCAGCAATGATTCGAACCATATTATAGAGGAAGCCGTCGCCTGTTATATGAAATTCGACCAGATTGTTGTCCTGGTTATGTCTCGTAACAGTTGCAGCGGTGATGGTCCTGACGGTTGTTTTGACACTCCCTCCGGCTGCGCTGAAGGCATAAAAATCATGTGTGCCGACAAATTGAGCGGCCGCCGCCTGCATTTGGCCGATATCGAGCGGATAATAGATATGGTAGGCTCTGTTGCGCAGTAACGCAGTGGGAAAGACGGCATTGTAAATCAGGTATCTGTATGTTTTGGCTTTTGCGCTAAAGCGGGCATGAAAATCACTGGGTACCTCCTGTGAGCCTTTGATGACAATATCCTTAGGAAGCATCGTATTTAGGGCAAAAGCAAATTTATCCTCTGGAATAGCTGAATTCGTATGAAAATTGCATACATAGCCCAAGGCATGAACGCCTGCGTCTGTCCTACTCGAGCCGAAAAGGCTGCAATCTTCCCCTGTAAGAGCGTTAACTGCAGCCGAAACAGTATCCTGAACAGTAACCGCATTGATCTGGCTTTGCCAGCCGTGATAAGCGGTGCCGTCAAATTCAATTGTCAGCTTAATGTTTCTCATACTCTCTAATTCAGCAACCCTGCGATTGCTGTGCCGATCAGCGTTCCATTGTCCACCTTCACAAACTCACAATAGATCCCTTTGGTGTCGTTTGTGTACACTTTTACATAATGCTCAAGCTTGCTTCTGAAAAGCTTTGACTTATAAAAGGTAGAACCGTCCGCCGTAATGCAGGCAGGCTTGCATGGATTCAAGCCGCTTCCTGTTTTCTCAAGTACGGCTGTCAGACTAAATGTAACGAATTTTGCAATCCTTTCAAAAATGTTATCAATTATATAGAACAGGCATATCCGATCCTCGTGATTACCGGATATCGAGCAGCATTCAGCCAGAATGTTCTCACCATACGGAAAGTAAAGAAAATCATCGATCTGCTTTGAAGCCAATGAGTCTATCTTCTTTAATTCCGCTGAAAATTCAGCCGAAAATATACCCTCTTCAACCGCCTTTTTGATAACTGTAAGAATCAAACCTCCCTGGTAAGCTCCTGAGATAGTCTTCTCAAAGGTAAAGTCACCTGGGTTCACAGTCGTCCTGTCAAACTCCAGATCAAGCTGTCCCCTTGGAGCCTTATTATATGCCCCTGATTCGGTGTTGACAAGTATAGAGCCGCCCTTCCCTGCTAGCTTCGGCTCCTTTGATATGTTCTCGCATTTTTCGGAATAGCATATGTTAGTACCGGTCCCGAGAATAAAACCTACAAAGCCGTCAAATGTCCTGCCGGGTGATGCCGCCTTGCCCGCAAGCAGCGTTGCAACCGTGTCATTGAGTACGATAATACTCTTCTCATTTGTCAGGCCGCGCTTTCTAAATACTTCCATCAAATTTTTGCCAAGCAGTTCTCCCTTTACATCTCTTATCTTGACCTCTTTACTAAATTTAATCAGTCTACCATCACGATCCGGTTGTATCTCTGCCGGGTAGGAGAAGCAAAAGCTGATTTTATCACTCCGGTGAAGCACCGGTTGGATATAGTCAGCCATAGTCTCAAAGAATTCCTGCTTTGATATCTCTCCATTGGTACCCGGCATCGGGTATAGCATGAAATCCTCGGTCACAGGCTTTTTATTTTCATCAAAATGAATCACTGCCACCCTGAAGTTCGTTCCCCCTGCATCAACGGCGATCACAGATTCCATAAGAGGAAGCTCTTTATCCATACCAATGTAAGTCGGGATCATCAGCAGCGAACTGCTTCCCTCTAAACCTTTTTCCATTTCATCGATAAATATTCTGCAGTTCTTCTCCAGATCAACACCGGCCGCTTGCATCCCATACTTCTCCATGAAATCATCAATTTTCTTCTTCAACTTAAGCATGATCCGAATCCCCTTTTTTAAATCAATAATAGTATGCTATCAATCAAATGAACACAAAGTCATTTATCAAAAGAAGTGCAAAAAATACTGTTGTAGTCAGTGCAATCTTCAGATCGTCCTGGGTAAACCTCAGCTGGCGCAGTCTGGTTCTTCCCTTTCCTCCCCGGTAACATCTGGATTCCATAGCAGTGGCAAGCTCGTCCGCTCTACGGAATGCACTGACAAATAAGGGTACTAAAACCGGAACAAAGCTCTTTGCCCGCTGCAAAAGATTACCCGTATCAAAATCAGCACCTCTGGCCGCTTGCGCTTTCATGATTTTATCAGTCTCCTCCAGCAGTGTTGGAATAAACCTCAACGCAATCGACATCATCATGGCCAGCTCATGAGCAGGTACGCCGATCACCTTTAAGGGAGACAGCAGCTTCTCTATTCCGTCTGTCAACAAAATTGGCGTAGTTGTGAAGGTAAGCAGCGAGCCGCTGATGATTATTATAGCCAGCCGCACGGTCAATTTCAGAGACAGGACAAGCCCTTCTATTGTAATATATTTCAGAGGTACGAAATCAGCGATTGGCGTACCCTTTGTTGTTATCATGTTTAGCACAGCTGAAAAGATGATAATGAACAATAACGGTTTTAAACCCTTTAGTGTATATTTCAGCGGAACTCCCGAAATTATTACTGCCAGGATCGTAAACAAAACTGTGGCGACAAAAGCCCAGATCGAATGTACCAAAAAAACAACCGCCATAAATACGACAGACAGAATAATCTTTGTCCTTGGATCCGCTCTATGTATGATCGAGTTGCCAGGGATATACTGGCCAATAGAAATATTGGTGTTAATCATGGCGAATCCCCCCTGCCTTCAGATGTCTTAGCAATTCCGCTTTTGCTGCACTTACCGTATAAACTTGATCATTGATTTGCGGACAGAGCTTCTTCAGTTCCTTCATCATGTATGCAATCTGGGGCGCTGACAAACCGATACCTTCAAGCCTTTGGATATCTGAAAACACCTCTTTTACTGGACCATCCATCTCAATGTGTCCTTTGTTCATGACAATGACTCGGTCCACCAGTCTTGCAATGTCCTCCATGCTGTGTGAGACAAGGATTACCGTGATACCCATTGTCTCGTGGATTCTGGTGATGAAACCGAATATCTCGTCCCGGCCTCTCGGGTCCAGTCCGGCTGTAGGCTCGTCAAGTATAAGAATCTTAGGTTTCATGGCAAGTACGCCAGCAATGGCCACTCTGCGTTTCTGGCCCCCGGAAAGCTCAAACGGCGACTTCTCGAGCAGGTTATCTTTAATCCCCACTGCTTCAATCACTTTCAGGATCTCCCCTCGGACTTCTTCCTCCTTGAGATTCTGCTTATACAGTCCGAAGGCAATATCTTTATATACAGTCTCTTCAAAAAGCTGATGCTCGGGATATTGGAATACAATACCGACAATCCGTCTCAACTCTCGCAGTTCTTTTCCTGTGGTATCCAGTCCATTGATTAAAACACGTCCGGACGTTGGCTTGATCAGCCCGTTGAAATGCTGGATAAGCGTGGATTTGCCGGAGCCGGTGTGACCGATGATCCCTGTAAATTCGCCATCCTCAATACTAAAACTGATGTTTTCCAGTGCCTTTTTCTCAAAGGGCGTACCCTGCATAAATATACATGAAAGATTCTCAATTACTATCGACATTGGTATACTCGTTTCCTGTCTAAATTCCTGATGTTCTTTATTATTCCACCGGAGTCGAATAATAGCCAAGGCATCGTAAGGCTATTATACCAAAACCATTTACATTATAAAAGCAAACAGAAAAATAACATACAAGCAAATATTTAAGGCTTACATTGCCATAATATAAGTGCTTTTATTAAATGAAATACACTTTGATATTTCACGCCTATCTGGTAGAATATATAAATTGAAGTGAAAAGTGTTTTGCATGAAAGGCATAAATGATGAGTGAACACTACTACACCGAACAACCAACTTCCGATATAAAAGAGAGAAATTTCTCTCAGAGTATACGCGGCGCTGAGCTATCCCTAACATCGGTCAGCGGAGTTTTTTCCCATGAAAATAAGGTTGACAGGGTTTCAGAGCTGCTGATCAGAACCTTCAGACCGTCAGGTAAAACCATTCTTGATCTGGGCTGCGGCTATGGTGCAATCGGTCTGTTCTTAAAAGCTCTCTATCCTGACCGGTTCGTATGTCTTTCAGACATTAATGAAAGAGCCATTGATTATACAGCACTGAACGCCTCAAAAAACCACCTTGACATAAAGGTGGTAAAAAGTGATCTCTTCTCGTCGTTTGATGGTATACGCTTTGATGATATCGTGACAAACCCGCCGCTGGCAGCGGGAAAAAAGCTTCTGACCAGCCTGATCCATCAGGCATATGATCATCTGAATCCCAACGGCGCTCTCTGGCTTGTCGCCTATCATAATAAAGGCGGTTCGACGCTGAAAAAAATCATGGAAGAACGCTTTAATAATGTGCGCGATGTGGAAAAAAGCGGCGGGATAAGAGTGTATAGATCATTTCGCGTCTGATTCATAGTTTGCTATAGACTTAAAAAATCACCGAATTACTCCAGTTCTTCTTTTAGAAGCTGAACTGCCTCGTCAACAGTAAGTATATCAAGCGGGAATGTAAATCCCTTTTTGTTCATTTCATACATCAGTTCTGTCACCTGCGGAACATCAAGACCCATTCCCTTTATTTTTTCCACATCTTTGAATATTTCTTTGGGAGTACCCAGCATGACACGTCGGCCTTCATCAATCACCAGTATCCTGTCAGCCTTTCCGGCTTCATCCATGTGGTGCGTAATATGTATGATTGTGATGCCCTCCTCGGTATTCAGCTTTCTGAGGATCCGCATTACCTCTTTTCTGCCAATCGGATCCAGCATAGCCGTGGCCTCATCGAGTACTATACATTTTGGTTTCATTGCAAGAATCCCTGCAATGGCTACCCTTTGCTTCTGACCCCCTGAAAGCAAATGAGGCGCATGGTCCTTAAATTCCGTCATATCAATGATCTCAAGGGCTTCATCCACGCGAGTCCTTATTTCTTCAGGCGGAATGCCCAGGTTTTCAGGTCCGAATGCAACATCCTCTTCCACTACCGTCCCAACAATCTGATTGTCAGGATTCTGGAACACCATTCCTGTTGAACTGCGGATATCCCAGAGGAGCTCATCATTGAGAGTATTGAAACCGTTAACAATAACCGTTCCTGAAGCAGGCAAAAGCAATGCATTCATCAACTTGGCCAGGGTTGATTTACCCGAACCGTTTCTACCGAGAACAGCAAGAAATTCACCCTCCAGTATATTCAGATCCACATCCTGTAAAGCTGTCACACTTGGTCTTTCCTCACTGTTGGAGTTATATAC
The DNA here is from genome assembly GCA_023411645.1 of Bacillota bacterium. Lineage (GTDB taxonomy): Bacteria > Bacillota > Clostridia > Acetivibrionales > DTU013 > JAEYRF01. The sequence continues at coordinate 17,421 of JAEYON010000027.1, read as the reverse complement.
ATAACTTACATTTTCCAATTCAACAATGTTTCTATCCATTGACAATATGCCTCCTTTCTCAGAAAGTAAAATCTGAGCCTACTCAATTTTGTCAGATTCTGCTTCGGGGAATGACCATAACAAAATAAGGGATTGGCACGTGGTTAACGGCAATCCCTATCATTACTTTTAGTCGATCCTTACTTAGTTAACTCAAGCAGTACCGCCTCAGCAGCGTCGCCTCTTCTTGGTCCAAGCTTGTATATCCTGGTGTATCCACCGTTGACACCCTTGAACTTAGGGGCAATCTCATCAAAGAGCTTGTCGACTACATTGATATATTTTCCGTTCTCATCCTTGACTCTGTATATCCAGTTCATAGCCCTTCTTCTGGCTGCAAGTCTGGAAGGATTATCAATAGTGACCATCTCTGTCTTTGTTTCTCTATCAACAACCTCGTATTTATTGCCGTTTTTCGAAGTGGCGGCTTTAGTAATCTTTCTGCCTTTGCTGTCAACTTTTGCAGCACTTACCTTTACCTGCTTTGATGTAAAGTTGCCATCTTCTTTTATAGCCGATGTGATCAGCTTTTCAGCAATAGCTTGGACTTCCTTTGCTCTTGCTTCGGTAGTCTCAATCCTGCCGTTTCTGAGTAAAGCAGTAACCTGATTCTTCAGCAATGCTTTTCTCTGATCGGTAGCGCGTCCTAACTTCCTTTGTGTAGGCATTATCCTCTTACCTCCCTAACTATATACATGCTTTTATTCCTCACTTGGAGCGAGCGACAATCCCAAGGCGTGAAGCTTCTGGAGCACTTCTTCTAATGACTTTCTTCCCAGATTTCTAACCTTCATCATGTCTTCTTCCGTCTTGTTTGTCAAATCCTCAACGGTATTTATACCGGCTCTCTTCAAGCAGTTGTATGATCTTACTGAAAGGTCAAGTTCCTCTATTGTCATTTCAAGAACTTTTTCTTTTTTGGTCTCTTCCTTCTCAACCATGATCTCCGTATGTTTTGCATGATCGGAAAGATCAATGAACAGATTCAGATGCTCTCCCAGTATCTTTGCTCCTAGGCTTATAGCTTCATCCGGCTTGATACTTCCATTTGTCCATACTTCCAGAGTAAGCTTGTCGTAATCCGTAATCTGACCTACGCGGGTGTTCTCAACCGTGTAGTTAACCTTTCTAACAGGCGTATATATGGAGTCAACGGGAATAATACCAATTGGCTGTCCTGATTGCTTGTTCTTCTCTGCCGGTATGTATCCTCTGTTTTTATTAAGCACAAGCTCCATATAAAATCTGCTTTCGCCGTTCAACGTACAGATGTGCAGATCCGGATTGAGCACTTCCACATCGGCATCTGTTTTTATATCACCTGCTGTGATAGGCCCCTCACCATCTGCATCAATGTAGACGATCTTCGGTCCGTCGCTGAAAAGCTTCATTGAAAGGTTCTTCACATTGAGGATGATTTCCGTAACATCTTCTATAACACCCGGTACCGTTGAAAACTCATGCAGAACACCGTCAATTTTTATGGAAGTGACAGCCACTCCCGGCAGCGAGGATAGAAGTATTCTCCTGAGGGAGTTCCCCAGTGTAATACCATAGCCTCTCTCCAGAGGTTCGACTACAAACTTTCCATAAATATTGTCTTCGGTAGATTCGACACATTCAATTTTTGGTTTTTCTATTTCAATCAACAAAAACCCTCCCTTAACTGGCAATTTTGTTTAGGCATCGTCAAAAATCAAATTCCTCTAATCACTCACGGGGAATTATGCTAACCCGGTCGCATGGGCGAGCAACATACGTAGTGTGTGACCAGCCCGCTCCATTCCCCGTAATTGAAGCGGAAGTATATTTTTAACCGAGCCTTATTTGAGGGCAACTGATTCGCAATCCTGATCATTTCAGTACTATTGTTTAATACCCTGTTGTCTTTACTGCGGGAATAGTCAGTTGCTTTTCCGGTTTAAGTGGAACGGAAACAGGTTTTCCGTTCCGCCGCACCTGTTGAACTGGTTATTTCCTGTTTTAGGTATACATAGCAAAGTACCTTGTTATTACTTGGAGTAAAACTCAACGATAAGGTGCTCTCTGATCGGCAGATCAATTTCTTCTCTTGCCGGCAATGAAGCCACTTTCCCCGTCAGGTTTTCTGGATCAAATTCAAGCCATTTCGGGACTACTTTTCCGCCCGCTATATCAACAATGGACTTACTCTTGTCAGAACCTTTGAATTTATCCTTAACTGCGATAACGTCACCAGGTTGTAATAGGATCGAAGGTATATCTACCTTTTTACCGTTCAGTGTGAAATGACCATGTCTGACAAGCTGTCTGGCTTCCGGCCTAGATGTTGCAAGTCCAAGTCTATAAACTACATTATCAATTCTGCTTTCAAGAATCTGAAGAAGGTTCTCACCGGTAACTCCTTTTCTCTTAACAGCCAATCCAAAATAGCTTCTGAACTGACTTTCAAGAATTCCATAAAACCTTCTGGCTTTCTGCTTCTCACGTAACTGAACACCATACTCAGACATTTTCTTTTTTTGCTGTCCATGTTGTCCAGGAGCATATGCTCTTTTTGCCACAGAGCATTTATTGGTATAGCATCTCTCACCTTTCAAAAAAAGCTTTTCGCCTTCTCTGCGGCAAAGTCTGCAAGATGCATCTGTATATCGTGCCATCTATTCTAACACCTCCATATTACACTCTTCTTCTTTTAGGTGGCCTGCATCCGTTATGCGGAATAGGCGTTACATCCTTGATAAGACTTACATCGAGTCCAGCAGCCTGTAAAGCTCTGATAGCAGCTTCTCTTCCGGCTCCCGGGCCTTTTACATAAACCTCAACGGTCTTAAGACCATGCTCCATAGCAGCCTTTGATGCAGTTTCAGCAGCCATCTGCGCCGCGAAAGGAGTACTCTTTTTGGATCCCCTGAAACCCAGTCCGCCTGCACTTGCCCATGAAAGTGCATTTCCGGCAGTATCTGTGATAGTTACGATTGTATTGTTAAATGTTGAACGAATATGCGCTGCACCACGTTCAATATTTTTCCGTTCTCTTCTTTTCCTTGTCGTTCTTTTTGCTCCGGCAGTTTTTGTTGCCATCCGATCTTCAACCTCCTTTATACCGATTTCTTTCTCTGAACACCAACAGTCTTCTTAGGACCTTTTCTTGTCCTGGCATTGGTTTTGGTCTTCTGTCCTCTGACCGGCAACCCTTGCCTATGCCTTCTGCCTCTATAGCAACCAATTTCAATTAATCTCTTGATATTGAGAGAAACCTCTCTTCTAAGGTCGCCTTCAACCTTGTACTCTTTGTCTATGATCTCTCTGAGTCTGCTTACCTCGTCATCAGTCAGGTCTCTGACCCTTGTGTCGGGGTTTATAGCAGTTTTCTTCAAAATCTCATTTGCTTTGGATCTTCCCAAACCAAAGATGTAAGTCAACCCAATTTCTACCCGTTTTTCTCTGGGCAGGTCTACTCCGGCAATACGTGCCATCTTGTCAAACACCTCCAAATAAATTCCTAACCGTTATACATCCAGAAAATATACCTTTACTTTTATTCCTTTTATAATTAACACCCGGATCATGTTTGGTTGTCCCTTACATGCAGCCGCTCCAGAGTGGTCAATTCAAATCTGGATAGGAAAATTGATAATTGATTACAAATCAAGCTAAAATTATATCACATACTTTGCTTTATTACAAGCTTGTTCCATTGATTTCAATTATCAATTGTCCTATGAATTTATCCCTGTTTTTGTTTGTGCTTTGGATTTTCACAAATCACCATTATTTTACCTTTTCTTTTAATTATTTTACACTTCTCGCACATTGCTTTTACAGACGGTTTTACTTTCATTTTAAACCCTCCCACTCGTTTATTCTTTTACAAGCCCACAGCCAATCTCTATTTTGCTCTCCAGGTAATTCTTCCGCGGGTCAGATCGTATGGAGACAATTCCAATGTTACCTTGTCCCCCGGTAGAATCCTGATAAAATTCATTCTTAGCTTGCCTGATATGTGTGCAAGCACTTTATGTCCGTTTTCAAGCTCCACTTGAAACATTGCGTTGGGTAATGCTTCAATAATCTTGCCTTCAACCTCAATAATATCGTCTTTTGCCAAACTTCAAAACCTCCTTATCAACTATCCAGACCCGCCAGTGCTTTTCTTATTTCCGCATTTGTTATTCTGCCGCTGTTCTTCAGCTTTTCCGCAAGGATTTCAGCCTTCTCGTCTGTGCATTTCAAATGCTTGATTTTCTTCCTTTTTGGTTTTTCTATCTTCCGAAGATCACCATCGGAAATTTCCACAAAGGAATCATCGACCACTTTCACTACAACAAATCTCTTTCCAGCATCTCTTCCGGCCCTGGAAACAACAATCTGGCCTAAAACTGTATTCAAAAAATCTCACCCCTGAGCTTTGTCATGATATCCGGCTCATCCTCCGTTACAGCAATTGTGTTTTCATAATGTGCAGAATATTTCCCATCCGCTGTAACTACAGTCCATTTATCATGGAGTATCTTTATATTATAAGCACCCTGATTTATCATGGGTTCGATCGCCAATGTCATCCCCGGCTCAAGCCTCGGCCCCCTCTCGCGGGTAGCGTAGTTTGGAATTTGAGGAGGTTCCCATAATTCTCTGCCAATCCCGTGTCCGACAAACTCCCGAACCACAGAGAATCCGTTCTTTTCTGCGTATTGCTGTACTGCTCTGGAGATATCTATTATACGGTTTCCTTTTTTTGCATATTTTATTCCTTCAAAAAAACTTTGTTGGGTCACCTGTATCAGCTTTTGTGCTTCCAGCGAAACATTCCCTACCGGGAAAGTCCTTGCCGCATCGCCGCAATACCCTTCACAGCTGGCTCCAATATCAACGCTTATAATATCTCCATCTTTTAACTCTCTTAAACCCGGTATCCCGTGTATAACCTCGTCATTGACCGATGCGCAAATAGTTCCCGGGAAATCTATCCCTCCTCTGACAGAACACGGCACTCCTTTGAAAAGTGGTATCGCTTTCTGACTGAGTATATACTTCTCTGCTATCCGATCAAGTTCTGATGTCGTAACACCGGGCTTAACCGCTTCCTCCACCAGCTTGAGAGCAGTCGCCACAATTTCGCCGGCCCTGCTCATCAATTCCAGCTCGGACCTTGATTTAATAGAAATCATTCTTTCATCCCTAACACTCTATAGATATCGACCGTTGTATCAGTAATTCTATTCCGTCCCGAAACCTCTCGCAGAATGCCCTTTTCCTTGTAATAGCCTATTAACGGCTCCGTCTGGTTATGGTATGTTTGCAAGCGGTTTATAACCGTGTCTTCCCGGTCATCCTCCCTCTGGACGAGCTTTGCACCGCATCTGCCGCAAATACCTGTCCGGGCAGATTCATCGGAATTCATATGGTAGTTCATATTACATTCCGGACAGATCCTTCTGCCCGAAAGTCTTTTAATGATAATCTCATCTTCTACACATATATCCAAAACATGATCAATTGCAATGCCCATTTCCGCTAGTATGCTATCCAAACTCTCTGCCTGATGTATCGTTCGCGGAAACCCATCGAGAATAAAGCCGTTCCTGCAATCCTCCTGCTGAAGTCTTTCCTTTACAATGCCTATGGTGACCTCATCGGGAACCAGATCACCATTGTCGATATATTGCTTCGCCAGTTTCCCCAAAGGAGTTCCCATTTTAATATTGCTTCTGAATATATCACCGGTCGATATGTGAGGAATCTTCAGTTTCTCAGAAAGGATAACCGCTTGTGTTCCTTTACCTGCACCCGGTGCACCCAAAATAACAAGTCTCATCATTTTCTCCCTTGTACCGCGATCATTATTCCAAAAATCCTTTATAGTGCCTCATCAGCATCTGCGACTCAATTGCTTTTACCGTATCAAGTGCGACACCGACAAGAATTAATACTGCCGTACCTCCGAACCAGATTCCAGGTATCTTTGTAATATTACCAAGTATGATTGGAGCAATGGTAATGATGGCAAGGAAAAATCCGCCGAACCATGTAATCCTGTTCAGCACCTTGGTGATATAGTCCGATGTAGCCTTTCCGGGTCTGTAACCGGGAATGAATCCGCCGTTTTTCTTCATATTGTTTGCAATCTCTATCGGATTGAACTGCATAACCGAATAGAAGAAGGTGAAGAATAAAATCAGCAGCGCATATATAATAATATATAATGCATTCTGTTGAGGGTCTTTGAACAATTTGACGAACCAGTTATCCGAGTTTGCAAAGAACATCGTGACGATCGTTGAAGGGAACATCATAATGGACATTGCAAAAATGATCGGAATAACACCGGCCAGGTTAACCTTTATCGGCAGATGTGTGCTCTGCCCGCCGTACATTTTTCTGCCTACAACACGTTTTGCATACTGGATCGGAATCCTTCTCTCAGCTTCTTGTACCCAGATAACACCTGCTATGACAACTACGAACATCACTAATATGCCAATGATCGCCAGGATTCCAAGAACTCCAGAGCCGAAGTTGCCGAGTTCATAGTTGGCTATGAGACCTTGCACACCGGAGGGGCCTCTCGAAACAATACCCGCAAAAATAATCATTGAAATACCGTTTCCTATACCATACTCCGTGATCTGCTCGCCAAGCCACATCAGGAATGCAGTACCTGCGGTGAATGATAATGTAATAGTCATGAAGCTCCATACGCTTCCATTGTCAACAACACCGCCGCTTGACTGAAGGGTGATATACAAGGCAATAGACTGAACCATGCCTAGTACAACAGTTCCATATCTGACATATTGTTGTATCACCTTTCTGCCCTCATCGCCTTCCTTCTGCAGTCTTTCAAGTGCAGGAATGGCGACGGCCAGCAGCTGCATAATGATCGATGAATTGATGTATGGTGTAATACTCATGGCAAATATAGATGCCAGCTTAAACGCACCGCCCGAAACAATATCCAGAAAACCGCCGAGCGATCCGGCTGAAGTAAGGATTTCTGAAAATTTCACAGGATCAACGCCCGGATTTGGTATAAAAGAACCCAATCTATAAACGATCAGCATTGCGATTGTGAATAGAATTCTTTTACGTAAATCAGGTATTTTCCATGCATTACGCAGAGTATCTAACATTCCGCCCATTCTATACCACCTCTACCTTTCCTCCTGCAGCCTCAATCTTTTCAGAAGCTGTCTTGGTGAATCTTGCAGCTTGGACAGTGAGCTTCTTAGTAAGTTCTCCATTTCCTAGTACGGAAACTCCATCATATAATTTCTTTGTAACACCGTTTGCTTTCAGCAATTCGCCGTTTACTACCGTACCGTCCTCAAACATATTTAAGGTCGACACATTGATTTCTGCATAAACCTTTGCAAAATCCTTATTATTGAAACCTCTCTTGGGTACCCTTCTATAAAGAGGCATCTGACCGCCTTCGAAACCTGGCCTTACACCGCCGCCAGCTCTTGCATTCTGACCCTTGTGTCCGTGGCCGCCGGTCTTGCCGTTGCCCGAACCCGGACCTCTACCTTTTCTGGTCGGAGCCTTTTTGGCGCCCGGTACAGGTTGCAATTCATGTAGTTTCACCTTTTACACCTCCCTTATATTTCTTCTACGGATACCAGGTGCGATACCGTTTTTATCATTCCTCTGATTTGAGGAGTGTCCTGATGTTCCACAGTACTGCCTATTTTCTTTAAACCAAGAGCTGCTACAGTAGCCTTATGATTTCGCAGGCTCTTGTTAGTGCTTTTGATCAGTTTTATTTTAAGCTTTGCCACTGTTGTATCCTCCTAACCCATTATTTCTTCTGCGGTTTTACCGCGAAGCCTGGCAACATCTTCAACTGTTTTCAGCTGTGACAATGCCTGGATCGTAGCGTTTACCATGTTGATCGGGTTGTTTGATCCCAGTGACTTCGTTCTTATATCGCGTACACCGGCCAACTCGAGAACAGCTCTGACTGGGCCGCCTGCAATAACACCAGTACCAGGGCCGGCCGGCTTCAGAAGAACTCTTCCTGCGCCATACTGTCCGATTGCTTCATGTGGGATCGTTGTATCAACAAGAGGCACCTTCATCAGGTTCTTCTTTGCATCATCAATTCCCTTTCTGATAGCGTCGGGTATTTCAGCTGCTTTCCCTATTCCGCTTCCGATATAGCCGTTTTCATCCCCAACGACTACCAGAGCACTAAAACGGAAATTTCTGCCGCCCTTTACAACTTTGGTAACACGTCCTATTTTAACGACCTTTTCTTTAAGATCTAACGTTCCAGCATCAATGCGCTGCAAACTCCATCCCTCCTCATTCAAATCTGCTTCCTTTTAGTCTCTCTCCAAATGCATCTGTCTTAGAATTCAAGTCCAGCTTCCCTTGCACCTTCTGCGAGATCCTTTACTCTACCATGATACAGATACCCGCCTCTGTCAAATACGACAAGTTTGATACCCTTCTCAATAGCCTTTTCACCGATCAGCTTGCCGACTTCCCTGGCCGCACTCTTATTGCCGCCGTAGGCAAGCTTACCCTTGAGGGCTTCGTCAAGCGTTGAGGCTGAAACAAGTGTCTGACCGGTTGTGTCATCGATGACCTGTACGTATATATTCTTTAAGCTTCTAAAAACATTGAGCCTTGGACGCTCAGACGTCCCAGTGATTTTTTTGCGGACCCTGTCATGTTTTCTCAGCCTGATTTCATTTTTGTTCGGCTTGTTTATCATTTCTTTTCAGCTCCTTCCTACTTGGCTTTAGCGCCTGCTTTGCCTTCCTTGCGTCTGATTACCTCAGTTTCATACTTGATACCCTTGCCCTTGTAAACCTCAGGTGGTCTCTTCTTCCTGATCTTTGCAGCGAACTCACCAACCTCTTGCTTATCGCAGCCTTTTACAATAATTTTATTGGGAGCAGGTATATCAACAGTAATCCCTTCAGGTTCTTCCATTTCTACCGGATGTGAAAATCCAAGAGTTAGTATCAGTTTCTTACCCTGCTTCTGTACTCTGTAACCGACGCCGTTCACATCAAGCACCTTCTGAAAGCCATTTGTGACACCTTCCACCATGTTGCTTACCAGTGTCCTTGTCAATCCGTGAAGAGCTTTGTGCATTTTTTCCTCTGAAGGCCTTAATACAACAATCTGGGTGCCCTCAATTTTTATGATCATATCGTTGTGCAATTCTTTTGTCAAAGTACCTTTGGGTCCTTTTACAGTTACAACACTGCCTTTGATATCAACGTTTACACCTGCGGGTATTTCAATAGGCATCTTACCTATTCTTGACATATACGTGCACCTCCTGTTCTTTAAATTATGAGCTCTCTCGAACCCTTTTCAGATACATTTAACGCGTAAGCGATTAAATTTCCTTAATAGCCTGCTGCAAGCAGTTTTTATTCAACGCGTAAGCGCTTGAATTACCATAGTAGCCTGCTGCAAGCAGTTTATCTTACCAAATGAAAGCAAGCACTTCTCCGCCTATCCCTTCAGCCCTTGCTTTTTTATCTGTCATAACGCCTCTTGATGTAGAAATAACCGCTACACCGAGTCCGCCAAGAACCTTTGGAAGCTCTTCCTTGTTGGCATAAACTCTGAGTCCGGGTTTACTGATCCTCTTTATACCGGAAATAACACTCTGCTTTCCTGCAGTATATTTCAGAGCCAGTCTAATAAGTCCCTGCTTATCGTCTTCTATAAACTCGACATTCTTAACATAACCCTCGTCCAACAATATACGAGCAATATCTTTTTTTATGTTGGATGCCGGGATATCAACGGATTCATGTTTTGCTGTACTGGCATTCCTGACCCTCGTCAACATGTCAGCGATAGCGTCTGTGATTTGCATATGTTTAACCTCCTTCCAAAATTTGTTACCAGCTGGCTTTTCTTACGCCAGGTATCTGCCCTTTATAAGCCAGAACTCTGAAGCACACACGGCACACTCCAAACTTCCTCATGTATGCGTGAGGCCTTCCGCAGATCTTGCATCTATTATAGGCCCTGGTGCTGAATTTCGGACTTCTTTGTTGTTTAAGAATCATTGACTTTTTTGCCACGTTTATCCTCCTTCCATACCTTTCCTTTTATTGACTGAAAGGCATTCCCAAAAGCTTCAGAAGCTCTTTTGCTTCCTCGTCTGTTTTGGCAGTGGTAACAAATACGACATCCATACCTCTGGCCTTGTCTACCTTATCATACTCTATTTCCGGAAATATCAGCTGGTCTCTTACACCTAAAGTGTAATTGCCTCTTCCGTCAAAAGCATTGCCAGAAACTCCTCTGAAGTCTCTAACTCTGGGAAGTGCCGCGTTGAACAGCTTATCGACGAAGTTGTACATCTTATCGCCGCGGAGCGTTACCTTACAACCTATATTCATTCCTTCTCTGAGTTTAAAATTCGCGACTGATTTCTTCGCCTTGGTTATAACCGGTCTCTGTCCGGTTATAATTGTCATATCATTCACAGCTGCATCCAGTGCTTTGGGGTTTTCCTTTACTTCTCCAACTCCCATGTTGAGCACTACCTTTTCAAGTCTCGGCAGCTGCATTACGCTGGAATATTTAAACTTTGCCTGCAATGCAGGTTTTACTTCCTGTGTATATTTGTCCTTAAGCCTGGCCATTAGACCTTAACCTCCTTTCAGAAGACCTTTATTAATCTTCCTTTGACTCTTTCTGTGTGTCTACAACCTCTCCACACCTCTTACAAACACGATCCTTCTGACCGTTTTCGTGAACAACCTTCGAAACTTTGGTCGGCGCTTTGCATCTTGCACATACCAGCATTACTTTTGAACTGCTGATCGGTGATTCCTGATGAATTATACCACCTTGCTGGTATCTGCCTCTTGGTTTTTTATGCTTCGTGTTCATGTTTACGCCTTCAACAAGCACAGACATGTCATCCGGGTTTACTACAAGCACCTTGCCTTTTTTACCCTTATCCTTACCTGAGAGTACATATACCGTATCTCCAGTTTTTACATGCACATTGTTCGCCAATTTAAGCCACCTCCTCCTACAGAACTTCCGGCGCGAGCGAGAGTATCTTCATGTATTCCTTTTCTCTCAATTCTCTCGCAACAGGGCCAAATATACGTGTTCCTCTGGGGTTTTTATCATCCTTTATTATTACTGCGGCATTCTCATCAAACTTTATATACGAACCATCCGGCCTTCTTACACCTTTTCTGGTACGTACGATAACACACTTGACAATCTCACCCTTTTTAACAACTCCGCCGGGTGTTGCGCTTTTAACGGATGCTACGATTACATCGCCTATATTTGCATATCTTCTCATGGAGCCGCCAAGAACCTTGATACACATCATTTCTTTTGCTCCAGTATTATCTGCTGACTTTACCATAGACTGAACTTGGATCATATCAGTACCTCCTTCCAGCAACTATTGAACTCCTCTATTAACGAGCCTTTTCTACGATCTCGACGAGCCTCCACCTTTTATCCTTACTAAGCGGGCGGGTCTCCATTACCTTTACCTTATCGCCAATTGCACATTCATTATTCTCGTCATGAGCCTTCAGCTTATATGTCCTTTTGATAATTTTTTTGTACAACGGGTGCTTTACGCTTGTCTCTATCGCAACAACAATCGTTTTATCCATCTTGTCACTGACAACCTTACCTGTTCTGGTCTTCCTCATTGCTCTTTCTTCCAAGCTGATACCTCCTTTCCTAATACTCATAATTAAGCCTGTATCCCTTTGATTTCTCTTTCTCTTATCACAGTCTTAACCCGTGCGATTGATTTTTTGACATCCTTCAGCTTCATTGGATTTTCCAGTTGGTTTGTGACAAGCTGGAAACGAAGTTTGAACAGCTCCGACTTGAGTTCGGTCAGTTCCTTCTGAAGTTCTGCCTGTGTCTTATCTCTCATTTCACTGACTTTCATTCTCGTCACCACCCATTTCATTATTGCGGGTTACGAATTTGCACTTTACCGGAAGCTTGTGCATTGCCAGTCGCATAGCTTCTCTTGCAGCTTCCTCTGATACTCCCGCAATTTCAAATAATACTCTCCCAGGTTTTACTACCGCGACCCAGTACTCAGGTGAACCCTTACCGCTACCCATGCGGGTTTCAGCCGGTTTCTTAGTAACTGGCTTGTCAGGGAAAATTTTTATCCAAACCTGACCGCCTCTTTTTGTAAACCTTGTCATTGCAATTCTGGCCGCTTCGATCTGATTGCTTGTGATCCACGCGGGTTCAGTTGCCTGTAAACCGTATTCACCATTTGACAGGAAGTTTCCTCTGGTAGCAACTCCAGTCATCCTGCCTCTGTGTACTCTTCTACGCTTTACTCTTTTCGGCATTAACATTACCGATCGCCTCCTTCCGCTTTCTTTTCCTTCTTGACAGCGGGAAGCACTTCACCCTTGTATATCCAGGTTTTTACGCCAAGCTTTCCGTAAGTAGTATTCGCTTCTGCAAAGCCATAGTCGATATCTGCTCTTAAAGTCTGGAGTGGTATGGTTCCCTCATGATAATGCTCTCTTCTTGCGATTTCAGCGCCGCCGAGTCTGCCGGAAACGCCAGTTTTTATACCCTTTGCTCCAAGCTTCATGGCTCTTGACATCGCCTGCTTCATTGCTCTTCTGAACGAAATTCTTTTCTCAAGCTGTGAGGCAATGTTCTCAGCGACCAACTGAGCGTCAAGTTCAGGAGTCTTTATTTCCGTAATATTAATCAGAACGCTCTTACCGGTAAGATCTTCAACTTCCTTACGAAGTTCTTCAATGCCGGCGCCACCCTTTCCGATAACAATGCCGGGCTTAGCTGTATGAACATTGACCTTGATCTTGTTCGCAGCCCTTTCGATCTCAATTCTCGATACTCCGGAAATATATAACTTGTTTTTGACATATTTTCTGATTTTATTGTCTTCCACAAGAAAATCACCAAAATTTTTACTATTGGCATACCATTTGGTATCCCAATCCTTGATTATACCTATTCTCAATCCATGTGGATTTACCTTCTGGCCCATCATCAAACCTCCTTCTACACATATTTCTGCGGGTATATCACTTTTCCTTTAATACAACAGTAATGTGGCTGGTCCTCTTTCTGATCCTGTTTGCCCTGCCCTTTGCCCTCGGCATGATCCTCTTAAGTGTCGGCCCTTGTGATGCATATGCTTCAGCTACAACAAGACCGTCTCTGGAAAGCCCTTTTGTAGGATCATTGGTAGCATTGGCCTCAGCTGATTTCAAAAGCTTGTAGATTACTTCTGAAGCAGATTTCGGCGTATATCTAACGATAGCATAAGCCTCATCAATACCTTTACCTTTTATAAGATCAAGAACAATTTTAACTTTTCTGGAAGATATTCTTGCATACTTCAGAACCGCTCTTCCTTCGTCTTTACCAACGCCAAGAACCTTCTTCTCTTTCTTGGTCAACAAAGCAGGCTTTTGAAATTGTCTGCTGGTCTTATTATATTCATCCAGAATTTGATCCTTTTCCTTAAGAAGTTCTTCTTTCGATTTGACCTTCTTTTCCAACTGGAATTCCTCCTTTCGGCATTAAGCTTGTTTTGTACAATATTACTTCAGGGAAGTTGACTTTTCGGTATGGTGCCCGTGACCTCTGAATGTTCTTGTCGGTGCAAATTCCCCAAGCTTGTGGCCCACCATATCTTCGGTTATATATACTGGTACATGCTTTCTGCCGTCATGTACTGCGATAGTATGTCCAACCATCTGAGGGTATATTGTTGATGCTCTGGACCAGCTCTTCAGCACTTTCTTGTCGTTTACCTTGTTCATATCCTCTATTCTTTTGAGGAGTCGTAAATCAACATATGGTCCTTTCTTTAAAGATCTGCTCATTTGGTGTCAGTCCTCCTTTCCTTACTTCGGATTCCCGTAACATTTGTTATTTCTGATTCCTTCTCTTGACTATGAACTTATCAGATTTGTTTTTCTTCTTCCTTGTTTTATAACCAAGTGTCGGCTTACCCCAGGGAGTTACCGGACTTGGCCTTCCGATTGGGGACTTACCTTCACCACCACCGTGAGGATGATCTACCGGATTCATAACAACGCCGCGTACAGTAGGTCTGATACCCATCCATCTTTTCCTGCCGGCCTTACCAATTGAAATATTTTCATTTTCAATATTGCTCAGCTGTCCAATGGATGCTTTGCATTGTATTCTAATCATTCTAACTTCACCGGAAGGAAGCCTTACCTGCGCATAATCGCCTTCCTTTGCCATGAGTTGGGCTGAATTTCCTGCTGCCCTTACAAGCTGCCCGCCTTTGCCGGGTTTCAGCTCGATGTTGTGTATCAGGGTGCCGACTGGTATGTTGGCAAGCGGAAGAGAGTTTCCCGGTTTAATATCTGCTTCCGGTCCCGACTCTATGATGTCGCCGACTTTCAGGTCAACAGGTGCTAGTATATACCTTTTTTCTCCGTCTACATAGTAGAGAAGAGCAATATTTGCAGTCCTGTTTGGATCATATTCAATTGCGGCTACCTTAGCATTAATGCCGTCTTTATCTCTTTTAAAATCTATAACTCTATATTTGCGAGTTGCTCCGCCACCTCTGTGGCGCACGGTGATCCTGCCGTAAACATTTCTTCCGCCTGTTTTCTTCAAAGTCTCCAAAAGAGACTTTTCAGGTTCGGTCTTGGTTATTTCCTCAAAAGTGGAAACCGTCATGAACCTTCTGGCGGGAGAAGTAGGACTATACTTTTTTACTGCCATGTCTTCTCACTCCTTAATCTTGAAAACGTAATAACTTTGCTTTATTACCGGACATCGTTTTGCTGACGCAAAGCCAGATCCTTACTGCGTTACGCCGTACTCTTCAATGCTTGTTTTATACTTTTTGCTGCTGACTGTTTCCTTGCCGCCCTTCGCCAGATATGTTTCCGGCTTCGGATCAAGGTCTATTTTAATTACCGCTTTTTTCCAATCCGGCCTTGGTCCTGTGTGAACGCCCATTCTCTTGATCTTTCCCTCATAGTTCAGCGTGTTCACCGCAAGCACCTTAACCTGAAAGAGTCTCTCGGCAGCCTGCTTGATTTCAGATTTAGTCGCATTTACATTTACGATAAATGTGTACTTTCCGCTGGCCACATCGATGTTGCTTTTTTCAGTAATAAACGGTCTTAAGATGATATCTTCCGGAGTTCTCATTATGCATACACCTCCTCGACCTTTTCAACAGCATCTTTCGTGATTATGAACTTGTCATATTTGAGAATGTCAAATACATTTATCGTATTCACAAATGCAGTTTTTACACCGGGTATGTTTCTTGCAGATTTCTCAACAGTTTCATTTTTGCCGTTGAGAACGATCAATGCGCTGGTTTCCACCTTCAATGAATCCAACACATTTGCCATTTGTTTTGTTTTGATACTGTCAAAGCTCAACTGGTCAAGAACCATAAGCTCATTACCGTTAACCTTTGATGTGAGAGCAGACTTAAGAGCCAGCTTCTTCAGTTTCTTCGGAATAGTGTAAGAATAACTTCTGGGCTTAGGTCCAAGAACAATACCACCCTTAATCCACTGAGCAGACCGGATGCTGCCTTGTCTTGCCCTGCCTGTGCCTTTTTGTCTCCACGGCTTGATACCACCGCCTCTTACCTCACTTTTGGTTTTGGTGGACTGTGTACCTTGCCTTTTATTAGCTAATTGATTTTGTACAGCAAGATGTACGGCATTATTATTGACCTTGATTCCGAAAATATCGTCGTTCAGTTCAATTTCGCCGACCGTCTCGCCTTTCATATTGTATAAGTCAACTTTTGGCATAATCGCTTCCTCCTCCCATCTGAATTACTTGCCGGATTTAACGGCTCCTTTTACAACGACCAGACCACCTTTGGGTCCCGGAACTGCGCCTTTAACGAGAAGCAGATTTCTTTCTGCATCAACTTTGACTACGTTCAGGTTCTGGATCGTTACTTTATCCGTTCCCATATGACCCGGCTCTTTCTTTCCTTTGTAAACTCTTCCAGGGCTTGTACCGGCGCCCATTGAACCTACTCTTCTATGATACATGGAGCCGTGAGTTTCAAGGCCGCGACTTTGACCATACCGCCTGATGGTACCTTGAAAGCCTTTACCTTTTGATATACCGCTAACATCAATGATGTCGCCGTCGCTGAACATGTCGGCCACCTTGACTTCCTGGCCCACTTCATACTTGTCCGCATCATCAGTTCTGAATTCCTTCAGATATTTCTTTGAAGCCACTTTTATCTTTGCAAATAAACCCTTGTCAGGCTTATTCAGCTTTTTTTCCTGGACTTCGCCAAATCCAAGCTTTATTGCCGTATAGCCGTCATTCTCAACTGTTTTCTTCTGGACAACAGCACACGGGCCAGCCTGTATGACTGTCACCGGAATTGCCAGACCGGCATCGTTGAATATCTGTGTCATGCCGATTTTCTTACCAAGAATAAACTTGTTCATTAAAAAACCTCCTAATTATCATTGGTTCACAATCGCTTGTGAACATGATCACTCATTTTACTGCAATTGACGTATCAAAGCATTTACAGCTTGATCTCTATATCAACGCCGGCCGGTAAATCCAGTCTCATGAGCGCATCAACCGTTTTTGGTGTTGGCATCAGTATGTCTATAAGTCTCTTGTGAGTTCTCATCTCAAATTGCTCACGTGCATCTTTATACTTGTGAGGGGCCCTGAGTATTGTCATGATTTCCTTCTGTGTCGGAAGCGGAACAGGTCCTGAAACCTGTGCACCGGTTCTTTTCGCAGTATCGACAATTTTCTCGGCCGACTGATCAAGTACCTGATGATCAAATGCTTTCAGTCTGATTCTGATTTTTTGATTGTTTGCCATACAATAACCTCCTGTCTTATGTTAGGGGACATTCCTTTCTTAACACTGGGTATTCCTATATTTTAAGGAATGTACCCTTTTGAATAACCCGGTTCAACATCTATGATCTGGACCATGCGTTATTCCCTTGTGTTAGGAGACGCCACCTTTTGATTGTTACGTACAACAAGCTTTTTCTGTACACTATGCCGGGTGTTTCATGTTTTGCTATTTTAAAACCCAGATGCTTACATAGCCATAAGGCTAGTAAAAACCTGGGCTGTACTTTACAAACAGACACACTTTCTGTGTTCTCGCAAAATGTACAGTGACTTGTCGCCCGGTTTCATGAATCGGACATTCTCAATGGAAGTTCCCTACTTCAAAGAATAGCAATCTCCCATTTCATCGTATGTCATGTCACAGCAAGAGATATTTTACTACATCCAGCGGAACAATGCAAGTACCTAAAAAAATATTTGTAGAAAATATTTTGGTTTCTGTTTCCATATTTGTTTACCTTTATAACTTTTGTGTTTGGCCGCCTTCATCCGGTTTTCGCTCATGTTCTA